>CANJMQ010000123.1 GCA_947475225.1 Bradyrhizobiaceae bacterium
CTTGAACACCTTGTTGTTGTCGTCGATGAAGCCCTGCGGCCCGTTGAGCGCCTCGACCGCTGCCCACTGGGCGATGGACGACGGGTTCGACGTCGACTGCGACTGCAGCTTGCTCATCGCCTTGATGAGCTGCTCCGGTCCCGCGCCATAACCGATGCGCCAGCCCGTCATGCAATAGGACTTGGACACGCCGTTCATGGTCAGCGTACGGTCATAGAGCCTGGGCTCCACCTGGGCGGGCGTGGTGAACTGGAAGTCGTCATAGACGAGGTGCTCATACATGTCGTCGGACAGCACCCAGACACGCGGGTGCTTCAGCAGCACGTCGGTCAAGGCCTTCAGTTCGGCGTGCGAGTAGGCAGCACCGGACGGGTTCGACGGCGAGTTGAGGATCAGCCACTTGGTCTTCGGCGTGATCGCCTTCTCGAGGTCGGCGGCCTGCAGCTTGAAGCCGTTCTCCACCTTGCCCGCGACGAACACCGGCGTGCCGCCGGCCAGCATCACGATGTCGGGGTAGCTCACCCAGTAGGGTGCGGGCACGATCACCTCGTCGCCGGGGTTCACGGTGGCCATCAGCGCGTTGAACAGCACCTGCTTGCCGCCGGTGCCGACCGACACCTGGCTCACATTGTAGTCGAGGTTGTTCTCGCGCTTGAACTTGTCGACGATCGCCTTCTTGAGCTCAGCGATGCCATCAACGGCGGTGTACTTGGTCTTGCCCGCCTGGATCGCCTTGATCGCCGCGTCCTTGATGTTCTGCGGCGTGTCGAAGTCGGGCTCTCCCGCGGCCAGGCCGATCACGTTCTTGCCCTCCGCCTTCAGCTGCATTGCCTTGTTGGAGATGGCGATGGTGGCGGACGGCTGGATGCGGTTCAGCGAATCGGAGATGAAGCCCATGGCGGTAACCTTTCGATTTTTCGGGCTGAATAGGCGCAAGCAGGCGCTGGGGCAAGCCACAATCAATTCCTGTCACCCTCTCCCACGCATGCGTGGGTCAGCGGAAGGGAAGGGATTGTCGCAGGACATTCCACCGGGCGCCAAATCGCACTAGAACCCCCGCCATGAACGACCACCCCATCCTCATCGCCGGCGGCGGCATCGGCGGACTGGCTGCCGCCCTCGGGCTGGCCCGGCAGGGCATGCCCGTGCGCCTGTTCGAGCAGGCGGCAGGCTTTGAGGAGATCGGCGCAGGCCTGCAGATGTCGCCCAACGGGGTCCGCGCCCTCAAGGCGCTGGGCGCGTGGGAGGCCGTCGAGCCCTCCTGCGTCATACCCTCGGAAATCCACGTGCGGGATGGCCTGTCCGGTGCCATCCTGCAGCGCATCCGGCTGGGCAAGACCTTCGAGGATCGCTTCGGCGCCCCCTACCGCGTCTGCCACCGGGCGGACCTGCTGGCCGGGCTCGTGGCATCGGCGAAGCGCAGTTTCGCCATCGAACTCAACACGGGCAAACGCGCCACCGGCATTGAGGACGCGGGCGAGGCAGCCCGCCTCGACTTCGCCGACGGGTCCTCCGCGACAGGCGCTGCGGTGGTGGCGGCGGACGGCATCCGCTCCGCGCTCCGCGCCGCGGTTGCAGGCGATGTCACCCCCACGACTCGCGGCGTGATCGTCTACCGGGCCCTGATCCCGCTGCAGCGCGTGCCGCCGGAGATCGAGCCGGACTGCGTGACGCTGTGGCTGTGCCCCGGAGCGCATGTGGTGCATTACCCGGTGTCGAACTGGCGCAATTTCAACATCGTCGTGGCGGTGGACGGCCAGCTGCCCGACGAGGGCTGGAAGACGCCTGCCCACTCAGGCGAGGTACCGAAGCGCCTGCCCGGCACCTGCGTGGAATTGGCCCTGCTGCTCGCCGCGCCCGCCTCATGGATGCGCTGGCCCGGCGCCGATCTGCCACCGTTGCCGCAGTGGACGAGGGGGCGCCTGGCGCTGCTGGGCGATGCTGCACACGCCACCCTGCCCTTCCTCGCGCAGGGCGCCGTGATGGCGCTGGAGGATGCCGTGGTGCTGTCGCGCGAAACGGCCCGTGGGCAGGACCTGGCCGCCGCCTTCCGCGCCTATGAGCGCCAACGCCGCGCGCGCACCGCAAAAATCCAGCAGCAGTCGCGCAGCATGAGCCGCATCTACCATGCCTCGGGCATCGTCGCGGCGGGCCGCAACCTCACGCTGCGCCTGTCCGGCCCCTCCCTTGCGCTGCGCCGGCTCGAGTGGATCTACCGCTGGACGCCAGACTCGCCGGGCTGATCACCAAATCGTGTGGAATGGCCGGGCATCCGGCAGCGTATCAAGTGCAGATCCAAACCCCAGGAGGTCACCATGTCTCGCATCGTCCCAGTCGCCCTTGCCGCCCTCATCGCCCTTGCCGCCCCCGCCTTCGCCGCTGGCGGCAGCAGCGGAAGCAGCTCAGGCAGCAGCGGTGGCGGCAACGCCTCGCCCACCACCAAGGGCTGCAAGACGGGCGAAGTGTGGAACAAGAAGACCAAGAAATGCGTCAAGGTCCAGTCCGGCATCCTGCCCGACGAGGAACTTTACCAGCAGGGCCGCGCGCTGGCCAAGGAAGCCCGTTATGACTGGGCGATCGAGGTGCTCTCGACCATTCAGGACCAGCAGGATCCGCGCGTCCTCAACTATCTTGGCTATTCCAACCGCAAGGCTGGCCGCCTCGACATTGGCATCACCTATTATTCGAGGGCGCTGGCGATTGACCCCAACTTCAACCTCGCCCGCGAATATCTGGGCGAAGGCTACCTGGCTGCAGGCCGCGTCGACCTCGCGATGAACCAGCTGTCCGAGATCGCGAAAAGCTGCGGCACGACCTGCGCGGAATACCAGGAACTCAACGCGGCGATTTCCTCGGCGCACTGAGCACTGCACATTCGCATGACATCATGATCGTCGGGTTGAACACTTGACCCGGCGATCGGTTTTGATGGCTGCGACGGAAGATGCTCGGGTCCCACCCGGGCATCATGAACATGGCGCCCATGGCCCGTGGGAAATCAGCACTCGAAGCCCATGTGAACCTGCTGCTTCTGCCCGGCCGCCGAGATCCTCATGTGGTCCGTGAGCTTACGGACGATCCATGCACCCATTTGCAGGACGCCGTCCGGCGCGTCGGAGAGATCATCGGCAGTGGGCGCCCTCTCGGGAATGACAAGGGGCGGGCCGTCATAGACAAAGTTCATGGTGAGGAAGAGTTCGTTGTAGGCGATCGTGCAGTCAATCGGTCCCGTGGCGACGGCGCCGAGCAGGTCGAGCATCTCGCTCATCGCCGCTGCGGCACGCACTCCTGTCTGGCGGTGCAGGCCCCAGCGCTCGCCCAGGCTCTCGAGGATATCACCCGCATTGGCGCTGTCTGCGGCGCCACTGAAGGTCATCGTCTCCGTCTGGCGGATGCCGATCCGCATGATGAGGTTCAGCACGATGGCCACGATGGTGGCGAATGTCATCGGCGCCAGCACATGCTCAAGCGATGTGCCTGCGAAGCGCGCAGTGAGGGTCGGCGACGACTGCAGCAAGACGCCCACCCCGACCGAAAGCCCGATCACCAGCGAGCGACGCGGCGACAGCATCCGCGACAGGGCAAGTTCAGCGCCGGACACAACGAAATAGCACGCCGCATAGAACAGGATGCCCGCCACCACGGCATCGGGTAGCGACAGAACGTGCTTCAGCGCCAGCGGCACGAAGGTGACGCCGACAAGGATGGCACCCGCCGCCATCGCAACGACACGCGACGTGACGCCCGTGGCATAGGCAAGGCTCAGGTTGGCGGAGGACATGCCCATGGCCGCGCCGCCCAGCGCACCCGACAGCGCCGTGAACAGGCCGGAGGCCTGCAGGCCCAGCGACATCTTGGTGAATTTCGGAAGCTGCCAGTCGGCATCGTCCAGCCGCTCGGTACCGATCAGCACGCCGAGCTCGTCGACCACGTTCACCAAGGCCGCGACGATGGCGAGGTAGACGAGGCCCGCGCTGAAGGTGAAGCCCGGCAGGTGGATGCTGGGCAGCGCGAAAGCCGGCACGTCGAGACCCGACTTGGCCTCTCCGAAGTGCCAGATGCCGAACAGCCACGCGACGATCAGTCCGGCAAGGCAGCCGAGCAGCAGCGAGAAGAACCGCGCCATGCCCTTGAGCCACACCGAACCGGCAGCCGCAACGGCGAGCGTGATGATGGCCACCACCAGCCCCGCCGTGTCGACATGCACGAGGTTGCTCTCGTTCGACTGCGTGACGATGCCGCGCAGCGTGCCCGGCAGCAGCGACACGCCGAGCATGATGACGACCACTCCGCACACTTCGGGCGGAAAGAAGACGCGCAGCTTGCGCACCAGCGAACCGAACACGAACTGCATGACACCGGCGGTGACCAGCAGCATGGCGATGCCGCCCGGACCCGTGCTCAGCCCCGCGGCGATGATCAGCGGAATATAGATCGGGTTGGGGTGGAAGACGATAAGCAGCCCGTTGCCGAACTTCGCCTGCAGCGCCGTGGCGATGCCGCAGACCAGCAGCGTGGTCGACAGCATGGCGAACTGATCAGACGCCGAGAGGTTCAGCGACTTGGTGATGATCACGACATAGACGAGGTTGATGAGGACGATGGCCGAGTGCTGGAAGGCCAGGATGGCGATCGACAGCGGCGGCGGAACTTCATCATTCGCGTATTGCAGATAGGTTGGCCGCTTCGCCATCAGTCACTCACCCCGGGATCACCAAGCCCGGCTCTGCGGCAGGCCATGTGTTTTTTCGGACATTGCCATGTCCAAGAACTGCCCACCAGCGGGTAGTTACGCGGCTGGCGGTGGACCCCACGCCATGATCGGAGATCGTGGCAACTTCAGGTGGGAGAGTTGAGCCATGACACCTCGGCCTGGCCCCAGCTGCCGATCCCCAGCCGCTCCGCGAGTGCGGGCACCAGCGCCTTCAGCTCCGTGTCGAGCGTCCACGGCGTATTGAGGATTATGAGGCCGGAGCCCGCCAGCCCACCGCCCGAGAAGGCCTCGCGCACCCGCATCTGCACCTTGAGTGTCGCCGGCACGCCGAGTTCCTTCACACCCGCCAGCACCGTTTCCGCCGTGGCATCGGCCTTCAGCGGATACCAGACGACGAACACGCCTTGCGCGAAGCGGCGCACGCCATGCGCCAGCATGCGCAGCGTCTTCTCCGCCTCGGTCTTCACTTCATAGGGTGGGTCGACGAGGATGACGCCACGCCGCTCCGGGGGCGGCAGCTTCGCCTTGAGGCAGGTCTCGGCATCGAGCGCAGTCACCTCGCAGCGCGGATCGTAAAGGTACTGCTGCTCCAGCGCGATCGCGTCCTCCGGGTGAAGTTCGTTGGCGACCAGCCGGTCATTGGCGCGCATCAGGCGGAGCGCCAGTTCCGGCGAGCCCGGATAATAGCGAAGCCCGCCCTGCGGATTGAGCGCCGCGATCACCGCGCGATAGGGCGCCAGCAGCGCCTCGATCTCCGCGCTGAACGGTTGGGCGAGCTTGCCGATGCCGCCTTCCCATTCGCCGGTCTTGCCTGCCTCGATCCCTGCGAGGTCATAAAGCCCGATACCGGCATGCGCGTCGATGACGCGGAACGGCTTGTCCTTCTTCTTCATGTGTTCCATCAGGCGCGCCAGCACCACGTGCTTCAGCACGTCGGCATGGTTTCCAGCATGGTAGGCGTGGCGATAGTTCATGCCCGGAAGACGAAGAAGGCGCCGGCACAGATCAGCGCGAAGCCGATGATGTGGTTCACGGTGATGGCCTGGCCGAGATAGAACACCGAGAAGATCGAGAACACGACGAAGGTGATGACCTCCTGCATGGTCTTGAGTTCGGCGGCGTTATAGACCTGGTAGCCGATGCGGTTGGCGGGCACGGCGAGCCAGTACTCGAAGAAGGCGATGCCCCAGCTGGCCATCACCGCCGCCCACAGCGGCTTGTTGGTATAGTGCAGGTGGCCATACCAGGCGAAGGTCATGAACACGTTCGATGCGATCAGCATCAGGATGGGAAGCACGTAGGGGGACATGAGGGAGGGCATGCGGTCTCTCGTTTAGTTGAGGCGGATGGAGGCGAGGTCGATCATCGTGCCGTCCAGGCCGAGCTTGCCGCCGGGCGGCTCATGCACAGCAGGCCCGGCACGGCGATGGGAGCATTTTTCATGGGCCGCACTCATGCCAGAAGCCGCAGGCTTTGGCTATTGCGGGAACCAGGGCTGCGGGCCGCCCTTCCCCCCAACCCCTCCCCGCCCTATATTCATCCGATCATGGGACATTCACGCCAGGAAGGCGGTTTCGCGGAAGCCCCGCAGCCGCTCGATTTCGACGCCGCCGAATCGATCACCGGGGGCTTGGGCCCGCTGCGGCCGGAATTCGTGCCGCTGCCAAGCTTCACGCCGCTCAAGCCGCCCAAGCCGCCGAAGTCGGACGGCGGCCGCCCCTTCAAGTCCGTCTCGGAGTTCGAGCCGAAGGGCGACCAGCCCACCGCCATCCGGGAGCTCGTCAACGGCATCACGGCGCTGGAGCGTGACCAGGTGCTCTTAGGGGTAACCGGCTCTGGCAAGACCTTCACGGTCGCCAAGGTGATCGAGGCCACGCAGCGCCCGGCCCTCATCCTCGCGCCCAACAAGACGCTGGCCGCCCAGCTCTATGGCGAGTTCCAGAGCTTCTTTCCCGAAAACGCCGTGGAGTATTTCGTTTCCTACTACGACTACTACACGCCCGAGGCTTACGTGGCGCGCAGCGACACCTACATCGAGAAGGAATCCGCCATCAACGAGCAGATCGACCGCATGCGCCACTCGGCCACGCGCTCGCTGCTCGAGCGCGATGACGTGATCGTGGTGGCCTCCGTCTCCTGCATCTATGGCATCGGCGACGTCGAAACCTATTCCGCCATGGCCTTCCAGCTGAAGAAGGGCGACCGCACCCCGCAACGTCAGTTGCTCGCCGACCTCGTGGCGCTTCACTACAAGCGCAATGACGGCAACTTCGTGCGCGGAACCTTCCGGGTGCGCGGCGATACCATCGAGCTCTTCCCCTCCCACTTCGAAGACCGCGCCTGGCGCATCTCGCTGTTCGGCGACGAGATCGAGACGATCTCCGAGTTCGATCCGCTCACCGGACAGAAGGCGGCGGAGCTGGATCAGATCAAGATCTATTCCAACTCGCATTACGTGACGCCCAAGCCCACGCTGGAACAGGCGGTGAGCCGCATCAAGAACGACCTGCGCAACCGGCTTGCCGAGTTCAACAACGCAGGCCGGTTGCTGGAGGCCCAGCGCCTCGAGCAGCGCACCATGTTCGACATCGAGATGATGATGGCCACGGGTTCCTGTGCGGGCATCGAGAACTATTCGCGCTACCTCACCGGAAGAAAGCCCGGCGAGCCGCCGCCGACGCTGTTCGAATACCTGCCGGACAATGCGCTGGTCTTCATCGACGAGAGCCACGTGACGATCCCGCAGATCGGCGGCATGTTCAGGGGCGACTTCAACCGCAAGGCCACGCTGGCCGAATATGGCTTCCGCCTGCCCTCCTGCATCGACAACCGGCCCTTGCGCTTCGAGGAGTGGGACGCGATGCGCCCGCAGACCGTGTGCGTCTCGGCCACGCCCGGCAAGTGGGAGCTGAACCAGACCGGCGGCGTCTTCGCCGAGCAGGTCATCCGCCCCACCGGCCTCATCGACCCGCCGGTCTTCATCCGCCCGGTCAAGGACCAGGTGGACGACCTCGTGGCCGAGTGCAAGGAGGTGGCGCTCAAGGGCTATCGCATCCTCGTCACCACGCTGACCAAGCGCATGGCCGAGGACCTGACGGAATACATGCACGAACAGGGCATCCGCGTGCGCTACATGCATTCCGACATCGACACGCTGGAGCGGATCGAGATCATCCGCGACCTCAGGCTCGGTGCCTTCGACGTGCTGATCGGCATCAACCTGCTGCGCGAGGGTCTCGACATTCCCGAATGCGCCCTCGTCGCCATTCTGGATGCCGACAAGGAAGGCTTCCTGCGCTCCGAAACCTCGCTGGTGCAGACCATCGGCCGCGCCGCGCGCAACGTCGATGGCCGCGTCATCCTCTATGCCGACAAGATCACCGGCTCGATGGAACGCGCCATCGCCGAGACCGACCGCCGCCGCGAAAAGCAGGTGGCC
>CANJMQ010000124.1 GCA_947475225.1 Bradyrhizobiaceae bacterium
AATGGCGCATGAATGCCATTGCAGTCTTCCAAGTCACTGCAAAAATTGCCGAAGGCGTCAAATGTGTCAACCCGTGACCGTAAAGCAGCCGTGCTGGCTGATCCATTCGTTGAAGCTGGACGGCCCACGGGACTGGAACAGGCAGGCAGTGGCTGCAAGAACCGGGCCAGCCAAGTTCAACAGCAAATCAGCTAAGTGATTGAATTCACTTGTGGCGATTTCTGGAGTTGCCACAACAACAGGCGATTCAAGTAGGCATTGAGACGTCCAGGGCTTCGAAGAGGGACAGTTGCTCCGGCTTGGTTCGAGTGGTTCCGGTGAATGGCTTCTCGCCGATATAGGCGGTGAACCGTTGAACCTTGGCCCGCTTCGGCCTCATCTACGGCCTTGGCGTGGACACAAGCAGCAACATCTTTGTCGCCGACTTCAGTGCCAGTACGATCCGAAAGATCGTCCCCACCGGCACGGTCGCCGTTAGCACCTTCTCAGGCAGGGCAAACACCCGGGGAACGACCAATGCGACCGGAACGACGGCGCGCTTCTCCAGCCCCTACGGTCTGATCGTGGATGGCTCCAACAACATATACGTCAGCGACTACGCCAACTGCCTGCTTCGCAAGATCACATCAACCGCCGTCGTGACCACGCCTGTCGGCACAGCTGGAACATGCAAGTTCGTGGCGGCCAATGCGCCGTCAACGATCAGTGCGCCCCTTGGGCTGATAAAGATCGGCACGAGCCTGTTCTTTGCGGCGGGTAATGGCGTAGGGCAGGTAGTGAATTTGCCGTAGGCGAAAAAGTGTTCGACTGAATTTTGCAAAGGTGAGCGTATAGCGGGCCTGTTGCGTTATTAGATGAGCGGTGCTCTTCTCATTGCTCTTAACATGGAAACAAATGTCGTTGCGCAAGGTATCTACATATTTTCTTTTGTGCTTGGTGCTAGCAGGCTGTGCGGGTCATGCGCCTCAGCCAATCGCCACTGTTCAACCCCAAGACGTCGCAGCCGACTGCGCGATGATCACGGCTGAAATTAAGGCAAACAACATAAAGATAAAGGAAATTGCAAATAAGAGAGGTCTGAAGGTCGCCCAGAATGTTGTCGCGGGAGCTGCGGGCTTTGTTGTGCCTGTGTTGTGGCTTGGTATGGACTGGCAGGGATCCGCTGGGGAAGAAGCTGCAGCACTGCAGGCTCGTCAAAAGTATCTAGCCGACCTTGCTGCCAAGCGATGTAAAGCCGGTTGAAAGGGCAGAAGTAACTTATTCGTTCACATTCTGGCATCCATAAGGATGTTCACCCCCTCAGACTATTCATCAACAGATAATTTGAGACGTTTGGGCGGGTGATCGAAGATAGGATCTGGCGAATCTGTAGTGGATATTGTGCGGCCTTGCCTTGGATTTGGGTCTTGTGGTTTCATTGTTTACCGCTACACGACGACGACCATCCCGCCCCCTGATGCTCCTTTGCAATCTGCTCCCAAACCTTTCGGTCCACGTTGAGATTGATGACGTCCTTGGTGACCGTTGATGCTTCGGCAGACAACTATGCAATCATTGTTGCAACTCTGAATTCGAAGCGCCAGTCGAGTTGGTAAAGATAGGCATGAGCCTGTTCTTCGCGGCGGGCAATGGCGTTGGGCAGGTGGTGAACGTACCTTAGAAGATTGGCGCTCGACCCCAATCCCGACGATGGGTTTTTTGAAGCAACGGCGCGCTACGGCTCATCTTTCCATCATACGGTCAATGTCCTTGACCGCGGCTACCATCCCCGCTGGATCCGGACTGGCGAACGTGATGCCCTGTCCCCAGAACGAGCATCCGTGGATGGTACCGTCTTCGGCCAAATAGCCGTTCGCAATCACCGCATCGATCTGGCTGTCATAGACCAGCACTTGATCGTATTGCCTGTCCGTGTGGATGTCGTATGGCCGGATGAAGTCGTTCTCGAATACCCAGAAGCGCCTGCCCTTGAACAGGGGCGTGTAGCTGCGGATTTCAGCCGGTATCCAAGAAAACGCTGTCTTGCGCATGAGCGAAACGCTCATCAGTCTTCGCCGTGAATTCCTGAGCGAAATCGCCCCGCACGGTCGCGCCGGATTTGAAGGTCGGCTCTGGGCTCGAAACCGTCAATCCTGCTTACCGTGCGCTTACCGTAAACGAGGCGGACCCTTTGATCTTCATGGCGGTCGCATGTAAGTATATGATTTATTTGGAATAATTTGGCGCGCCCGACAGGATTCGAACCCATGACCCCCAGATTCGTAGTCTGGTGCTCTATCCAGCTGAGCTACGGGCGCTGACCGGCGTTGTCTGTAGTCCGATATGGCCACGAATGCAAGCGCGTTCGATGGCGAGGCGGCCCGCTGATAAACTCTGCCGAAACTCCCCCAAGCATTTGAAATAGTAAGAAAATTTTTTAAGGAACCGGACTGGTTCAGGCGGCGCTGCGGGCCGGAAACAGAGGCGCACGCCAATCGTGTCACCGCCAGGCATGGCCAAGGCCCTCTCCCTGGGCTTCTCGGCCATCGCGTCGTGCGAAAGCCTCGCATAAGTTTGGGCGGATAAGATACTGAATTGGTTAAGAATTTGTTCAATGCTTGCACGTCATTTAAGATTATGTGGGCTGCTTGCCCTGGGCCTTATGGCAACACTGCTTATCGCAGTGGCGGCCCGCCAGTCATGGCGCGGTCCTGCTGACAGTCAGCAGGTTGCCCTGTCGAGCCAGAAGGTGTCCCTTGAACGCTGCTGTGCGGCCCTGAAGGTCAGCCCATCGCGATCGGCTGACGGCGCCAACAGCTCCCAAAAACAGCACAATGTCACGGTCCTGCTGAAGCAGTCAGCGGTGCAGTATCCGCCTTTCCGCCCACCGAGGCCGGTCCCGACCCTGCGCATGACACCATCAACCGCTGCCGCCGTCGAACGCAGCAGCACGCCTGACATGTCGACGCCCATCAGAACCAACCCCGAGGCGCCCCCCGCCGATACCCGTGTGGCCTCAAGCCAATCCCTGCCATCTGAAGCAGTGTTGGATCCTGGTCGAGAACTACCCTCACGTCAAGATAATTCCTTGCTCCCGCCAGATTCGGCGCTCAATGAACCGGACGTGCTCAGCGCCACTCCGGATGCTCCGCAAGGGAGCATGGATGGCAGGATGGTCCGCTCGGCCGTGGCGGCCACCGTCCTTGGTGCCCTGGCGGATCGGACGAGGCCGTCCCAGTTGCTCGGCGATGACGGCGCGGGCTCGCTCCTCGGCACCACCATCGATGGGTTCTGGGGGCTGGGCCAGCAGGCAGCCATGCAGATGATCGTCGAAGGCAAGGCCCCCAAGAGCAGCCAGATCAAGAAGGATGCCGTCGGCGTCATCGTCGCGACAGCGAACCAGGAGGTGGCGAGCCTCATCGGGGATGCCACCCAATATGGCCAGGACAACGGCATCAGATTCCTCCGGAGCCTCGAGGTGTCGGCCCAGTGGAATCCCGGGCAGCACGCATTCCTCGAAGCCAGAACCATCGATTCGCTGTTCGAGTCCGAGGCGCTGGACCACACCCTCTTCCTGCAGGCCTCCGTTCGCTCGGATTTCGAGGAGACCACCGCCAACATCGGCCTGGGATATCGCTATCTCGTGCCGGACAGCGACTGGATGCTCGGTGCCAATGTTTTCTATGACCGGCAGTTTCCGATCGGTCATGAACGCATGAGCATCGGACTGGAGGCCTCGACCGCCGATTTCACCCTCTTCGCAAATCGTTACATCGCCCTCAGCGGATGGACCGAAAAGAACGCCGACTTCGATGAAAAGCCCCTGTCGGGCTGGGATCTCGGCATTGCGGGGCAAGTGCCCAGGCTGGAAGACCTCAGGGTATCGCTGGCGGCCTTCCACTGGGACCAGCAGACCGAACACGACAAGAACGGCCTCAAGTTCACCGCAGATTATGATGTCAGCCCGGCCCTGCAGCTGGGCGGGACCATTTCCGCTGATGACAGCGGCAATGTGCAGGGCGGCTTTCGGCTCACCTATCAGTTCGGCGCCGACAACTTCGGAGACAGCGGAACAAATTCCGGCTCTGCGATGGATCGTCGGCTCGACTTCGTCAACCGCGAGAACATCATCCGCACCGAAAAGCGCGAGGTGCCCAATGATTACACCATTCAATTCCTCGCCAGTGACGTGAACACGTCGAACGAGACATCAATCGGCTTCGAGATCGCGGGCGCACCTCTCTCGGCCAGCTACAGCTATGCCATTTCCAGTTCCGCCGGCGGCACGCCCGTAAGGGGATCAGGGCGCGTCGAGTCCGATCCCCGATCCATCGCAGGCATTGATGTCTCGGGGCTTGCCGATGGCACGCTCACGCTGACCGTTCAGGTGGTGTCGAAGAATGGTGCCTCTGGCCCCAAGGTCACCGCCGAGATCATGAAATCCACCACCGCGGTCACTGTCACCACGTCGGCGGTCACGTCCGGTCCCGTCAATACAGGCCCGATCTCGTTCAGTATCGTCTTCAGCTCTGCGGTGAGCGGTTTTGAACTTTCGGACCTTGCCGTCACCAATGGCACGGCCAGCAATTTGCAGACATCGGACAACATCACCTGGACGGTCGATGTCATGCCGGCCGGCCAGGGCGCGGTTGAGCTCCAGGTACCAGCCGCCGTTGCCACCGTCGGCGACCATCCCAATGAGTCCTCCAATCCCTCCACGATCGTCTTCGACAGCGAGGCGCCCTCCGGATACGGCGCCTCCTTCCTGGTCAGCACCATCACCGCCGCGGCCTTCGAGATCAGCGGGGCCGAGGTCGGGGCATCCTATGAGTTCACCATCACCAGCTCCGGCGGCGGCGCACCCGTCACCGGAACGGGCACCATCGGCGCCGCCCTGCAGCAGGTCACCGGGCTCGACCTTTCAGGCCTTTCCGATGGCACGCTGACGCTCTCCGTCACGCTTTCGGACACGGTTGGAAACGTCGGCAGCCCGGTCACCGACATCATGTCGAAAGACAGCTCCGCACCGGTAATTGTCTCCATAACCCCCCCACCAGCAGGGACATACAATGACATTGAAATCTAGACATTCAGAGTTGCGCCGTGTCCTCGGCATCGTCCCGGTCTTGTGTTTCCTGAGCTCATCCGCCGTCGCGGCAACGCTCAACTTCACCCTGACCACGAGTGAGCCTGTCACGGTGACCGGCACACCCCGCATCAGCGTCGATGTCGGCGGCGTCACGCGCTATGCCACTTACACGGCCGGTTCCGGAACCAGCGCACTGACCTTCAGCTACACGGTGCAGGCGCGGGACTTCGATGCCAATGGCATTGCGCTGGTCTCGCCGCTGGACCTCAACGGCGGCAGTCTCGTGGATGGTTACGGAAATCCTGCCACCAGCCTGGGCTTCACCTTGCCCGACACCTCGGGCATCAAGATCCAGACCTATACGGTGTCCTTCTCCGCCACCCCGATCACCAGCGCCAGTGCCAATGCGGTGGGTTTCGTGATCGCCAAGGCCCCGCAGGGCGCCTCGTTCAACTATACCATCACCAGCAGCGGCGGCGCGGGCTCCGTCACCGGCTCCGGAACCATCAATGGCAACCCCCACACGGTGTCGGGCATTGACGTCACAAGCCTGCCTGGGGGCACGCTCACCCTTTCGGTCACCGTCACCACCGCCGTCGGCGGCACGGGTGCGGCGCGCCTCGGCACCGCCCTCTTGGATAGCACGCCCCCCACCGGTTACAGCGTGTCCTTCCTGAGCAGCGCGGTGTCCTCCAGCAACAGCACGTCCACGGGCTTCCGGCTCTCGGGCGGCGAGATCGGGGCGTCTTACAGCTATTCCATCAGCAGCGCGGCCGGCGGCTCGCCCGTCACCGGAACCGGCACCGTCACCGCGGACCCCCAGCAGATCACGGGTCTCGACCTCTCAGGCCTCGGCGACGGCACGCTCACCATTTCCATCACGCTGTCGGACACGCTTGGAAACGCAGGCAGCGCCGTCACGGCGACAGTGGCGAAGGATACGCTTGCCCCAACCATTGTGTCCGTCACGCCACCGACAGCCGGCACCTATGATGACCTCTAGGAGACATTGAGCGAGGGGTGACTGAACCGGAGACAGGCCTCCCCCTCACCTGTGGCAGCGCGAAAGCTGGTTGAAGGCAGATCATGTCACGATCCCCGATAATCGCCGGATTGCGGACTCTCCTGTGGCTGGTGCTTGTCTCGTGCCTGTTCACGGCAACGGCCTCAGCCGCCACGCTCAACTTCACCGTCAACACCAGCGAGCCTGTGGTGGTCACGGGCACGCCGCGCATTGCCATCGATGTGGGCGGCGTCACGCGCTATGCCAGCTATGCATCAGGCTCGGGCAGCACTGCGATCACCTTCGGCTATGCGGTGCAGGCGGGTGACTTTGACGCCAATGGCATCACGCTCGTCTCGCCGCTGCAACTCAACGGCGGCAGCATCGCGGACGTCGCAGGCAATCCCGCATCGAGCCTCAGCTTAACCCTGCCGGATACGGCAAGCGTCAAGGTCCAGACCTACACCGCGGCCTTCACCACCAGCCCCATTACCAACAACAACGCCACGGGCGTGAACTTCGCCATCACCAAGGCGCCGGTGGGTGCTTCCTTCAGCTACACCATCACCTCCAGCGGCGGCTCAGGCTCCGTCACTGGCTCCGGCACCATCGCCAGCAGCAGCAGCCACGCCGTGTTGGGCGTCAATGTCGCGAATCTCGCGTCCGGCACGCTCACCCTGTCGGTCACCGTGTCGAACGCCGCTGGCGGCACGGGTGCGGCCCGAACCGGCAGCGCCACGCCCATCTTTTCGGGCTTCTTCACCAACCCGTCAGCAGCCTACTCCGTGCGCCGCCTCACCAGCGCATACTCCGGTCCACTTTTGCGCGTGCGCCGGTCATCTGACAACACGGAGCAGGACATCGGCAGCACCATTGCCGGCAATCTCGATACGACGACCCTGACGAGTTTCTGCGGCAGCGCCACCTGCTATGTCCGAACCTGGTATGACCAGTCCACAAATGTGCGGGATGCGGTGCAGGCAACAACATCAGCCCAGCCACGCATCGTCGATGCGGGCGTCACCGACGCCCAGAGTGGACGGCCCGCGATTTACTTCGACGGGACGAGCTACAACCTGGAAAGTGCCACGTCCTTCGACACCTCTTATTCGATTTTGGCAGTCGCCTCACGCAGCGCCACCACGGCGTCTGCAACGAGCTATCGGCGACTCCTCAACGTCGGTGGACGCTTGGTCTTTTCTTACTGCTACCTCGGTACCTTGACTGGTGCCTACGCCACTTTCGCAGGAATGGGATCCGGCTCGAATGACACTTCGGCGAACACGCCCACGGTGAACATTCCAGCCAACACTCCGGTCACCATGGCCGTCACGAATGGCTCCAACGTTTTGACGCCATATATCAATGGCGCCAGCCAGAACACCAAGAATGGCGCAACGGCATCGGTCACCGGGTTGAACATCGGAGGCGTGTTCTCCAACGGCTCAAGCCAGCTATGGGACGGTCGCGTATCCGAGGTGATTGTCTACAACCGTACCGTCGCCAGCACGGCCGATGTGCAATATCTTCAGGCCAACCAGAAGACTTATTACGGTACGCCATGACGCTGGCTCGGGGTGTTGCAGCAATGGCGAACAGGTGCATCCCCGGTGATCGCGGCGACGGCGGCTGCGGCATGGCACTCTGGCAGAGGGTGCTCCTCGCGAGGCTCACCGGACTGCGCCATCTGCTGTGGCTCATGGCCGTCCTGTGCGTTTCGTATTCCCCAGCCTCCGCTGCCACGTTGACCTTCACCGTCAACACCAGTGAGCCTGTGGTGGTCACGGGCACGCCGCGCATTGCCATCGATGTGGGCGGTGTCACGCGCTATGCCAGCTATGCATCCGGCTCGGGCAGCAGTGCGCTCACCTTCGGCTATGCGGTGCAGGCCGGGGATTTTGACGCCAATGGCATCACGCTCGCCTCGCCGCTGCAACTCAACGGCGGCAGCATCGCGGATGCCCTCGGAAACCTTGCCTCCAATCCGGTCTTCACCCTGCCGGATACGGCAAGCGTCAAGGTCCAGACCTAC
>CANJMQ010000125.1 GCA_947475225.1 Bradyrhizobiaceae bacterium
CACAGCGTTCGAGGTCGCCGAACTGGTTGAACACGAACAGCGGGTGATAGCATGTGCATTCGAAGTGACCGTTCCAGACGCTGTTCTCCTGCTCGCCATAGGTCGGGCTTACACTCGAATCCATATCCAGCACGATGTCGCGTGTCGAACGACGGGCCTGCACACGATCAATCCACTGGCCGGACAGATTGGCAAGTGCCGAGAGGTTCTTTGATGCCGTGAGCCACTTCGTCGCGAAGCGGCCCATCTGGCTGGCTGAGGCCGCACAACCTGAGGCCGCCCCGCCGCCGACAATCCAGCGCATCGCCGGATCATGGCGCAGGCGCTCGGCGTCATTGACGTCTTCGTATCCGGTAAGCCGTCCGAACACCGACTGCCGCAGCAGGCCCACCAGCGCATGGCGGCCGTTCCTGCCGGTGCGGGCATCAGCTAACATATCACCTGCCATGGCGCTGAGGCCTAAGGCATCGTCGAGTTCGCGGTAGGCAAGCAAACCAGCGTCGGAAGTTATCCGCGAGCCATGGATCTCAAGCTTCAGTCGGCGGTCGAAATCGAGCCTGAGAGTGCCATCATTCGATTCACCCTGTGGGTTCTGCATGATGGCCTCGTACAAGTCAGGTTAAACTACTGATAATTACACCTGAATCGAAGCTTGCTCGCCAGAAATCAGCGCGTTATCCGGCGAATGCGGGTTCTTTATTTCATTCACGGCGGTCAAGGCATTTCTGCCAACTTTGTTATATCTACCACGCCACGTTAGCTCGGCACGTAATGACGGCGCACACGCAAAGGCCAACAGGCACTGCGACTTTGCCCTCCGCGGCACGCGCAAACTAGCCAGAGCCATTCCGCGCGACAGCAGCGGGATGACACGCAAACATTCCCGAAGTCACGAGGGGGGAGTCAGAGCCCCAACTCCTTCCGTCTCACCAGGGGCGCGTCGTAATCTACCTACATGTCCGCCACTAGGTGGATTGCGAGGCCCGCCGACGCGTGCCCTCGCCTCAGCACACAGACCTGCGCCGGAGAACCCGGCTACGAGAGGAAGAGAAAGATGAGTGAACGTAACGACACCGCACGCGCCGCCGGCAACAGCCCAGCCCCGCGCCCCCTCTACCCCGCGGGCATCGCGTACCTCATCGATGAGCGTCCCCTCCTTTGGTACGAAGATGCGGCGGAGTATGACCAGCTACGGCGAGAAATCTTCGCCGAGCTTGCGCCCGAGGGTGCGCTTCACTGCATCTTCGTCAAGAACGTCGTCGACTACCTCTGTGAGCTCCGCCGCATGAAGAAGTTGAAGCAGACCGCGATCAACTTCTTCATGCCCGGCGCCGCCGCGCCACTCCTCGCGCCGAGCAGCGGGCTTTGAGGCAATCCTGATAAAGCAAAAGTCCGGGAGCACGCCGCTGACGTAGCCTTCGGCGCGGAAGAGGAGGTCGGCAAGCGCGCAGCTGATCTCCGCCGCCTCTCGGACTACGAGAGGCGCGCCCACTCCACACGCCGGAAGGCATTCCGCCGCCTAGACTACGAGAAAGTGGGGGCGGAGCGCAAACGTGTGACTGTTGAGGCACGCAGCCGGCAGGCGGCTCGCGCACAGAGAAGCCAGGAATGAGGGTCGACTACTCCCGCCCCCAGTGTTGGAGACGACACGTCGGCCGCTTCCTCGGGGTGGCGTCTTGGGTGATTGCCCTGACGGCTCGGACAGCCTCAGTCATCCTGCCTTTACCTCTGCAGGCAAAAGACGTATGTTATTAATACCTTAAGACGCTGCTTGGTAATTTGACCCACCCATCATGTCGGCCACCATGGAGGCGCTCGGTCAGTTGCCAGCGGCTATCAAGGTGGATTGTGACCCTCGGACAAACTACTAAGTCGACACGGAATTTGGAGATGAACTGGTGAAGGGGATTATTCTTGCGGGCGGCAGTGGGACGCGGCTTTATCCCCTGACCCTGGTCGTCTCGAAGCAGCTACTTCCCGTCTTCGACAAGCCAATGATCTACTACCCGCTGTCCGTCCTGATGCTCGCAGGCATCAGAGACATCCTGATCATTTCCACGCCTCACGACCTGCCCCAATTCCGCGCGATGCTGGGAGACGGGTCCTCCTTCGGCATTCACCTCTCCTACGCGGAGCAACCCTCCCCCGACGGACTGGCACAGGCGTTCATCATTGGGGAAAAATTCCTGGGCGGCAACCCGGCCGCGCTCGTTCTGGGCGACAACATTTTCCACGGGGACCAGCTTCAGGCGAAATGCCATGCAGCGGCGGCCCGGAAGTCGGGTGCGACAGTCTTTGCCTATCACGTGTCCGATCCTGAGCGATATGGCGTCGTCTCCTTCGACGCCGAGGGGCGTGCGACATCCATCGAGGAAAAGCCGGAGAGGCCGCGCTCGAACTGGGCCGTGACTGGCCTCTACTTCTACGACGCGGATGTGGTGGAGATTGCCAAGTCGCTGAAGCCCTCGCCACGAGGTGAACTTGAGATCACGGATGTGAACCGCGTCTATCTCGATCGGGGCGAACTCAACGTGGAACGACTGGGCCGCGGCTATGCCTGGCTCGACACAGGCACACACGAGAGCCTTCAGGATGCCGGCGCATTTATCCGCACCATCGAGACACGAACGGGCATCAAGGTCTGCTGCCCAGAGGAAATCGCCTTCCACACCGGCTGGATCGACACCGAGACACTGATGCGGCGCGCCTCCTTGCTCGGCAAGACAGAATACGCCACCTACCTCCGCCGGCTTGTCGAGGAAGACGGCCAGGGGCCGCGGGGCAGCCACTGATGGAAGTGCGTGACTTAGGCCTCGGGGTGAAGGAAATCACGCCGCGTCGCTTCAGTGACGCGAGAGGCTTCTTCGCCGAAACCTGGCAGCGCGGGCGCTTTGCAGATGCGGGGATCGACGTCGACTGGGTACAGGAAAACCAGTCACTCTCCGCCGATACGCATGTTCTGAGGGGACTTCACCTGCAAGTCAGCCCGACGCCGCAGGCAAAACTGATCCGCGTTCTGAGGGGCAGGATCTATGACGTTGCGGTGGACGTTCGTCCGGGCTCGCCGAGCCTCGGCAAGTGGATTTCCTGCGTGCTCTCGGCAGAGGCTTTCAACCAACTTTATATTCCGGCAGGTTTCGCGCACGGCTTCCTGACCCTCGAACCGGGGGTAGAAGTAATGTACAAGGTCTCAGCGCCCTACGCACCGAACTGCGAGCGGGGGATCATCTGGAGCGACACGGACATCGCAATCGACTGGCCGCTCTCGCCCGGGGAACTGCCCCTACTTTCGGAGAAGGATGGCACGGCAATGTCACTGGCAGCCTTTGTGGCGTCGGGCGAGATTTGAGATGGGTATGTCGTGATGAAGATACTGGTGACAGGTGGCGCAGGCTTTATCGGGTCCGGAGTATGCAGGCATCTGGTCAGTGACCTCGGCCATCACGTCCTCAACGTAGACAAGATGACCTATGCCGCGACTGAGGGCTCCACGGCCATGCTGCAGGGAAGTCCTTCATACCGCTTCCGGAGGCTCGACATCTGTGACCGCGACGCCATGCAGCAGTTGATGTCTGCAGAGGATATCGACGGCGTCATCCACCTCGCCGCCGAGAGCCACGTTGACCGCTCAATTGACGGACCGGGGGCGTTCATCGAGACGAACGTGATTGGCACTTTCTCGCTGCTGCAGGCGGCACGTGCCTACTACGACGGCCTGCCCGCAACGCGCAAGGAGCGCTTCCGCTTCCACCACGTGTCGACCGACGAGGTATTCGGCGAGCTGCCGCTTGACGGTGGTCTCTTTACCGAGGCCACTGCCTACGCGCCCTCCTCGCCCTACTCGGCCTCCAAGGCGGCGTCCGACCACCTCGTCATGGCGTGGCACAAGACCTACGGCCTGCCGGTTGTTCTTTCGAATTGCTCGAACAACTACGGGCCCTACCAGTTTCCGGAGAAGCTCATCCCGCTGATGATCCTCAATGGCCTGGAGGGTAAGTCCCTCCCTGTCTATGGCAGGGGCGCCAATGTGCGTGACTGGCTTCATGTCGAAGATCATGCCCGCGCCCTTGCGCTTGTCTTCTCGCGCGGCAGGCTGGGCCAGTCCTACAACATCGGCGGCCGCAATGAGCGTACAAACCTCGCCGTCGTTGAGGTCATCGCCGATCTTCTGGATCAGGAGGCGCCGCTGAAGACAGGGCCCCGGCGCAAGCTCATTACATTCGTTGGAGACCGCCCGGGGCATGACCTCCGCTACGCCATCGATGCCCGCAAGATCGAGAACGAGCTTGGCTGGAAGGCGAAGTATGATTTCGATACCGGCCTTCGCAATACCATTGCCTGGTTCATGAATAATTCGGAATGGTGGCAGCCGCTGCGTGCGGCTCGCTACGCGGGTGAGCGTCTGGGCAAGGCTGGTTCCTGATGCGGATCCTGGTTACGGGTCGGGCGGGTCAACTCGCGGCGTCACTGGCTCACCAGGCAGTGAAGCGGCCGGAGATCGAACTGATAACGCTCGGACGCCCGGAACTGGACCTGGAGCAGCCCGCTGTAGCCATAGAGCTGATCAAGAGCTGGCGACCCGATATTGTCGTCAACGCCGCCGCCTACACCGCCGTCGACAAGGCCGAGGCTGAACCTCACCGCGCCTTCGCGGTAAACCGTGATGGTGCCGCCGCTGCGGCCCGGGCGGCGGCGCAACTGGATGTGCCCTTCGTGCATATCTCGACCGACTACGTCTTCAATGGCCGCAAGCCGACACCCTACGTGGAGTTGGATGAGACTGGCCCCCTCAATGTCTATGGACGCTCGAAGCTCGAAGGTGAGCGGGCCGTTCTGGCGGCGCATCCACGTGCACTCATTCTCCGCACGTCGTGGGTTTTCAGTCCCTTCGGCAGCAACTTCCTGAAGACGATGCTCAAGGTTGGCGCCGAGCGACGAGCGCTGCGGGTCGTCAGTGATCAGCTTGGCAATCCGACGTCAGCACTCGACCTGGCGGCAACCATACTGGAGATTGCGCCGGCGCTGCATGGCAAGCCAGGCGGCTTGTATCACTTGACCGGCGAGGGCAGCACGAGCTGGCATGGCTTTGCCAGCTTCATATTTCAGGAGAGCGCGAAGCGTGGCGGTCCCGCCCCGGCACTCGAGGCAATCGCCAGCGCCGATTACAAGGCAGCAGCGATCCGCCCGGCAAACTCGAGGCTTGATTGCACGGCCTTCGGGAGCCGCTTCGGGGTGAAATTGCGGCCATGGACCGAAGCTGCTGCAGAGACCGTGGAGGGCTGCCTCTCCAGCCAGCGGGCTACCGGGAAATTCTAACTGCCAACTGAACTGGCTTGCAAACTGGGCGACCCGTTGGGGCTGATAACCAGTTCGGCGGTCCAATTTGGCTATTTGCCGCCCTGGGGCTCCATCAATTCGCGGGCCTCCGTTGGCCTGCCCTGCCGCAGAGGACTTAGGGAGGTAGTCAACCAGAAACACCCCGCGACTGCTAGCGTATCCATGCCTCGGGCCGCCCGCCAAACGCGCTCGTCGCCATGCTGGTGGAGTTCCCGGTGATGCGTGGAGCGAAGTGGGACCGTAAGCGAGTGGGCAGCCAACTCTTCACGGGATGTGTGCATATAATTACCTAGGTAATAGTCCGAAAAGACGCCCTAATATGCCTGCGCTAGACTTGCCCTTGCATGGGCATTGATGTCGTGCATTGAACAGCTTAGCGCAAATGTCTGCTTCGACAACTCGAGCATCCGGTGGATGTTGATAGAGACGTGCAGTCAGAATGAATACAATTCGCCTGGACATGCAGAGGTCACATATGCCCATCATTCGGATTGAGAGATCTGTCGTTGTCCATTCAGTCTGGCTTGTTCTTTCCCTGTTTGCACTAATCCTCCTACCGTCTTCGGCAACTGCGTCTTCGGCCAAGTCAAAAAAACCGAATATACTGATTATTTTTACAGATGACGTCGGAATCGACCAACTCGATACGTTCGGCTACGGTGGCTTGGCTGCTACCTTAACGGGTCAGGCACAGACGACTGCCGGCTATGCGGCTGCCACTCCAAACATTGATGCAATAGCCGATGCGGGGATTAGATTCAGAAATACCTGGGCGATGCCAACCTGCTCCGTCGCGCGATCAGTGCTATACACGGGGCGTTATCCGTTTCGGACAAATGTCCTCGCGGCCATTGGACCCGAAGATCTTGCGAACTCAATGACCTCTCCTTTCGAAATGACGCTACCGAAGGTTCTTAAGGAAGCCGGATATACCAGCGGAATCTTTGGTAGATACCATGTCGGTCTTCAGAAGAATAACCCATACAAGTATAGAATGATGCGATCGCTTGGTTGGGATTATTTTGCTGGGTGGTACGATGAGACAGGCGATCCTACGACGATTGATACAAGCGCTGGAGGTGTGGGAGCAGACGGTCAATACCCGCTCGGATATGTGCCAGGTTCAAATAATGATGGCTCGGACAGTGGTGCTTGCTACACCAAAGGCACCGTAAGAGACTGCAGAATTCTCAGCGCGCCATATGCAGATAAAAATCCGCCGGGGAGACAGTGCCTGACCAGTGGAGGTATATTCGTGCCCGGACAAGCATCATGCTCTGGGCCAATTGCTCCTATCAATTTTGATACAATCAATGCGCATTACGTATCTCCTTGGGGCATCGATAATGGAAGAGAGGTAACTCGGTTTCCATTGACAGCGCCGGACTCCCGCAAGTTTCGCAATGTCCAGGCCACTGATGCAGCAATACAATGGATCAGGCGGCAACAAGCTTCATCTAAGCCCTGGATGGCGACATTGGCGTATCCAGTTGTGCATACACCAATGCAGCCGCCACCTATCGATATGCTGCCCCCTACCTCTCTTGATGCCAACGGTCTCGATGTAACGCAGAATTCTCTAGCCTACTATGTCCTGGCCAATCAGATGATACAGGCAATGGATGTGGACATTGGTCGTCTGCTGGTTGAGACAGGTCTGGCGAAAAGAAAGCCAGATGGCAGCATTTATTATCAACCAGAAGCCACGAACACTCTAGTCGTATATGTCAATGACAATGGTTCGTTTGGCAGCAACACAAGGCTTCCATTTGACCCCCAGAGAGCCAAGGGGACGGTCTATCAGACGGGCGTTTGGGCGCCCTTGATTGTTGCCGGACCAATGGTCAATCAGCCGAATAGATCAGTCGAGGCAATGATAAACATTGCCGATGTCTATCAGTTGGCGGGAGAAGTCGCTGGAGTTGATGTTCACAAAGCGGCCTCGCCGCGCACAATTGACGCCCAGTCCATGTTGCCCTATTTGAAGAAGACCAATCAATTGAGTATTCGAAAAACGAATTTTACTCAAATTGGTCTAAATCGCATGATCAACGATACCATACAGGCGCCTTGTCAATTCGCGAACTCGTGTTCACATGTGCTCTTGAGCAAGGAAGTCTGCGAAGACAACTTGGGTGTTTGGTTCGGGCCTGACGCAGAGGGAACATATCCATCGAGCCCCACACAAAGCGTGCCCAATCCACCCGAGATACCGGAGGGTGGTTTTCAGTATTGTTGCCAGGTCCAGAATTGGCTCGTGAGTGAGGGCCAGCCGGCGGCGACGGTCATTCCTCAAAATGCTTGGGCAATACGCAATGATCAAGGTTACAAACTAGTCCGCAACAGTTGGAAAGACTATCAGCCCGACAATCCGCATGCCACACAGGATGGTTGCGTCGACGTAAGGACAGAAGAGCTATATCAACCGACATCCACCGGATGACCGGCCTGTTAGGTGGAAGACTTGCGCAATTTTGGGCCGGATGCAAGACAGGCCCTTGGCAAACAGCGTCGACAGTCTGCCATGACCGCAATTTCTGCTCATTGCTTGCCGGGAATGTCGATTTTGCCGTG
>CANJMQ010000126.1 GCA_947475225.1 Bradyrhizobiaceae bacterium
CGCTGCCGCGACGCCATGACCGCCAGTTCCGGTGGTTGTGACGCTGCCGCCGTGCAGCACGATGCTGGCGATGGCGCTGCTGGTGGCGTTGTCGATGGAGGAAGAGGCCCCGAAGGCGCCATTGCTGCCGGTGATCTGGGAGGTGCCGCTGATCGTGATGGTGGCGGCACCCGTTCCGGTGCTGGTGGCATGAAGGCCTGCAGACTGGGTGCCTGACGCGGTGACGGTGCCGCCGGACATCTCGATGGCGGAGGCGGCGGTGTTTGCGGCCAGTGCAGAGGCGCCATAAGAGTCGGCGCCGTCTGTGGAGATGCTGCCGCCATCGATGGTGATCAGGGCGGCGCCGGTGCCGTTGGTTGTTGCAAAGAGTCCAGCAGACTGAGCGCCCGAAGCCGTGACGGTGCCGTTGGTCAATTCGATGGTGGAGGCAGTGGTGCTGGCGGTGTTGGTGATCTGGGTATAGGCGCCAAGAGCGCCGGCGCCGTTTGCGGAGATGCTGCCGCCCTTGATCGTGACGAGGGCTTTGCCAAGGCCGTTGGTGGTGGCGTGCAGGCCAGCAGACTGGGTGCCGGACGCTGTGACGGTGCCGGTGGTCATGTCGATGGTTGAGGCGGCAGTGCTGGTGGTGTTGGTGATTCTGGAGGAGGCGCCATAGGCGCTGGTACCGCCTGTGGAGATGCTGCCGCCGTTGATGGTGACAAGGGCTTTGCCAAGGCCGTTGTTGGCGGCACGGAGCCCATAGCTATCATTTGCCGTAGTCGTGACGGTTCCGCTGGTGATCTGGGTGATGGAGGCGGCAGTGCTGGAGGTGTTCGAGATAAAGGAATACGCACCGTAGGAATTTGACCCGACCCCGGTCGTCCCGCCCGTGGAGATGGTTCCTGCATTGATGACGACGCTCGCTTCGCCTGTACCAGCTGTCTGCGCCGTGATGCCGTGGGAGGTTGTTCCGGATGTGCTGATGATGCCACCCTGCAAGGTGACGGTGGTTGCAGACGTGTTGTTGGCATTGCCGATATAAGAGTATATGCCTGATGATGCGATGCCGGTGGTCGTGATGTTTCCGGCGGTCATCGTCGCGGTGGCCGCACCCGAACCGGTGGCGATTGCGCTGATGCCTGTCGAATTGGCACCTGACGTGGTGATGGATCCACCGGACATGTTGATGGATGCAAGGCCTGAGCCGTTGGTGGTCGCATATGCGGCGAACCCAGAGGCGCCACTCGTGTTGATGGCGCCATTGCTCATGGTGATCGTAGACGCTGCGGCACTGGCCGTGTTGCTTATGGCCGAATACGCACCGTAGGCACTTGAACCACTCCCGGTCGTACCGCCCGTGGAGATGGTTCCGCCGCCAATCATGATACTCGTTGCGCCTGTGCCGGTTGTCTGCGCAGAGAGCCCGAGGGAGTTCGATCCCCGGGTGGTGATGGTACCGCCTTGCATGGTGACGGTTGCGACAGCGCTGCTGGTTGATCTGTCGATCCGGGCGAGCATGCCGTATGATGAAGCGCCGGCGGTTGTGACGCTTCCATCGGTCATCGTTGCCGAGGTGGCGCCTGACCCGTTGTTGTATACCGAGATGCCGGTAGCGCTGGAACCAGACGTGGCAAGAGACCCACGGGATATGGTGACGGATGTGAGGCCTGAACTGGCCGAGTTAGCATATGCGCCGGAAGCCGAAGCGCCGCTGGTCGTGATGGCGCCACCACTGATCGTGATCGTTGCCGTCGCGGCGCTGTTGGTATTTGAGATCCGTGAATAGACACCGTAGCGGCTGGTTCCGGCGCTGTTGATTGTCCCACCACTCATCGTGACGGTGGTTGCGCCCGTTCCCGCCGTGCTGGCCTGGAGCCCAACGCTGTTGGTGGCATCGATGTTGTTGATGGTGGAAAAGGATGTGCCGTTCACCGTGATGGCGCCCGTGGAGCTTGTGGCTCCTGACACCCCGACGCCGGTGCTGCCCACGGTCATGGCCGCATTGTTGAGGGTGAGGGTGAGGCCGTTCACGTTGGTGTAGGTGATACCACTTGGGTACGCCGCCGCGGTGCAGGTGAGTGTCGCGCCGGCGCCGGCGGTGCCACACTCATTGGCCGCAAGGGCCTCTCCGCCGGCTCCCCACACGGCAAGGCCGATGAGCGGCGCATAATGGCTCACCACGCGCTTTCCAATGCGCGCCACGTGCCCGCCGCGCAGCAGGAGTGGCACGGTAGACTGACCTAAGGCTACGGCGACCGTCATGATGGTTCCGGTTGGGGGGGACGAATCCTAAGGTTTATTTTGTATTGCAGTATGGCTGGTGCGAACTTGGCGCGTCTTCACTCGTGAGCCCCATTTGCGAGTGGGCCACGCAGGCGGGACCGCGATGTGAATGGCCGGCGTGTTGCATGTGCTTGTGGCGTGCATCTTCGCTCATCGGGACGAGCAGCGCGTCGTTTGCCCGGATTGGACGTGCGCACCGGTCACGCGGGTTGGTGACGTACGCGATGCCGACATTGGCAATGAGTTCGGGGATAACCTCGCGCACCCTGCCAGGGCGGTGGCCAACGGTGATGTAGACTTTGTTGGAGGGCAGCTGGCTAATCGCCAGCTCAGGTGCCGCGGCACAAACAGTGAGATCGATCGCGATTTGCGGGCTGGGGAGGATGGTATTGGCGCGTTACCATTTCCTGGTTGCCAGCACGGGGTGCAGAACGGAACGCGATCAAGTGGAAAGGAAGTAGGCAATTTTGAAGTATCCCCCAGCAGCCTTCAGCTTGATCTGGGGTAGCGGCCGTCGAGGAAGATTCGCAAGATGTTTTGAAGAAGATAATTTTATTTTTATGTATAATAACTTAATATCGATTGCAGTGTGCTAATCCTATACAGAAATTATCACATAAACTTGAAATTCACACTGGGATAAAATGCTCCTCCGACTGTCGAGACGGTTTCACCGAACCTCGCGACGCATCACGCGGTTACAGTGGCTCGCCAAACTGGCTTTGAAAAATAACTGCAATGGTTTTCATCAAGCGCAAGTCATCGGTCAGATGAACCTATGACGCTCATGCTCCTCGCGAAGCGCTTGGCGCGCTGCCGGGGCAACTTGCCCCGGCAGCGGCCTCGGCAGGCCATGCCCCCCGGCCTTCCTGCCGCTACTCGTAACGCCAGACGCGCACGCCGCGAACCCCGTTCTCAACGACGGATCTTGTCGTGAAGCGCTTGGGATGATGCCGCCGGGCCGAGGTCAGTATGCTCGCCGCGAGCGTGAGGGGTGCGAAGAACGAATCTCCAACTTCCATCCCGGCGAAGGGATATCTCGTGAGGCGCTTGTTCGGGGTGGGAAGACCCTTCTCTATCACCAGTTCCATTGCAATAAGTCTCCAGATAAACCGCGATTAGTCTCCTGATGAACACCCGCAGCTGCTGCACGTCTGTCGCATCGAGCGCTGAGCCACTGCAAAGTGATCCACGAGATGCAACATAATGCTTTATGCGGTTGTTCAAAACGACATATGCAACCACTCTTCCGTGTTATTTCTACGTATGGTGGTGTTGGTGACTAGAACGCTGTCTTCATTATATAAAGCAACTAACATTATTTTGATGAGTTAAAAACAGTTACGTGATGGCGGTCGTGTCCGGTGATCATGGACATGGCTGGCGAGGATGCTGGCTATGGTGAGGACATCATCGTCGCATAGTCGTCGAGCATCGCCAGCGCCTTTGCCGACGGGACGATGCGCCTGACGCGGGCGTCGAGCGGATCGGGGAGCGAGTATATCCAGCCATCGCGCGCCAGTTCCTTCAGAACCTGCCGGACACGGTCCTGGCTGCTGCCGATGGCGAGGTGGAAGTCCTTGGTGCAGGCCGGGGTGTTTCGTGCTGCGTAAAGAGTGCAGTAGAGAATGATGTCGAAGGCAATCTGCGGCTTGAACAACGGCAACTGCTGGCGCTCCCAGGCGCGCCGTGACAGCAGGTGTTCGTAGAGGGCCGCGCGGCGCAGGGGGGCCGTGCCGTCGGCCGGGCGGGACGGTTTGCTCATGGTGATGGATAGGCCGCTCAAGCTTTCGTGAAGCTTGCGAGCCGGGTCGCAAGCCATGTGTCAGGCGTTGATGTCCGGGGACCGTACCAGGGCACAGCCGTTGATCTGCCATGTGCCGTCGGGCTGGCGCTCCATGGTATAGATCGCCTCGTAGGTCAGGCCGTCAGGCCCGACGATGGTCACGCGCTGGATCGGCCGGCCCGAGGCCGAGAACCCCGCCTTGCCGAAGTCGTACGACTGCGGGCGATAGACCGGTTGGTAGGCCTGGCGCACCATGCCCATGAAGCGCTCGGCATCGGGGAAGATCTGGCGGATCACGGGGGCGGCGTGGCTGTAGGCACGCGCCGCGTCGTCGGCGCGGAAGGCGGCGATCTGGTCGGCGATCACATCGCGGAAGCTGGCCTCGTCCTCCGCCGAGAGCGAATCGGCGCGGGCCGATAGCGCGAGGGTCAGGAAAACGGCGATCAGGCACATGATCAGGCGCATGGCAGTCTCCGACATCTGGCTGGTTTTCAGGCAACTACGCCACAGCTGCTGCGGCGGATTGGTATGTGCGCTGCAATAACGTTGAGTCATAAGCCTTTTTTCTCGGTCAGGGAGACTCCGCCGCCCTTGACGGGTCCAAATTCGCGGTTGAGAATGCCTCCCGGCAATCAGAGAACTCCTCGGGACCGGTCAACCGCGCATATAATGGCGGGGTTGAGGAAAAGCCGGCCCGCGGGAAGTCCAAATCGGGAGGACCCATATGTCTGCAATTTCCATGAAGGTGAACGGCGAGGACGTTTGCGGTGATGTCGAGGGCCGGACGCTGCTCGTCGAATTCATCCGCGAGAAGCTCGGCTTGACCGGGACCCACGTCGGCTGCGACACCAGCCAGTGCGGCGCCTGCGTCGTGATGGTGAACGGCAAGGCCGTGAAATCCTGCACCGCCCTCGCCATCGCCCATGACGGCGCCGCGGTGACCACGGTGGAAGGACTTGCCAAGGACGGCAAGATGCATCCGATGCAGGAAGCCTTCCGCGACAATCATGGCCTGCAGTGCGGCTTCTGCACGCCCGGCATGGTGATCGCCTCGATCGACATGGTGAACCGCCTCGGCAAGAACCTGTCCGAGGACACCATCCGCCACGAGCTCGAGGGCAACATCTGCCGTTGCACCGGCTATCATAACATCGTCGCCGCCGTTAAGGCCGGCGCGGCAAATATGTAATTTTGGGGAGGACCGAAGATATGGATAACGGAACCGGCATCGGCGCCCGCGTCAAGCGCAAGGAAGACCATCGCTTCCTCACCGGCAAGGGCAACTACACCGACGACATCAACCTGCCCAAGCAGACCTACGCCCATTTCGTGCGCAGCCCCCACGCGCATGCCACGATCAAGAAGATCGACACGGCCAAGGCCAAGAAGATGCCGGGCGTTGTCGGCATCTTCACCGGCGATGACGTGGCAGCCACCAAGCTCGGTGGCCTGATCTGCGGCTGGATGATCCACTCCAAGGACGGCTCGCCAATGAAGGCCGGTCCGCATCCGATCCTCGCACTCGGCAAGGTGCGCTATGTGGGTGACCACGTGGCCGTCGTCATCGCCGAGACGCGCGACCAGGCCAAGGCCGCCGCGGCGGCGGTTGATGTCGACTACGGCGTGCTGCCGCATGTTGTGGATGTTGCCGAGGCCATGGGCCACAAGGCGCAGATCCATGACGTGGCGCCCGACAACCGGGTGTTCAACTGGTCGATCGGCGACGAAGCCGCGACGGACGCCGCCTTCAAGAAGGCCGCTCACATCACCAAGATCGACCTCGTCAACAACCGACTGATCCCCAACGCCATGGAGCCGCGCGCGGCAATTGGTTATTATGACACGGGTGCGGAGCACTACACGCTCTACACGACGAGCCAGAACCCCCATGTGGCGCGTCTGGTGATCTCGGCCTTCCATGGTCTGGCGCCTGAGCACAAGCTGCGCGTTATCGCGCCGGATGTGGGCGGCGGCTTCGGGTCCAAGATCTTCATCTACGCCGAAGAAGTCGTCTGCGCCTGGGCGTCGAAGTTCGTGGGCGGTCGTCCCGTCAAGTGGACGGGCGAGCGCAGCGAGAGCTTCCTGGCCGACGCGCATGGCCGTGACCACGTCACCCATGCCGAAATGGCGACGGACGCCTCGGGCAAGATCATCGGCTTCAAGGTTCACACCAAGGCGGCGATGGGTGCCTATCTCTCCACCTTCGCGTCCTGCGTGCCGACCTATCTCTACGCCACGCTGCTGTCGGGCCAGTACAACATCCCGGCGATCTACGCCGAGGTGGACGCAATCTACACCAACACCGCCCCGGTCGATGCCTATCGTGGCGCCGGCCGCCCCGAGGCAACTTACGTGGTGGAGCGCATCGTCGAGACGGCAGCGCGTGAACTGAAGATGGACCCGGCGGAATTCCGCCGGAAGAACTTCGTCACCGCCTTCCCACACCAGACGCCGGTCATCATGTGCTACGACGCGGGCGATTATGCGGCTTCCCTCGACAAGGCTCTGGAGATTGCCGACGTGAAGGGCTTCGCGGCCCGCAAGAAGGCGTCGGCCGCCAAGGGCAACTTCCGTGGCCTCGGCTACTCGGCCTACATCGAAGCCTGCGGTATCGCGCCGTCGGCGGCGGTGGGTTCGCTGGGTGCAGGTGTGGGCCTCTGGGAATCGGCTGAGGTGCGCGTCAACCCGGTCGGCACGGTGGAAATCCTCACGGGTTCCCACAGCCACGGCCAGGGCCACGAGACGACCTTCGCGCAGCTGGTATCGGACCGCCTCGGCGTCGACATCAACAACGTGGCGATCGTCCATGGCGATACCGACAAGGTGCAGTTCGGCATGGGCACCTACGGTTCGCGGTCGGGTGCTGTCGGCATGACGGCGATCTCCAAGGCGCTCGACAAGGTCGAGGCCAAGGCCAAGCGCGTCGCGGCTGCCGTGATGGAAAGCTCGGTGGACGACATCGAGTTCAAGAACGGCACCTTCACCGTCAAGGGCACCGACAAGAAGATGGCCTTCGGCGAAGTGGCGCTGTCGGCCTATGTGGCGCACAAGTTCAACTCGGCGGAGATCGAGCCGGGCCTCAAGGAGAGCGCCTTCCATGACCCGACAAACTTCGTGTTCCCGGCCGGCGTTCACATCGCCGAAATCGAGATCGACGGCGAGACGGGTGTCACCACGGTCGCCAATTACACGGCGGTCGACGACTTCGGCAACGTCATCAACCCGATGATCGTAGAGGGCCAGGTCCATGGTGGCATCACCCAGGGCATCGGCCAGGCGCTGATCGAAGGCTGTGTCTATGACAAGCAGTCGGGCCAGCTGGTGACCGGCTCCTACATGGACTACCAGATGCCGCGCGCGGCGGACGTTCCGTCCTACAAGCTGGGCTTCACCTGCACCCCGTGCCCGAGCAATCCGCTCGGCATGAAGGGCTGCGGCGAGGCTGGCGCCATTGCCTCTCCTGCCGCTGTGATGAACGCGGTGACGGATGCACTGGGCGTGGTTGACGTGGCCATGCCGGCAACGCCGCTTGTCGTGTGGAACCAGTTGCAGCACCTCAAGAAGGCTGCGGAATAAGGCGGGAGGACCAGACACATGGAAAACTTCAATTACCATCGCCCCG
>CANJMQ010000127.1 GCA_947475225.1 Bradyrhizobiaceae bacterium
GCTACCGGCGCTGGCCGGATGACGTGAAGGCCCGTATTGTTGCGGAGAGCTTTCAGCCGGGTGTGCGGGTGGCGGATGTTGCGCGCCGTCATGGCCTGGCTTCACACCAGCTTTCTGACTGGCGCCGGCGGGCACGGCAGGGCCTGCTGGCCTTGCCAGCGGAGATGATCAAGGGTGTCGTCGAGGATGGGGGAGCTGCCTTCGTGCCGGTGATGGCATTGGGCCATGACGGCCCACAGAAGGCTCATGACGACCAGTTTCAGTGCATAGGGGGGGATTTGACTTCCCAATTGCCAGAAAGCCGCCCTAAGGGCTTTCTAGGTCGCCTGACGGTGTTCTGCTGCGGCCACCGCTTCCATAACAGCCATGCGGGCGAAATCGGCGGCGCACAGGCCGCATGGCTGCGGGCGACGGCATGGAGGCGGGGCAAAAGGTCCGACGGCGCGCGGATGTTTAAGTTGGCCTAGGCGTTCTGTGCAGTTGCGCGAGCGGGCTGTTCAGCCTGCCACTGCATAGCCGCACCGCGCAGCGCGATTGCGGTTATGATTGCCGCGCTCAGTTCTTGGGGCTGGTGCCGGGGGAAATACATCGCAAGCTCATCCACAAGTGGTCGCACTTCCACCACGGAGTTGCCTAGAGGAATCCGCCGGTCCACCGCCGAGGCGGCGACGAGAAAGAGATTGGCGGGCTTCTGGATCGTTTTCATGGTGTCGATCATGGCCTGCCGTTGCGGCGGGAATTCTGCGTAGCTGTGGCTGGAAGGTGGCCGCTTTGGGCTTGTGAAGCCCACAGGAGGCCCTCGCCGTGGCGGGCAATGGTAAGAGCAGCCGGTCAATATACCATGTGTGGGCCGGTCGATTCAGTCGGGAGGCCGCGGCTGCGACCTGTACTTTATGAGGCGCTGCCCGAGGGGATTGTCCCACAAATAGCGTTCACCGCCATGAAGCGTCGGAGGGCGAGCTGCTTCCCATGTGCTTCCCAATCGCGGTTTCTGGGAAGCATCGAAGCAGTGAGTGCTGTCTAAATATTTGATTTTATTGGCGGCCCCGACAGGATTCGAACCTGCGACCCTCAGTTTAGGAAACAGAAGGCCTGTTGTTTCTCCTGTTTCGCCAAGTATTCTGCACCATCATAAATCCTTGAATCAAAGCGCATATACTATTCTCTTGATTACCCAAGTCTACTGGTGATATCCAGATTCTGCTTACCGGATGCTTACCGTGCTTACCGTATGCTTACCGGAACCGACTGGAGATCCCCATGCCGAATGCCCGTATCACCAAGCGAAGCGTCGACGCGCTTGCATGCCCGCCGGGAAAAGACCGGAAGGTCCTTTGGGACGACGACCTCGCAGGCTTTGGGGTGGTAGTTTTCCCGTCCGGGTCCAAATCCTACGTCGTGCAGTACCGGCAGAATGGCATTTCTCGCAGGTCGAACCTTGGCAAACATGGCCGCCTCACCCCAGACGAAGCCCGCAGCGAGGCCAAGAAGCTGCTGGGCGCGGTCGAGACCGGCGTGGACCCCATTGCGAACAAGAAGGCCGCCCGGGGCGTCATGACCCTGCGGGACGCCGCCGCCCTGTATCTTGAGCGTCATGTGGATGCGAAGAAGAAGATCCGCACCGCCGCTGAGTACCGCCGCCTGCTGGAGCAGGACATCCTGCCGAAGCTGGGTGGCAAGAGGCTGGTCGATATCCAGCGCGCAAGTGTCATCAGCCTGCATCTGGATATCTCGAAGGAAAAGCCCGTGACCGCCAACCGTGCCATGGCGGTTCTATCGGCCCTGTGGAGTTGGGCGGCAAAGCTCGAGATGGTTTCAGCGGCAGAGAACCCTGTGCGCGGTCTGGACAAGAACCGGGAGCAGGGCCGGGAGCGCTTCCTCACCGACGTGGAATTCGAACGCTTGGGTGCCGCAATCCATGAGGCTGAGACCGTCGGGCTGCCGATGGAAATCGATGTCGAGAACCCGAATGCCAAGCATGCGCAAAGGCCGGGGACGCGCCGGGCTCCGCTAGATCCCTTCGCGGCGGCAGCCATTCGGCTCCTGATTCTGACCGGCGCGCGTCTTCGCGAGGTCCTTCACCTCAGATGGTCCGATGTGGATCTGGGACGGAGCCTACTTTTTCTCCCCGACAGCAAGACCGGGAAGAAGGCCGTCCCGCTCAGCACACATGCAATCAAGGTAATCAAGGCTGTGCCGCGCATAGCGGACACCGAATACGTCATCGCCGGTGGCAAGGTAGGTCGCCCCCGATCAGACCTGAAGCGCCCGTGGGCAGCCATTCGAAAGGCCGCCAAGCTGCAGGACGTTCGCATCCATGACTGGCGGCATAGCTTCGCTAGCATCGCGGTCGGCGAGAACATGGGTCTTCCCGTAGTTGGAAAGCTTCTTGGCCATGCCAATCAGGCTACGACCCAGCGGTACGCGCATCTCGACAGCAATCCGCTCAAGAAGGCTGCGGATGTCATCGGAAACCGGATCGAGTCGGCCATGTCTGGCGGAAAAGAGGATTTAAAAGTAGATTAAATTATTTGATAACTAAGAATGCGCACGCTGACGGAAAAAATTATTGCCGTTCTATTTCAAGGGATAATGCGGAGACAGCAGGTCTACTAAAAACAACGTACTTCCAAACAAAATATTCCTGAGTATGTGGAAGGTCGCTCACATGTTCTGGAGTGACCTGATGAAAAGCGACCTCTACACGTCAACTGCCGTCCCGGAAAAATACTATCGCACCCCCGCGGCGTCCAAATTTCTCGATGAAGAGCTCGGGGTCCCAGCTGCTCCCCGAACGTTGACCAAGCTCCGTGTCACGGGCGGCGGGCCGCGGTTTCACCGGTTCGGTCGGAACATCGTGTATTCCGGTGCGGACCTGCTTGAATGGGCGAAGAGCAGGCTGTCACGCAAGCTCACCAGCACCTCAGACGACGATCACCCAAACTGAAAACCGGCCCGCTCTTGCGTGAACGGACCGGTGCTTTGACATCCCTCTAACACGGATTTCATAGCATTTTCCGCATCTTTTCGCAAGCGGCGGGTCCCCAAAATGAGGGCCTCACAATGCCTCTTGAACCCGTTTTGCTTCTCGCCGGACAGCACGATACGCTTATCAATCGCCCCGGTGCGAAATATGGCACCATCTCGTGGGACCGGATCCTCGACTCCGTGCGAAAGCCGGTCGCGGTGCCAAAAGCCAGCGCGCCAGCGATCATCCCGTCGAGCTACATCGGCCATGATGGCCGAGAATACAAGGCGCAACGGGAACACGGCGCGTTTCAGTACCTGTGTGTCGACATCGACACGGGTTCGCCCTTCATTGATGCGCTCACGCAGGCGCTCAAGGCGACCGTTGGCGAAGTGGCCTGCTGCATCTACAGCTCATCGTCGGCTTCGGCAGAGAAGCAGAAGTGGCGCATCCTCGTGCCGCTTGCTCATCCAATTCCCGGCCAAAGCTATCTGAAAACTGCCGAAGAATTATTCAGGCGGCTGGGTGTGGCGGGCATCGTTTGCGACTTTGCGCTCGCTCGAACCGGTCAGGTTGTATTCTTGCCGAACGTACCCCCTGAGCGGCGCGAAGGCAGACAAAGAAGTGGCGCGCCGAAGTTCTATGAATTTTTCATAGCCGAAGGCCCGCTGTTCGACCCCTCAGGGCTCATCCCGCCCGACGACGATCTAAAACCGGAGGAACCTGATTCAGCGCCGGACAGGGATGATGACGCGGCCACAGGACGTTCTCGGTCTCATGATCGCCAGCATTCCGGTGGCTACAGACAACGCATCCCCGCCATAGACGACTACAACAAGCAAAACCCACTGCATGCCGTGCTGCCGAAGCACGGATTTCATCCCGATGGCAAAGGCAACTGGCGGTCACCCAATCAGGCGACGGGCTTTGCGACGACGATACTTGGCGACCACTGGTTCTCACTTAGCACGAACGACCAAGACATGGGCGCACCCGCAGCGAGCGGTGGCACTTTCGGTGATGCCTTCGATCTTCTGGTCCATTTCGAATATGGCGGTGATTTCGTTGCGGCGCTCCATAGTCTTGAGGAGATCGACCCGCCGCCCAGCGATGCGAATGGGGATGAGCCGGGTCCAGAAGCTGAGCTCGATGGTCCGCTCGTCATTGCCTTTGGGAAGCAGCATGGAGCCGCCATTCAGGCTGTTACAGGCTTCGAAACCATCGCGGTTGATGCGTGGAGCAAAATCTCCACCCTCAAACTGAAGGCCGGGTGGCGTGTCCTGCTCGCGTTACCGGATTTTGCGCGCAATAGCCCTGCCTATCATCGCGGCAAGGAAGCACAGCGCGGGCTTCGGCAGCGCGGCCTTGATGTAACCGCGCTCCACCCCAGATCGCCCGCCCTTCGCGACGGTCGCGGCTTCCATGAGCTTCGGGCCGAGAAGGGTGACGCATGGGTGCAAGCGCGCATCAGGCTCGCGATGGACAAGGTCGAGCGCCCGTCGAATGAGATGACGCTTGAGGAGGGTGTGGCCACGCTCGAACAGGCTGTGGTTCAATTCTTTGATGAAGCCCTGTCGGTCAAGCCGGTCACCTATGCCATCAAGGCCAGCGTCGGGTTGGGCAAGACGCACATCGTACTACGGCACGTCGTTGCACTTCTTCAAGCCCTACGCGAGGCGGGCGATGGACGCGTGGTCGTTTTATGCGTGCCGCACCACAAGCTATCGAACCAAGCCCTTGAGGACTTCCGGAAGGCAGCGTCTGGCACTGGCCTCACAGCAGCGGTCTGGCGTGGACGCGCAGCGGCGGACCCAAGAAGTTCTGATGGGCATCAAATGTGCCGCAATCTCGAAGCCGTCCGAGAAGTTGAATCAGTTGCGGGGGATGTTGATGGTGAGGTCTGCGCCGAATGCTCCTTCCGCGAGGATTGTGCTTACCGTATGCAAAAGCGGCTCGTCGGGGTCGATTTCTGGATTGTCGCCCATCAGTCGATATACCTGAACCCGCCAGAGCCGATCGGTGAAGCTGGGGTGGCCGCCCGCATCATAGACGAGAGCTTTTGGCAGGCGGGGCTTGCCGGTTTTGACGAAGATTTGGTGGTCTCTCTCGATGCGCTGGACCAAGGGGCTATGCCGCTGTCGCCTGACGACGATGGCTTCCTGTCTGACATGCGACAGGTCTTGCTGCGCAAAGTCAAAGATCAACCTGACGGGCCCATCGATATAGGGTGCTTCCGGAAGTCACCTCTCTTTTGGGCATTCTGTCGCGCAGCTGCACGTCAGGAATGGGGCCGCCGCATCGATGAGGGCACCATCGCTGAACGTGCGCCGAACAAGTCTATCCGCCCAATGGTTACGCTGTGGGAGGTCATCGCCGAAATTCCGCTGAAGGGCGACGGTTCTTACAGGAGCGGTCGTCTGTCGCTTGAGCGGGATAAAGCAACTGACGTGCGCCAGATCAGGGTACGAACCCGCAAACCCGTCAATGACCACTGGTTTGCCCCCACGCTGATCATCGATGCCACGCTGGAGGTGGACCTTGTCCTGCCATACTTCCCGAAGATGGATGTCGTTACGGAAATTGCCGTGCGTGCGCCGCACCAGCAGGTCATCCAAGCAACGGACCGGGCGTTCGGGAAGTCGCATTTCCGGGGAAAGGACGGGGAACCGGACCGGAAGGCCCTGCGTGGTATGCGCGCGACAGCGCTGGCTCTGGACCTGCAGCATCAGGGCGGCCTTCTGGTCGTCGGGAACAAGTCGGTCATTGAGGCCCTTGGCCTTCCGGACCGCATCCATGAGGCGTGGTTCAACGGTCTTGCCGGTCGAAACGATTGGAACGAAGTCGAGGCTGCCTTCATCGTGGGGCGGCCCCTGCCGCGTCCTGAGGACGTGGAGGCCATGGCAGCCGCACTGACCGGGCGTGCTGTGGATCCTGTTGGCAAATGGTACCCCGAGGCGGACATTGATCGCCTTGTCAGGCGCGGCGACGTTGTTGAATTGGTCCCAGACCGGGGAAATTCGCATCCAGATTCAACCGTGCGGACCATCATGAGGTCGATTTCCAGCGGTCAGGTCGCTCAGGCGGTCGGCAGGCTCCGAGGCATCCGTCGCACAGCCGACAACCCTGTAATCATCTATATCGCTTCCGACGCGGTCTTGTCCGAGCCAGTGGACCAGATCGTTGACAGCGCCAGCCTGCTGGCGACCGATCCGATGTCCGTTCAGCTTGCCGAGGCCGGAATCGCGTTCCATGAGCCCAGCGCAGCGGCCGGGGTATTCCCAGAGCTCTGGCCCAGCCCCTTTGCAGCCCAAAAGGCGTTCCAACGGGCGAGGTCGTGGACATCACCCTGTATGGAACCTAATACACGGCAATGTCCACCACCTCGGCTTCTGCGGTTCCGACTGGCAGGCGCTGGCAAGAAAGAAGCCACGGCGGCGTTTGACCCCCGGGACATCGCATTTCCCCGTGACCTCATCGAAGACAAACTCGGACCGTTGGCTTCGATCGTCCGGCAGTGGTCGATGCCGAATGGGCTGCCGCCCGTTGAATGCCAAACCATAGCGGATCTACCGCGCGCCGAGCGGGACCCCCATATCCGGCACATCGACATCTGTCGCGCACACGCATGGTTCTGTATGAGAGAAACAGACCCCATCCTGAAACAGGGTGGCATAGCGTTCGTGATGACATTCATGACCGACTGCATCGAGGGTGGCTGGACCGCCGCCGACCTGTTCGGCGCTGCCGATGGCAAAGGCCCGCCGGGGATTATCCGGCAGCTGCAGGGCCGGAAGGTCGTCGAGGTGGCTCCCGAAGGCGTCAGGCTCGAAACTGGCGAGGTGCTGAGACGGGAACCGCAGGGCGAGGGTTCGTAGTCGGCGCAGCCTCGTCGGCGGCCAAAATGCCATTTCCGGGCCCTACAGAGGCCCGTGGGTGGCCATCAGGCTCCGGCGGCATTGGTGGATGGGGGTCGAGGCACACGCCAGCATGCGGAACAGCTGATCTCGGCAACCGCGTGGCTGATCCGGCTGGACCTTCATCGAATTTCTGCACGCCTCCGCGTGCGCGTCACGGGGTATTAGTCGCAACGTCAGTTAGCCAGTGCTCTGTGGACCTCAAGGAGTGGCGGGGAACAGCGCCTTGTTTACCCCCAGCCACCGCCCACCGAACGCCGTCCAGCGCCTTCGTAGGTCCATGTACGGCCATCTGGCAGCAAGCAGGGCCTCGGGGCCTGATTTGCACCGGTGCAGGGCAGCCGTGAGATTTGGACGTAGACGAAATTCCCCGGGTCAGCCTTTTGCGGAAATTCACGTCTACAGGAAATCCAGCCCCAGTCCTTGAAAAGTGTGTCGCGCGCTCTGTCCAAAACTATGCTAAACGTCTTTTATGGAATTTGCCGATTTATTCACGGTGCAGAGGCCAAAGCCGGTTTGCGGTGCTCGCACGCGCCGCGGAACGCCGTGCCAGCGAAAGCTCTTGCTCCGGGGTGGTCGGTGCCCGAACCATGGCGGGCTGTCTACCGGGCCTAGGACGGCTGAAGGCAGGGCGGCGATTTCGCGGGCTGTGCGGGCGCGGTGGGCGGCCAAGCGGTGTGGGGAATGACCGCATTCTGAGCGTGCCGCTGGACCAGC
>CANJMQ010000128.1 GCA_947475225.1 Bradyrhizobiaceae bacterium
GGCGCGCTGGCGCGCGACCTGCACTGGGACCTGCAGCTCAAGTCGCTCGCACTGCCCGTCGGGGTGTTCACTGACATCATCCATGTCGAGCGCTACGAGGCAGAAATGCGTGAGTTCCTGTCGCACACCCGGCTCGGCACTCCGGCGGCGCTGACTGCAATCGATTTTGAGCACCTGCGCCGCCTCGGCTCGCCGCATGCCAGCGGCCCGAAGGACAAGCACGAGGATTTCATGACGCCACTGGCCCGCCGCCTCGTTGCCGACATCTATGCCGAGGACTTCCAGGCCTTCGGCTACGACGCCGGCTGACCCGTCTCACGGCGCCGCGAGGCGCCTTGCGATCTCTCCGGCAACCAGCCCTGCGCCGGCAACGGACATGTGGTGCTCGTCGAAGAACAGCGCCTGGCCATGCAGCACGGCCGCGCATTGCGCGCCCGGGCAGAAGATCTCCGCTGGATCGACGATGAACAGCTGTCCGGGCTTCGCGGCGGCGGCGGCCAGAAGCTCCGACTTCAGCGCGGCAAGTTTGGCGGTCCAGTCGGCCGTGGTGACCGAGGCCATGAAGTCGACATCCGCGGGGCTCGCGATCTCCCGGATATAGTACTGGACGTGGCGCGGCAGGCGCGGGGCCTGCAGCACGACCACCACCTTTTTTGCCCGCCGTGGTGAGCGCATCGACGGTATCGAACAATGCCTTCCGGCGATCCGCCCGCCTGGCCGGCTCGTTCTGCTCGTCCTCGGCGATGCCATCGGCCAGCGAGGTCATGGAATAGGCGATGACCACGGTGCCGATGCCGGCGTCGTGCAAGATGTAGTCCATCACGTCGGCGGTCCAACGCGCGCATTCGCGGCGCTTGGGCTCCTTCTGCCCGAAGAGCGGCGGGCAGGCGCTGTAGGTGAACTGCGCAACGCCTTCGGGGGCCAGCACCTGCCCGAGCGCATAGGCGAGTTCCACGCCATGGCTGTTGCCCAGCACCGCCACCGCCGCGGGCCCGGAGTTGAAGACGCAGGCCTCGCCGGGGGGCACATATTTGCCCTGCTTGATGTGGCACGCCTTGCGTTCGGGGCTCTCGGACGCGGTGAGGAATACCTGCTTCTGCAGCGCCGTCATCATGGCATCGGGGCTGCCCGCCACATGCAGCATGATCAGCGCCCCGACAATGATTGCAGTCCACGAGGGCAGCAGGATCGCGAGGAGCCGTCGTGGCGGAACCGACTGCTTGTCGCGGAAGGGTGTTTCGATGAACCGCCATGACAGATAGGACAGGACCAGCGTCAGCAGCACCGCGAGGATCTTTGCAGCGGTTCCGAGCTCCAGCCCGGTTACCGAGCGGGCGAAGGCCAGGATCGGCTGGTGCCACAGATAGGCGCTGTAGCTGATCAGGCCGATGCCGGCGAGCGGTGCGCTGCCCATGATCCGGGCGGTCGCGGTTCCCTGCCGCCAGAGCAGCAGCGCCAGTACGGCGCCCGCGATGGCAGCCAGCTGCGGCACGATTGGCGGCAGCATCTCCGGCGGCGTGAAGATGGCGGCGATGATCAGCAGAAGGCCGAGAATGCCACCCGCCTCGCGGAGGGCACCACGGCCCAGCCATGCCACAATCCGTGTGTCCAGAAGGGCGGCCAGCGCGCCAGCCGCCAGCTCCCACGCCCGGAACGGCAGCAGATAGAACACCGCATCGGCATCATGCGGCTGGAAGGCGATCGACAGCGTAATGGAGACGGCGTGATCAGTGTCAGAACCGCCACCCGTGCCCGCGCCGCGAGCAGCAACAGGAGTGCCGGAAACAGCAGGTAGAACTGCTCCTCGACACCGAGGCTCCAGGTGTGGATGAGCGGCTTGAAGTCGGCGGCGCGGGCGAAATAGTCCGCCGTGTCCCAGAAATAGAAGTTGGGCACGAACAGCACGGCCGCGATGGCGCTCTTCGCGAGGTCCGTGAGGTCCTCGGAAATGAGCAGGTAGAGACCCACCGGAAGGCACAGCAGCGTGACGAGATAGAGCGCCGGCAGGATACGCCGCACCCGGCGCATGTAGAAGATCCGCAGGCTGAAGCGGCCACCGGCGATGTCCGGAAGGACGATCCTGGTGATCAGGTATCCGCTGATGACGAAAAAGACGTCAACGCCGAGGAAGCCGCCAGGAAAGGGACCCAGCTTCGCGTGGAAGACCATGACGGCAAGAACAGCGATCGCGCGGAGACCATCGACCTCGGGCCTGTATTTCAATCGCTCCAACTCCAGTCTCTTGCGCGCTCGGTTCCGGCGCCCTCAAGGGACGCAGGCGCGGCAGGGCGAATCATAGGCGCAGATGCAGGTGCACCTCAACTCATGCCTGAAAATGCACGCCCGGTGGACAGTCCCCGGCCGTTCTGCCAGCCCGGCCGCAGCGGGCCGGACCGCCTCAGTTGCGCCTGAACCGCCACCCCGGCCTGGCGCTCTCCACCATCATCATCTCGGCCACGTTCTCCGCCGTGAGCAGGCCGATCACGCGGCCTGCGCTATTCATGGCTTCGGCAATGCCCACCGGGCATCTCGGACTAAGGCTCCGCCGCTCCCAGTCCGGCGCCGGTCGACAGCAATCGATATCATAAAAATTTTTAGTGATGTGGCTGCAATCGTGCTGTAAGGACTCGCCGAAGATGCTCCGCCGTCTCTTTTGGGATTAACTGCTCCGAAGGGCCTTCTTCCGTGTCTTCCAATCTCATCGCGATCACGATCAAGACCTTCGACCGCCCGGACCGGTTGATGAGCACAGTACGATCTATCGAGCAATACTGCAAAGAACCCTACAGGCTCTACATTGCGGATGACGGTGGTCATTGCCCGGACCTTGATGCCTTCTATGGTGGTCTGCAAAGACAGGGCCATGTCATCGTTCGATATCCGGCGTGGACCAGCGTCACTGCGGCCCGCAACGATCTCGTGTCGCGCCTCGCCGACGAACCCTTCGTGCTGCGCTTGGACGACGACTTCAACTTCGTCGAAGAAACGAATCTCGGGGCCATGATTGCCATCATGAAATCACGCCCGGAAATCGGCGCGCTGTCTGGCCTCGAACGCCAGTTCGGTATGGGCAAGGGAACCACATCGGGCGAGTTCAGCGCCAAGCAGGGTCACATCTTCCTCGAAAACGGCATCCTGCTCCGCACCAACGTCCCCCATCAGGCCTGGACTTACATGACCGCGCGGGGAGTGCGCTTTGCCTACGCGAATTTCACCCGGAACTTCCTGCTCATTCGACGCGCGGTTTTCGACACCGTTCGCTGGGACGAGGACCTCTACATCCAAGGCGAGCACCTCGCCTTTATGCTCGATTTGCAACGTGCGGGCTGGTTGCTCGCCTTCACGCCGGAGAGCGTCCATCTGCACAATGAAGAGGGCGAAGACGCCTCGAACAACTACGCTATATTCCGCCATTCGGAGGAGGGGATCAATCGCAGGAATGCGGTATTCCGAAACAAGTTCGGCATTGTGTCCGAGGGAAGGGAAGTGCTGGTTTCACCAGCCAGGGTCAGTCCAAAAAAGCGTTGGTGGCGGATGCACCCGGTGCGCGCCCTCCTCTCGAAAGGCTTCTTCATGCTGGCGTAGTGATCGGCCGCCCGATTCCGGAAAGGCCTTTCAGTTGCGCCTGAACCGCCACCCCGGCCTGGCGCTCTCCACCATCATCATCTCGGCCACGTTCTCCGCCGTGAGCAGGCCGATCACGCGGCCGGCGCCATCTGCCACCACCTCGGCATTGGCGCCGCGTCCGCGCATCCGCGAATAGGCCTCCCCCAGCGGTTCGCCCGGCAGCAGGGGCTCGCAGTCCCGCATCACCTCGCCCACCGGCACTCCGGCGTCCCGGTCGCGCAGGCAGAGGATCATCTGGTCGCGGTCGAGCAATCCCACGATGTGCGAGGCCGCGTCCAGAACCGGAAATTCCTTCTGCGGTGAGGCCAGCAGCGCGTCGATGGCGGTCGACACCGGTTGGACTGCCTGCAGCACCACGGGCGAAGGCTCCATCGCATCGCCCACGGTGAGGCGGGCGGCAAAGCCGGTGAAGGCGGCCTGTTGCTCTTCCGCACCCGCCGCGAAATAGATGAATACGCCCACCACCATCAGCATCGGGTTCCACAGCAGCCCCAGCACGAAGAACACCATGGCGAAGCCCTGGCCGATACGCGCGGCAAGGACCGTGGCCCGCGCGGCGCCCATGTTCATGGCCAGCATGGCGCGCAGCACGCGGCCGCCATCCATCGGGAAGGCGGGCACCAGGTTGAAGGCGATCAGCACGAGGTTCACGATCAGCAACCGCTCGGCCAGCGTGGCGTTGTCGAAGTCGATGCTGGCGATCTGCCGGAGGCCCAGGCCGAACACCGCCATCAGGACAAGCGCGATGGCGACATTGACCAGCGGCCCGGCGATGGCAACGAGCAGTTCCTGCCGGGGCTTCTCCGGCATCCGCTCCATGGCCGCGATTCCGCCGATGGGGGACAGGATCACCTGCGGCGTGTTCACCCCGAAGCGGCGCCCCATGGCGATGTGGCCGAATTCATGCAGCGTCACGCACAGGAACACGAGCAGGATGAACACAATCGATTCAATGGCGGCAGCCGGGCCTCCGGCGAGGTAATCCGCAATGCCGATCCAGGCGAGGAAGAGCAGGAAGGTGATGTGAAGTCTGATCCGCGTGCCTGCAATCCTGCCGATGGTGAGTGCCCAGTTCATTCACCCATTATAGGGATTTTTTCCGCAAAAGTCAAGAAAAATCACAACCGGGGCCGATCCTTTTTCGTCCCATACCAGCCGCCCAAAGCCTTCTCGAAGGCCAGAGCAGCGCGGAAAACCTTCACATCGTCCCAGGTCCGGCCCACCAGCTGGATGCCGGTCGGAACACCGGTGTCCGCGTGGCCTGAAGGCACGGACAGCACCGGGCAGTTGTGCAGCATGTTGAACTGGTGGGTCATCACCCAGCCATACTCGGGGTCGACCTTGCGTCCGGCCACGGTGAAATTCTCGTCCCATGGATTGTGCTCCGCCTTCACCGATGGCGCATTGTTGGTGGGGCAGATGAACAGGTCATGCAATGCCAGCACCGGTCCCAGCGTCTGGTACATGCGGTGCGCCTGTTCCCACGGTCTGTGCGCGTCGTCGGCGCCCGTCACCTTGCTGGCCACCTCGGCGAACTTCACGGCATAGTCGGTCATCAGGTGCCGCGACTCCTTCAGGTGCCAGATCGTCTGCCGCCCGAAATGCATGAGGTTGTACCAGTGCAACCCGTTCTTCTCCACGTCCTCGCTCCAGCCGAGGTTCACCTCCTCCACCTTCGCGCCGAGTTTGGCGAAGACCTCGATGGCCTTCAGCATGTTCTTCCTGACGGCAGGTTCAACGGGCACGTAGCCCAGGTCCACCGAGTAGGCGATCTTCATGCCCTTGATCGAGGCGGCCTCGGTGGGCAGCTTCACCTTCTGCCTCAGCGAGTCATGGTCGAGCGGGTGCGGCCCTGAGGTTACGTTTTGCATCAGTGCGGCATCGGCCACGCTGCGCGTCATTGGCCCGCAGTGGTTGAAGCGGTCGAAGTTGGCGGGCGGGCCATCCGGGTTGCGCCCATGCGGCGGCTTGTAGCCCACCACGCCGCAGGCCGCCGCCGGAATGCGGATCGACCCGCCAATGTCGGTGCCCGTCGCCAGCGTGGTGAGCCCTGCCGCCAGTGCCGCACCCGAACCGCCCGATGATCCGCCCGGACCCCATTCGGTATTCCACGGATTGCGGGTGACACCCCAGATCCGCGAGGCGGTGATGCCCGAGAGGCAGAACTCCGGCGTCGTCGTTCGCGCCAGGATCACGGCACCGGCCTTCTGCAGCCGCTCGATCATCGGGTCGGAATGATCGTCCACCCAGTCCTTGAAGATCAGCGAGCCCTGCGTGGTGCGCTTGCCTTTCAGCCGCTGCGCGTCCTTCACGGCCAGCGGCACGCCATCGAGTGCGCCGGTCTTTGTGCCCCGCTTCATGTAGCGCGCTTCCGATGCCTTCGCCTGCGCGATGGCCTCGTCGAAATAGCGGTCGGCCAGGCAGTTAATCTTCGCGTTCACCTTCTCCGATCGGGCGATCAGCGCCTTGGTGAGTTCCACCGGAGAGAGCTTGCGCTTCCTGAACAGCTTCAGGGCATCCGTGGCGGAGAGGTAGCAGAGGTCATCGTTGGTCATGGACAAGGCTCATCCCGAGGCGCTAGTGATTTCGCCCAACAGAGAACAGGACAATGGGAGAGAAGTCCATGGCCGGCAGGCTTCACGGCAAGACAGCGATCGTCACCTCGGCAGGCCAGGGCATTGGCCGGGCCTCGGCCATCTGCATGGCGAAGGAGGGGGCCAAGGTCTGGGCCACCGACATCAATGCCGAGGCGCTGGCCTCGCTCGCCGCCGAGCAGTCCGGCATCGAGACCTTCACCCTCGACGTTCTCAGGCAGGACCAGATCGACGCTGCGGCAAAGCGCGTCGGAACGCCGGACATTCTCTTCAACTGCTCCGGCTTCGTCCACGCCGGCACGCTGATGGAAACCGACGACAAGGCCTGGGACTTCTCCTTCGACCTCAACGTCAAGGCGCATTTTCACATGATCAAGGCCTTCATGCCGGCCTGGCTGGCGCGTGGCAATGGCACGATCATCAACATGGCCTCTGCCGCGTCTTCGATCAAAGGCGTGCCGAACCGCTTCGTCTATGGTGCCACCAAGGCCGCAGTGATCGGCATGACCAAGGCGTTGGCGGCGGATTACACCTCCAAGGGCATCCGCGTGAATGCCATCTGCCCCGGCACGGTCGACAGCCCGTCGCTCGCCGAGCGTCTCAAGGCCACGGGTGACTACGAGGCCGCCAAGTCCGCCTTCATCTCCCGCCAGCCCATGGGCCGCATGGCCCGTGCCGAGGAAATCGGCATGCTGGTGGTTTATCTGGCAAGCGACGAGGCCGCTTTCGTCACCGGCCAGACCTTCGTCATCGACGGCGGCTGGTCGATCTAGGCAAAACGTAAGGGGCGGCCCGGCGCCGCCCCTGCGTCAACTGCTCCGGCCGTCGCGGAACCCATTGGCAAAGGGCATTTCCCCGGCCTAGGATGCAGCCAACAACCGCCGAAAAGGGCGGGAACAGGGAGCGAGATCTTGGCAGCAGGCCAAACCGCCATCGAGGCGAAAGGCGTCACGAAACAATTCGGAGCAGGGCAGGACGCCGTCAAGGCTCTCGACAATGTTTCGGTTTCGATCCGCGAAAATGAGTTTTTCACGCTGCTGGGCCCTTCGGGCTGCGGCAAGACCACGCTGCTCCGCCTGATCGCCGGCTTCGACTTCCCCACCGAGGGCGAAATCCTGCTCCATGGCGAGAACATTGCGCCGCTGCCGCCCTACAAGCGTCCGGTCAACACGGTGTTCCAGTCCTACGCGCTGTTCCCGCACATGACGGTGGCGCAGAACATCGGCTTCGGCCTTGAGATGCTGGGCAAGCCGAGATCCGAA
>CANJMQ010000129.1 GCA_947475225.1 Bradyrhizobiaceae bacterium
GGCGTGCCGAACCCGCGCGTATAGCTCCACTGACTTCATCCCCCGCCCCCTGCCAACTCAGGCAAAGGACTCTAACTGCCGCAGTTTTACTCCGGCGCAGCCAAACAAATCGGCCGCTTCAGTGAGGTATTATTGATCCGGCTTTTACACCCGGCAGGTTCAGTTGACGCTCACGGCTGCCCAGGATGCGGCGACGGTGTTCACTTCCGTGCTGGTGGCGCCGTAGAGATCGGTGGCGGCGCTGATCGTTGCGGCGCGGGCGCCGGAATAGCTGGTGGATGCCGTCATGTAGACGGTCAGGGCACGATACCAGATCTGTTCGGCCTTGGCGCGGCCGATGCCTGTTACGGTGGAACTGTTGCAGGTCGGGCTGGGGGGGAGCGGAGAGGCAGGCGCGGAGCCCTCGGCAAGCAGATAGTAGAAATGGTTGGCTATGCCAGAGCTGTAATGGACGTCGATGCTGCCAACGCCGCTGTACCAGCAGTTCTGCGACGCGCCATCGAGGGCGGGGTTGTACATGTAGCGCAGCGCCTTGGTGGGCTGGAAGGATGTCCGGTTGGTGCCGCTGACCCAGTTCGACCGCATGATCATTTCACCGATCTTGTAATCCGGAACGTCGAAGCTGCCGTTGGCGTAGTATTCGACCATCGTCCCGAAGATATCGCTCGTTGCCTCGTTCAGGCCGCCGGACTCGCCGGAATAGGTGAGCTTGGCTGTGCGCGAGGTGACGCCGTGGGACATCTCATGGCCGGCAACGTCGATCGATACCAGCGGATAGAAGGTCGATGCGCCGTCTCCGTAGGTCATGCAACTGCATGAGTCCGACCAGAAGGCGTTCTCGTAACCCCTGCTGTAATGCACACGGCTGTAGGTCGACAAGTTGGCGTTGTCGATACCGTTTCGGCCGAACTTCGTCTTGTAGTAGCTGAGCGTCGTCTCCGCGCCGAACTCGGCATCTGCCGCAGCAGTGGGGCCTGATGTGCTGATTGATCCCGTGCCGAAACTCGCGGAGGAGCCGGTGACATAGTAGCAGGACGAGCGGCCATTGCGCATGTCACAGGTGAAGTAGGTCGGCGAGCCCGCATTGCGGAGGTAGAAGGTTGTTGCTGCCGTCTTGTCCACGGTGATCGCGCTGCCGCCCGAGGGCATGTACATGCCGGCGCCGGTGCCAGCCACATTGCTTGTTTGCAGATCGTCCCAGGCGCGCAGCACCTGTGCCGAACCCGCACTGACGAAGGCGACCTTGTCAACGTGTCCTTCTGCGACGTGCCCTTCGTTGCGGACTTTCCAGGTGAGAGAGGCAACACCGTTCTTCACCAGTATGGAGAGATCCTGCCTGCTGTTGAGGCCCGGCGCTTGCGCAAAATGGGTACGTGCCACATCGGAGGCATGCTGCGAGGACACGCTGGGGGTCACGTTCGTGAGCGCAAAGGGCAGGGTTGCGTTGGTTGTGCCGATGACACGGTACGTTCTGGTGTCGATATGAATGACGGCGTCGCCCTCGAACACCGGGATGTTCTTGAAGAACTGCGCCACCCTGACATGGGCCTGACCGATGTCATCGACAAAGACCTGGGTCGGAGAAAGTGTCGTGCCCCGTGGCAGTGTCTGCAGCAGCTTATCGATCGCCGGCTGGGCCGCGGAAATGATCGTTGACTCCGCTTGCGTGAATTGCGCCCGCGCTGTGCCGATCTGGATGCCGATGCTCAACAGAGCCGCAAGGAAGATGCTAATCCGCTTCACGACAGTCCCCATGAAAATGCTCAAACGCGTTTCTTCATATCGGATACTGCCATGGCTGGTAAGTCCATGAGTCGAGAGAGAAATGCCCTTACGAAGTGTAAATTAAATGTCGCGGAAACGATGTTAGAATTGACCGTGGGCGCGGCGATATTGAGCCGCGCCCTCGTATGGCTCTCGGCGTTGATGCTCCGTACCCCGATGGTGCTGTCGGGTGTTTCGCCTGGAATTCGGGTGGCGCGGGTCGGTAGGGCTTCAACCCGTTCGACTGGAAGCAGGGTCTAGCGGCGGGTCCGTTCCGGCCTGGTGGCGGGGAGGTTCAGACCTTGATCGGAGATGAATGCAGACATGAATTCGCCCCTCGCCATCTCATCATGGGCGGCGGGGACGGCCTTGCCGAATGACTGGTCTGCAAGCCGTGCCAAGCTCTGCTGGAACTTCCTGCAGGATTTGCGAATGTTCTGGGAAATGCCCATCTCTATTAAACCTACTAATTCTGTAGAGATTTATAGCAGCGGCCATCGAGACTGGCAAGCGCTCTCTTCCGTCCTGCGCGGGATGTGACTGAACTCAGTCCGTGCTGAAGGCGGGCAATTGGACAGGCGCTATCCATCGACCCGCTGCGCTTGTCGCGTGTTGAGATGGTATCCGCTGATCAGAACAGATCGAAGGCGAAGCGGTAAGTGATGCCAGTACCAGCGTAGTACTGGTTTTCGCTGCCTTCCTTGACAATGGGGCTGTTGCCGGCGTCGCCGACCAACCGGTCCCAGCCGACCAGGGCATGCAGTTTCCAGTCATCGGTCAGATCATATGTGGCGCTGCCGGCGAGCCCCACCGTGTCGAAGCCGGCCTCCGCCTTGTAGGCCTTGTCATAGAGCGGACTGGCGGTCGCCTCGCTCGCGTTGATTCCGAAATAGGTGTCCATGTAGTTCTTGGAGCCCCACCCGGCGCGCGGCCCGAAGCGCAGTTCCAGGTCCTCGGTCGGATTGCCGATCAGGTCGATGCCGAACTGCGCCACCTGGCCGGAATACCCGTTGAAACCCTGACGGACCTCGGCAAAGCCGCGAATCCAGTCGTAGCGGTAGGACACGCCAAGGCCAGCCTCCAGCGCCCAGTCGACGTCATCGAGCCCCTGCAGTTCGTTCGAATCGGATGAGTTGCGCTTTCCGATGTAATTGAAGGACGGGTAGATGGACAGGCGGCGCGTGCTGGCATTCTCATCGATCTGGCCATAGCCCGGAAGGAAAAACTTGCTCACGGCGATCAGGGGATAGGGAACGAAGATCGTTTCGTCCGAGCCCGGATAACGCGGCTGCGCCATGACGCCGGCGCCGAGGTCCAGCACATACTGGTGATCCTGCCCGCTCTGCGCGGAGGCAGGCGAGAGCAGCCCCAGCAGGGGAAGGGCGGCGGAAAGCACGGTCAGTCTCGAAAGCGTCATGTCAGTCTCGATTCAAATCTGGCCCGACACTAGCAACTTCCGTTAACCACGTCATCAGACCCGTGAGATCTGCTCTGGCCACGAAATCATGCCGGGTTGTGGCGGCCCGATCAGGCACCGATCAAGCCCCGCGCGGCCACCTGCCGGTCCGCACGAGCCGCGAGGCAGGCATCGCGCCAGCGCCTGATGAGCGGTTTTATGACCTCGACCAGGCTGATCGCTACGCTGTCTCGCAGCCACATGAGATCCAGCAGGATCCCGACGCGCTACGAAAAGGGGCAGGCGGGACTGTTGTCGAGGATGCGCTTCTTCATCTGTCTCTTCTCAGGCCAGTTCGCCGTCCTGCAGGAACTTGCGGTCGATGTCAGGCAGCGCCTCGCCATGGAGTGCCGCCTCGAACGCACGCAGTCGCTTGTAGATCGACATGAACTCGACGATATCCGGCCATGACTTGACGAGATACTGCATGGCGTCGCGCACCTCGCCAAAGGAGGCGCGCACCTGCTGGAAGATACCAAAGGTGATGGCACCGGCCGCGATCGACGGGATCAGCACGAAGAACGGCAGCATCAGGTCTGCCTGCAGATAGGCGTAGCGGACGACATTGAAGTAAAGATAGTTGAAGTAGAGACGGAAGTAGTTCATGCGCACCGCACGGAACAGGTCCTTCAGCGTGAGCGGTGTGGCACGCGCCGCGTCGTCCTCACCATAGACGAGTTCCTTCCGATAGGCAGCCTCGACGCGCTGATTGCGGAACTCCAGTCCCGGCAGCTTGATGCCAACGATTGCAAGCAGGCCAGTGCCGAACAGCGACCATACCAGGGAAACAATCACCAGCGAATAGGGCGTGGAGCCGAGAATGGGAATGGACGGAATCTTGGTCGAGAGTGCCGCGAGGATTGGCAGGAAGGCGATCAGCGTCATGATGGCGCTGACGAGGCTGGTGCCGAGATCTTCGAATGTCCGGGCGAAGCGCATCGTATCTTCCTGCACGCGCTGCGCCGCGCCCTCGATGCCGCGCAGCGCGCCCCAGCGTTCGACATAGTGATCGTTCATCGCGGTGCGCCAGCGGAACACGTAGTGGCTGGTGAAGAAGGAATTGAGCACCGCGACCACGATGTAGACAAGCAGCACGGAGGTGATTTGCCCAAGGCCGATATAGAGATCGGCAGCAGGAACCGTTCCCCTTGTCGAGGGGTCCAGTGCCTTCTGAATGAGATCGAAGTACGACCCATACCAGTCGTTGATGGTGACGCTCACCTCGACCATGAAATAGAGGACGAAGATGATGAGTGCCGAGCCGAGCACCGACCAGTTGAAATAGGGATGCGGGTCGAGCACCCGCCAAACCGCGGCGAAGATCGCCACAGCGCTGCCGAAATAGAGATAGAACCACAGGAAGGGTGGCGACAGGAAACGGGTGACGCCGACGATGGGTTGCGCATCGGCGGGTGGGTTGGGAAGCCCGATCAATCCCCCGGCGTCGCGGGCGAGAAAGAACCAGACCAGTACCGCCAGCAGCGCCCACAGCATTGCCGAAGAGAAGAAGAGGCGGGGCGAGGGGAAGAAGGAGACGAACATCGCAGGCCTTTCGCGGCTGGGTCCGGAGCTTTATGACAGGCCGGAAGATAGAGTTTGGGTCGTGCAACTTGCAACTTAACTTCCCTTTATCATCATGAGTTTGCCGGATCAGCTGCAAGGTGCCGTCGGGGCCTGGCTGGCCACCCATGCCGGAAGCCGGCGTGAGGGCAGCGCGGCCCTGTCGCGGACCTACCGGGCAGGTGGCAGTTCGATGGGGATCGACCTCGGCGCCTACCTCACCGCGCGGTTGCCGGCAACGTTTGCAGCCGTGCGCCGGGTGCTTGCCGAACTGGCGGAGCGCCGCCCGGACTTTGCTCCCGAGAGCCTGATCGATGCCGGGTCCGGCCCTGGAACGGCGTCCTGGGCGGCGGTGGAGCAGTGGGCAGGCCTCGCGGCCATCACCTTTGTGGACAATTCCCCGGCCTTTCTGGAGCTTGCTGCGGATTTGGCCCGGCACGCTCGGGCGCCTCTCCCTGCCGCAGCGGTGCGGCGGGCGAGCATCGAGGCGCTGCCAGAGGGGCTTTCGGCGGATCTCGTCATCGCTGCCTATGCCCTTGCGGAACTGCCGCTGGAGCGGGCTGCCGCCATCGCGCAAGGGCTGTGGCGGGCCAGCCGCAAGGCGCTGGTGCTGGTGGAACCGGGCACGCCGCAGGGCTTTGCCCGGCTCCGGGAGGCGCGCCAGCGCCTGACCGGGGAGGGCGCGGTTCCCGTCGCCCCCTGCACCCACGCTCTCGACTGCCCTGTCACGGGCGACGACTGGTGCCATTTCAACGTCAGGCTGCCACGGAGCAGGGCCCATATGCATGCCAAGGCGGCGCGCGTGCCCTACGAGGACGAACGCTTTGCCTACCTTGTCATGTCGCGGGAGGGTAAGCCTGCCGGCGGTGCCCGCATCGTCGCGCCGCCGCAGCATGCCAAGCCTGGCATTGCCCTCCGGCTCTGCACGCAGGGGAGGCTTGAGACCCGCCACATTGCGAGGCGCGAGGGGGCGGCTTACAAGCAGGCGAAGAAACTGGACTGGGGCGAGCGTCTCGGCCCTGCAACAGAGGAGGACACCCCATGACTCGCCGCCAGATTTCATCCGGATCGAAGTTCGAGGCCGAGATTGGCTATTCCCGCGCCATCGTTGACGGCGACTGGATATGGGTGTCCGGAACCACCGGCTTCGATTATGAGACGATGACCATCTCGGAAGACGTCACCGAACAGGCCGACCAGACCTTCCGCAACATCAAGGCGGCGATGGAAAAGGCGGGCTTCAGCCTCTCGGACGTGGTGAGCGCGACCTATATCCTTCCCAGGGCCGAGGACTTCGAACCGTGCTGGCCGATCTTCCGGAAATACTTCGGAGAAATCAGGCCCGCATCCACCGCAATTGTCGCCGCACTGATCGATCCGCGCATGAAAATCGAGATCCAGGTCACGGCCAAAAAACGTTGACGGCTCGCTTGACAGGGGGAGGCGGTTCCCCTATCAGACCCCTCACCGAATTGCGGGTGTAGCTCAGTTGGTTAGAGCGTCGGCCTGTCACGCCGAAGGTCGCCGGTTCGAGCCCGGTCACTCGCGCCATTCATTGGCACCGCAGTTCAAGCACCACCAAACATCGTTGTTGCTATTCCGTCTGGCGGAACGGATTTGTGTTGCGAAGTCGTCAGTTACGGCATCAAGCTCTGCAAATGCCGGGGCAGGAACCTGCACTTGCTGGCTCGGATCTTCTTGAGGGCGTGTCGAACTTTAATGGGGGACACCAGAACTCGACCACCGCTTCGCCCTACCTGCACCGGACGTGTGGTTTCAAGGAAGACTGCCTATGTCAAGCCTTGGCTCGACAGCCCACGACCGATCCTTTACAATACACTTTACCCTTTTTGTGAGCAATGCACACACGGCTGAGGGACCATGACTAAGGATGGAAAAACAGGTGATTTCTCAGAACACCCTGGTTCAGGTGAGTTGCCCTGTGCTGAAACCGCAGAGGAAGCCAAAGTAATCGAACCACCAAGGAGTTTCTCGGTCAGTCAGGATGGCCTTACGGTACCCAAGCCTTCATACTACAAGCACTTGGAGGACGGGGTCGGTCACGATCAAGATGAGCAACAGGATAGTTCTGGTTCTGCCGAGTTCGATCCGCGATGGAGTGAAGCCGCAGAGACCTCTGATCCGCTCAGTGCCCAGAAGCGTGCGCGCTGGCGCCGCATTCGTTACTGGGCGTATTTTATACTGGTAATAGTGATTTATATAGTCCTCCGGACAGGGAGTTACTATGAGGTGGTCCTGGTTAGCTGGACAGGTAGGTAGCAGAGTTAAGGTGTAATCCAGACAATGATTACGCTACCAGTTTCCGGTTCAAATTCAATCCTTCTTGCTGTTGCTGAACCTGTGGAACTGTGGGCAAGGCCCTTGCCTTGTCCATCATTTCCATAGGCCTGCGACGGCCGTAAGCCTGTTCCGGCGAAAGCCCGTCCAAAGCCGAATGCGGGCGTTCGCTGCTATAGAATCTGATCCATTCAGCAATGACGCGTTCGGCGATGAAGCCATCCGTCAGCTCATGCAGATAGACCGCCTCGTATTTCAGCGAC
>CANJMQ010000130.1 GCA_947475225.1 Bradyrhizobiaceae bacterium
CGCCTACAATCTCGGCAACTTCCTGCGCACCCTCGCAACACCCGAACCGATCAAGGAATGGTCGCTGACCAGCCTGAGGGAGAAGTTGATCAAGATCGGCGCGAAGATCATCAGCCACGGCCGCTATGTCGCCTTCCAGATGGCTGAGGTCGCAATCCCGAGACAACTCTTCGCCGACTTTCTAGCGCTCATTGCCGAACTACGGCCGCCGCCCGATCCATCATCGGCGTGAAAGGCCCGGTTGTCATGCGTTCCAGAGAAAACCAAGGGAGAGGTGCGTCTTGATCACAGCGAAATCGAAGTACTCGGGCAGCAACGGGCAAGTATTACGACTCTGGCGAATCGGTGATGCCACTTGCCAAGGGTCAGTGTTGCCCAGATTGCCAATTCATGCCAAGCTTCGCTTAATAAGGCCCGTCATCCGGTGGTTGTTGGTTGAGAAAATCAGTCAGCGCTACTTCTTCGAAACTGACATGCTTTTCAGGCTCAATACGTTAGGGACGGTTGTCATCGATGTTCCCATGCATGCTCGATACGGTGATGAGAAGAGCAGTCTCAGCATCTCAGGCGTTATCGGCGAGTTCCTCGTCGAGCATGTGCGGAACTTCTTCAAGCGGCTATTCTACAACTATTATCTTCGGGACATGTCCCTCGCTTCGATCGAGTTACCTTTGGGGGTGGGCTTGCTGGGATTCGGTTTGATTTTTGGCGTGTATCATTTGATTTTGCTCAGCGCTGCGGGCACACCCGCCTCCGCAGGAACGGTGATGCTGTCGGCGCTGCCAATACTGCTGGGGATGCAACTCATTCTGGCCTTCATCGGTCACGATGTGAGAGCGGTTCCAACACGGCCCCTGCATCTTCAGGCTCGCGTGCACTTCGCAAACAGCCGTTGAGGAACGAGTGATGCCGACTGAGGACGAGGCATGGACGGACTACCGCGAAAAGTTCGCAGAGCTTTATGACGACGCCAATTATGGAAGCTCTGTGCAAGGTCGCGTCATGCAAGCGGGTCACAGGCTTGCAGAGAAAGCCTATGATACGAATGTCCATTTTGATCGGGTATTGGAGATTGGCGCCGGAACGGGTGAACATCTTCCCTTCGTCCGCCACCAATTCCTCGAATATGTTTCCACCGACACGGACGCCAAGGCTCTTGGTGTAGCCGAACAGAAACTCTCTCAGCACAGCGGTGGAAGCCTGCGTTTTGAATTGCAGGCCGGCGGCGAACTCTCATATCCGGATGATTGCTTTGACAGGGTGATAGCGACTCATGTTCTCGAACATATCTATCAGCCGCACCTCGCCCTGAAGGAATGGTCTCGTGTGTTGAAGGATGGCGGAGTGATGACAATCCTGATCCCCACCGATCCTGGCCTTGCCTGGCGATTGGGACGCCACTTCGGCCCACGGCGAAACGCCATCCGTCAGGGCATTGCCTATGACTACATCATGGCGCGTGAACATGTGAATTCATGCAACAACTTGATTGCGCTTCTGCGACACTACTATCCGGGCGCCAAGGAATCCTGGTGGCCGCTGCCGGTACCTTCGATCGACCTCAATCTGTTCGTTGTTTGCCACGCAACAATAGACAAGCGGAAAGTGACGCCGTGATCAGTTACGGAATTGCGATACTGTGCGTATTCGGCCTGGTTGCCGGTCAGCTTCTGTTCAAGCTGGGAGCGGGCCTATCGGCGCATGATGGGACCATGCTGTCGCCGAATGTTCTCGCTGCCCTCATCGGCGCCATCTCCATATACGGTGTCACGTCGGCAGCCTGGGTATGGGTTCTCCAGAGAGCTGAACTTGGCAAGCTCTATCCGCTCATGGCGCTGGCATTCATTCTGGTTCCAATCGGCAGCCACTATGCCTTTGGCGAGCGCTTCAGTTCGCCCTATTTCATCGGGGTGGCATTCATCACTGTCGGCATCATCATCACCACCATAGCTTAATGGCTGATGTCCTTTGAGCATGTCGTTCTGCTTAAAGTCTGAATACCGTGCGCTCAATTTTTTGACGAGTATTGTGAAGTCCCATTCAAAACCATCAGGAATTTTATTAGCGTCATAGGCCGCAGTCACCATGGGATTATCTTTTGGCCCGACGATCTTCACCGCGACACCACCGTCACCCTTGTTTTTCACGAGATCGAAATTCACTCTCACACTGAAGTAGAAGTCCGAAGGGACAGCCCTCGCCTCTTTCTCCAATTGCTGCATGGGCGCGAGGAAAGTGACAAGAATGAAAGATTGTCTGTCCGCGAAGACACAAGAAAGTCGATGAAAATATGATCGACCCTCAACAAGTGATCCAGTTTGAATGCTAGTTCATGATTGGCTGGTGCGCCAGCGCGGGCGGCGAAGCCGGTCGGGGTAGCGCAGCCGATCGCGCGGGATGCGGAATCAAGACCTCCGGGGCTGGGGGCCGGTAGACCAGCGAGCCGTGTGGCCGGAGCGTGTAGAAGAAGCGCCGCCAGCTTTCCACGACAACGCGGGCCTCTGGTTAGTTTGTGCGCGCCGCGGCGGTCAAAGTCGCAGTGCCCGCTGGACTTTGAGTGTGGGCTGTCATTGCGTGCCGAGCCTGGGTGGCGCGGCAGACACAAGAAGGTTGTCGGAAACGTCGTGAGAGCTGTGGGTCAAAGAAGGAATGAGAGAAGATAGGGAACACTGGGGCGTGTGGATGACTGTTACCAGGCCGCCGATGAAGTGGACGCTGGCCGCCTCAACTTCTTGTCAACGGTCTCGGAGGCCTTGGTGCACGCAGGCAGCGCGCGGCGCGACTTCCCGCTTGATCTTGTTGCGAAGATTGCGTTTCGCAATGTCGAGATCGTACTGGGCCTGGAGATTGAACCAAAACTCCGGCGTGGTGCCGAAGTAGATAGCGAGCCGGAGGGCCGTGTCGGCGGTGAGAGACCCTTGGCCGAGCGCAATCTCGTTTAGACGGCTACGCTGTACCTTCATGTCGTTAGCGAGTTGGTAGACACTCAGGCTGAGGGGCTCAAGAAACTCCGCCTTGAGGACGTCACCTTGGTGTATGGCTGGCAGCCTGCGGGAGGTGGCAACGTCCGAGACGTCTATCTTGCCGCTCTCGATATCGTCGCGCTTGATGGTCATGGTTGCCGTTCCCTAATGGCAGTCGATAGGCTCAACGTCCAGAGCCTCGCCGTCTTTCCAGGCAAAGCAGATGCGCCACTGGTCATTGGCGCGGATACTGCTGTACCCACGGCGGGTCGTCCGGGCTACGCGTGAGTGCCTGGGGCGTGAGGGGCCACCAGGGAGAGGCCCTCGGCTCTCGCCCTCAGCTTGTTAGTAGGGCCTTCTGAACGGCCCTCGGTGCACGCTGTATAACAACCAGATAGGCTCGCGTAGCCCCCTCAGGCTGGCGCGAGCCTCGCTCCCAGTGACGGAGCGTATTGACGCTGAAGCCAAAGCGGCCGGCGAACTCCTCCTGCGTCATGTCGAGACGGGACCGGATTGCCTTAACGTCAATCCTGTCCGGGACCTTTACCCGGTAAGCCCGGGCGTCGGCCTTGCCTTCGGAGTATGCTATGGCCTCTTTGAGCCCCCTGCGGATGCCATCGGAAACCTTCGTCATCTCTTCCTCCTCCTCCTGTACGCATCAGTCAGCAAGCCGGTCAGAGCCCTAAAGTCGTTCCTGTCGGCTTGAGACAGATCGGATCGCACATTTTTCGCGTAGGCCGTCAAAACGAAGAGCGGCATTTCCGCGTCGTGATAGAAATAGATCACCCTCGCGCCGCCGCGCTTGCCCCGACCCTGAAGTCCCCACCGCAGCTTTCTGACGCCACCCGCGCCGGGGATGAGGTCACCGGCGGCGGGATTGTAGGCGAGGTAGTCGATCAGCAGCGCCAATTCCTCGTCAGACAGCAATTTCCTTACAGATACCTGAAATTCATGCGTCTCAATGCAATGCTTCAGTGATCCATTGGATTAGCTCTTGCGTGATCCTACCGGCAGGATAAATGTCCCGCCCGAACTGGGCTAACTCAGAATTTCAGGCGCGTAACCACCCCGCGCCCCCGAGCTCTCGAGGCCACGCGCCGCCGTTCGCGCGGGGAACATCTGCCTCCAGCCTGAACCTCGCCATCTGGCGCTAGGCGGGAGACGGCTGCTCCCCTCAGGGTCATCGATGGCGGCAGGCGACTCGTTCGGATGTGAGGGCTGGGGCGTAAAGTCTCTGACGAGTTCACTGTCCCACTTTGCTCGACCCACCACCGGGGACTCCACCAGCACGGCGACGAGCGCGTGTGGTGGGTAGCGCGCGGCATCGACGCGTTGGGCATCGCGGAGGAAATCTGGCGCTCCCACACACCCGTGACACCTGCCGCGCCCGACGCCACCGACGACAGGGTGGGGAAGTGATGGCGGCTAGCCGCGGCTCGCAATTCACGGACGTTCTTGCCTTGGCCGGTGCCTGAACTGGCCCACGATCCGCAAGGTAAAGGCGCTGGCTAAGCTCGACCGGCACGCCGGATTAGCCACCTCTATTTCAAGTTTTACCCTCAGGTGGAAAGCATTGGTTCCCGCTGTTTCAGGGGAACGGCAAGCAGCGGGAGATTGGGCTAACCTTCGCTGCTGGCAACTGCTCGGCTGACGGCGACGAAGCTATCCGGACTGACGGAGATCGAATCGATTCCGCACTCCACGAGGAACCTTGCAAATTCGGGGTGATCGCTCGGTGCCTGACCGCACAGACCGACCTTTGCGCCGGCGCGGTGTGCTTCGGTGATCACGTTGCGGATCATCCACTTCACGGCTGCATCCTGTTCATCGAAGGCAGAGGCAAGTTCCGAGGAATCCCGGTCGATACCGAGCGTCAACTGCGTCAGATCATTCGAGCCGATCGAGAAGCCGTCGAAACGCTGCGCAAATTCCGCTGCGAGTATGACATTGGAGGGAATTTCACACATGACATATACCTCGAGCCCGTTCTCGCCACGTCTCAGTCCATTTGCGGCCATTGTCTCGAGGACGAGATCTGCCTCCTTTACGGAACGGCAGAAGGGAATCATCACGACGACATTGGTGAAGCCCATGACTTTCCTTAGCCGGTCTATCGCCCGGCACTCAAGCGCAAAGCCCTCACGGTAGCGCGGCGAGTAATAGCGCGAGGCGCCACGAAATCCGAGCATTGGATTTTCCTCGGCAGGCTCGAATTCGGCACCCCCAACGAGGCTTGCATATTCATTCGTTTTGAAGTCGCTCATCCGGACGATGACGGGCTTCGGATAAAGTGCCGCGGCGATGCGCGCCAGACCCTGCGAGAGTTGATCGACAAAGTATTCCGTCTTGTCGGCGTAACCGATAGTCAGCTGCTCGATCGTCTGCCGGGCTTCCGCATCGCGCAATGTATCGTAACGGACGAGTGCCATGGGATGAATGCGGATGTGATTGCTGATGACGAATTCCATGCGTGCCAGCCCCACGCCTGCCGCCGGCAATCGCCACCAGCGAAAGGCGGCCGCCGGGTTAGCCAGGTTGAGCATGATTGCCGTCTTGGTGGACGGCAGGTCATTCAAATCGATGTCCTCGCTCACGATCTCCGCCGAACCGGCATAGACGGCTCCTTCATCGCCCTCGGCGCAGGATACGGTGACCTGCTGGTCGCCGTGCAGAACGGAAGTGGCATTGCCGGTGCCTACGATGGCAGGCAGGCCGAGCTCACGGCTGACGATGGCTGCGTGCGAGGTGCGCCCGCCATGGTCGGTAACAATGGCCGCGGCACGTTTCATGATCGGAACCCAGTCTGGGTCGGTCGTGCCGGTGACGAGAACGGAACCGTCGACGAAGTCTGCGATGTCCGCCGCACTCTCGATGATGCAGACCTTGCCGTTAACTGCAGCGTCACCGATCGCAATTCCCTTCAGAAGCTTCTTTCCCGCGCCGTTCACACGGAAGCTGCGGAAAGCTGAAGAGCCGTGTTGAGCCTGGACGGTTTCAGGCCGTGCCTGAACGATGAAGAGTTCCCCCGTTTCCCCATCCTTTGCCCATTCCATGTCCATCGGGCAGCCATAATGGGTTTCGATCGCCTTGGCCCATCGGGCGAGCTGCAGAATTTCCGGATCCGCCAGGACGAAAGACTGACGCTCAGCCTTCGAGGTGGGCACGTTGCGCACCGGGCGCTCCTCGCCTTCTGCATAGATCATCTTGATGGCCTTGCCACCGCGCTTCTTCTCAAGGATGGGGAGAAGCTCCGGCTTGTCCAGAAATGGCTTGAACACGAGATACTGGTCAGGATCGACTGCGCCCTGAACTACGTTCTCTCCAAGGCCGTAGGCGGCATCGATGAGCACGACCTTGTCGAAGCCCGTCTCGGTGTCGATCGAGAACATGACGCCCGATCCCCCGAGATCGGACCGGACCATGATCTGGACGCCGACGGACAATGCAACACTCAGGTGATCGAAAGCCTTCGCCTTCCGGTAGCTAATGGCGCGGTCGGTGAACAGCGAGGCGAAGCAGCGCTTGCAAGCATCGAGAACTGCTGCTTCCCCTTCGATGTTTAGAAAGGTCTCTTGTTGTCCCGCGAAACTCGCGTCGGGCAGGTCTTCAGCTGTTGCGCTGGAGCGCACGGCCACGCTGGCATGCGCTCGGCCCGCCGAATCGCAGAGCCTGTGATAGGCTGCGATGATGGCGCTGGCATCTGACGCCGGCCATGTGGCCTTCAGGAACGCGGTGCGGATGGCCTGGCCAGCCTCAGCGAGCCGACGCCCATCGGCCTCGTATTCTCCTATACAGGCCCTGATGAGCGGCGTGAGGCCGTTTGCTTCAAGGAAGGAACGGTAGATGCCGGCGGTGGTGGCGAACCCGGGCGGAACGCGAACACCTACCTGACCCAGATGGGCAATCAGTTCGCCAAGCGACGAGTTCTTGCCGCCAACTTGCGCCACATGGCCCCGCCGCAAGTCGTCAAAAAGAATGATGGACGCCTCGGTCACGACTACCTCCTTCGCTGTCGATAAGCGATTTACGATAGCGCGTGTGTAAAAGCCGGATCAATAATACCTCACTGAAGCGGCCGATTTGTTTGGCTGCGCCGGAGTAAAACTGCGGCAGTTAGAGTCCTTTGCCTGAGTTGGCAGGGGGCGGGGGATGAAGTCAGTGGAGCTATACG
>CANJMQ010000131.1 GCA_947475225.1 Bradyrhizobiaceae bacterium
GCTTGGCGAGACGCTCCTGCAGCTTCTCCTTGTCGTAGTCCGAGGTGGTTTCCTCGATCTGCGCCTTGATCTGCGCGCAACGGCCCTGGATGTCGGCCTTCTTGCCGGCACCGTCGACGATCGTGGTGTTCTCCTTCTCGATCTTCACGCGCTTGGCGCGGCCGAGCATGTCGAGCGTCACGTTCTCGAGCTTGATGCCCAGGTCTTCCGAGATCACCGAGCCACCCGTCAGGACGGCGATGTCCTCGAGCATGGCCTTGCGGCGGTCACCGAAGCCCGGAGCCTTGACGGCCGCGACCTTGAGGCCGCCACGCAGCTTGTTGACGACGAGGGTGGCAAGAGCTTCAGGGTACGAGGTTCGACCGGCTGATCACCGGCATTCTCTGAGGGGGCGGTTGGCGTGTCGGGCTTCCTTCACACCGTGACGCCGTGCCCCATAACTGGATAGGAGGCCAATGGGCCGCGCGAACAGACACCGCCACCGTCTGAGACGGGCGGGTGTGGGCACACGATCCAGTTATCAGTTTTATCCCCTAGACGGTCACGTCGCTATAGGTTGTCCTCGAGTCGAACTGGCTGACATATGCGCACTTGCCACTGCCGGCTTTCTCACTACTCGCTAGAAAAAGGGACTGGGTGCCGGGAACAACAGGCCCTTTGTCGCATCAAATGACACCACTGCAGGAGGAGATCGTGCCCAAAAGTTCAAAGGCGTCGGATGAACAGGGAGCGATGGAGCCGGAAATCGGGTGCATCATGTCCCGTTACAATCGCCGGTTGTTCCGAGTGGCTTGGAGCGTACTGAGGGACGAGGCGGCGGCGGAAGATGCAGTTCAGGAAACCTACGTCCAGTTTTTCCGCAAGCACAGCAGTTTCCGCGGCGATAGCGACCTTAAAACTTGGCTCACCCGGATTGTCATCAACCAGGCCCTCATGCAGAAGCGGCGTGCGCGCCCGACACTGCCTCTAGATGATTTGACACCTTCGGCAGAAGTCTTGTTGCACCCGGCGCTCATCAATTCGGAAGATCCGGAAAAGCTTGCGGCGCGGCAGGAGATGAGAATCATGATTGAGCGAGCCGTGGCCGAGCTACCAGATGCCTTCAGGCTTGCCTTCATCCTCCGCGAAGTCGAGGGCCTCGACACGGAGGAAGCGGCAGCAATATTAGGCATCCAGGTGGAGACGCTCCGGACGCGGCTGCACCGGGCCAAGAAGCATTTACGCATGGTCTTGGACCAGGAGGTTGCATCGGCCTTGACCGAGAGCTTCCCATTTGCCGGTGCCCGCTGCGCTGCCATGAATCAGCGCGTCTTGGCGCGGCTGCGGCAGGAAGGGCTAGTCAATCAAGCCTGAGGAGGCCGCTCAATGCGACCCTTCTCGAGGATGAGACCGACTGCAGGCAGGGTGGCGCGTACAGGTGGTGGAATATCTTGCGCGGGTGTGCTCCAGTACCCTGTGAGTGGTGGTTTGCCGACGATAATGCGGCCGGCCATCCCAGCCATCTCGTGAGGCTGACAATAGTAGTCATAGACGCCCTCGATGCTCAACATGACCTCGAAGTGCTGCCCGGGCAGGAGCAAGTCCGAGTTCCACGGTTTCGCATTGTGAGGGATGCGCAATGGGTGCCCGTCGTTCTCAGGATGATAGGCAGTAGAAGAATGCGAATTGCCGCCATCGCGATTGGTCCAACGGATCACAGTTCCGGGAGGAACATGAAGTCCCACGGGCTCGAACCATACTCTCGCGCCATCCTGAGTGCCCTTCATGGATATCTGTGCATCTGCTCTGGCATTGGCAGGAGGGAGACCGGTTGCCAAAAGGCAACCGATCCCCAGCACGTGACGGCGAGTTATGCTGGTGGTCATTTTGCGACCCGGACCTCGTCTGCCTTGCTCACATGCCACAACACGACATGCGCATGGGGCTTTTCGACGCCGGGGTGGCCCGCGTTATAGTAGACCTCCACATGATCGACTTTGCCTCCAGGGGCCGCAAGGTCTTCGAACTTCATCTGGTTCTGCAACTCGTCGAGCGGGATCATGTAGATGGTGCTGACCAGCTTGCCGTCATGGTCGTAGGCGAGGAAGGGGCCGGCAGGCAGGGTCTTCGGGTTCACGAAGAGTTGGCCCATGCCGGGCAGGAAGTCGGGAAGCTTCACAAGTTTGCTAACGGCTTGGTAGTCGCCGCCTGGCGGGGAGTTCGAGACATCCGCACCAGCAGCAAGCACTGAAGTAGACAAAAGGGCAGCCAGACCGATCGCCAATAGAACACGTTTCATGAGATCCTCCTTTGTGTTCGACGATTGGATGCTCTTAGTCTGACAAACGTTCCCAGCGGTCTTGGAGCGCATGTGACGACTGGGTGTGCTCGTTTGCGGAGGATCCATGTCCAACCGCTTGTGATCATTGACTCAATTATCTGATTCTGGCAGCACCGCGCTGTGGTCGCTGGGGGCATCTGGCTCTCAACGGCGATCCGGCACATGTGCTGATGTCCGCAGGTTTTGCGGCGTTCTACAACACGCTCCGGCCACACGGCTCTCAGTGCTACCGGCCCCCAGCCCCGGAGGTCTTCATTCCGCAGTCCGCGATGGCGGCTGCGCTACCCCGACCGGCTTCGCCGCCCGCGCTGGCGCTCAAGCCAATCATGCACTAGCATTCAAAACGGACCACCCATTGGGGGCTGATCACTGCAACGAAAAGGTCATCAACCTCTACGACCGCGTGTGGACCAATTTCCTGAAGTGAGAACCACGTTAAGAGGACCGCGCGATATGACGACTGGACGCCATCCGCAATGGAGCGACCTCGATCTCTCCAAGTTCCTGAACGACGCCGCACTTCTGGTGATCGATCCCACCAACGGCGTTCTACACGGGGATGGCGCCCAAGCCGGCGATGGCCTTTGGCGACGGGCGCGGGCCGAGGGCGGTTCTCTGGAAAAGATCATCCAGCTCGTTGCCATAGCCCGTTCGCGAGGAATGCCGGTCGCCTGGCTGCGTTACGAATTTCTGCGCCAGCACTATCCGGCGACCGCGCTCGATGCCGCCCAATACCAATACTGGTATCAAAACCGGCACTGGACGCAGGAACAAAAAGCCTGGCAAGGTGCGCTTGTCGATGAAGTCGCCGCCATCAAACAGGATGGTGACCTCGACAGCGTCTATACAAGTTTCGGCAACGTCTTCCTCGGTTCGTCACTGCTGGCAGCGTTGAATGCCTGGAAAACACGCTCGCTTCTGATCTGCGGATATCACCTTGATCATTGTATTGAGCAAGCCGCCCGCACAGCCCGCGATTTCGGATTGATGCCATTTGTCGTTGGGGATTGCTGCGGGGCCTCAGAACCGGCGGATGAGGAGCCTACCCTGAAGCGGGTCGATGCCAACTGGGCTCCGGCTATTTCCCTGCATGACGTGACCGCCGCTTGAATTCATCGCCATGTGAAAGCGACGGCCGGTTTTCCATATCCGATCGGCGATGTTACACTACGCCGATGAAGGCATCTCGATTTGCGACATTCGCCGCCTCGCCACGGTAGGCGGCTGCATCTCGCCTGCTAGCATCCCTGATGTCGCCAAGCACGACGCCATGATCTGCACCGTGCTTGATGTTTCCATCGGCGAGCCCGCCAATGAGATCACGGTCGTCGCCGTCAGCCGGGGCAACGTCGACAAGCTCGGTGTGGCGACGATGACGTTCGCGATTTGGGACCCTGGCGTCGAACGCGTTATCAGCCAGCAGGATCTCCACCATGGCGCCGACTACACACCCTATGAGGGGCTACGCGTGAGAGGTTGGCCTGTGAGAGTTCTTCTTGCCGGCAAAACCGCTGCCCAGAGCGGCGAGATGTCATCAATCGAGCCCCTTGGGACTTACCTGACCCGCAACCGTTCAGAACTCTGCGCGCAAGGCTTCGCGGCAACCTGACCCAGGGAACTGCAAACCTGTGCGATTCCTCCTGGTGTCACGCTATTCAATTCATTGAAAGTCGTGCACCTTGTTAAGGGCAAATCATCACAAGCAGCCAGATGGCTAGATACGAGATCAGGACTTGGTGTCCTTCCGCCTTCCCCTTTCTCTGGCCCAGCACGCACCGGGCCGTAAAATCCTCGAATCGATACAGCTGAGTAACCTACCTGGCGTTGGCACGACAGTAATCGACGGCTTAGTTTGTAGCCATCGCAGCCGGAACACCCCGCCGGCCGGGCGCGTTCCGGAAGTCGCGTTCGATACGCCTGCACTAAAGGGCGGAACGGGGCACTGAGGCGGCCTCGCTCCCTGTCATGAAGCGTCAGCGAGGCTGAGCCGCCCGTTCAGGGCGCCGTCTGCGCTCGTTCAGGCAGGCCTCGGCCGCGTCCGGGTCGAACTGCCCGGTCTCGAACATGTAGCGCACGATCTGCCCTCTCCGCAGCAGGTTCAATGAACGCAACGTCTTGTTGTTATGCGCCTTCACGGTCGAGCGACTCACCGAGAGGATATAAGCAATCTCCTTGTCGGAGAGGCCGCAGGTGATCAACTGCGCAATGAGCCATTGTACTTCGGAGATTGGGACAGGCTTAGGCGCATAACGATAGCCCCGCAGCCACGGCGCCGTTGAGACTACACGATCCTTCCGTGGCATCCGGTCCATCAGAAGAAGGCCTGAAGGCCCGTCTGGGCGCGACCAAGGATCAGCGCGTGAACGTCATGCGTGCCCTCATAAGTGTTTACCGTCTCGAGGTTCTGGGCGTGGCGCATGACATGGTAGCCGATCTGGATGCCGTTGCCGCCATGCATGTCGCGGGCGTTGCGGGCGATGTCCAGTGCCTTGCCGCAGTTGTTGCGCTTGGCAATCGAGATCATCTCCGGCGCCAGCTTGCCCTCGTCCATCAACCGGCCGACGCGCAGTGAGGCCTGCAGGCCGAGCGCAATCTCCGTCTGCATGTCGGCGAGCTTCTTCTGGAACAGCTGGGTCTGCGCCAGCGGGCGGCCGAACTGCCTGCGGTCGAGGCCATATTGCCGCGCGCGGTGCCAACAGTCCTCGGCCGCACCGAGCACGCCCCAGGAAATGCCGAAGCGGGCGCGGTTGAGGCAGCCGAAGGGACCCTTGAGGCCGGACACGTTGGGGAGCAGCGCTTCTTCGCCGACCTCGACATTGTTCATGGCGATTTCGCCGGTTATCGAGGCGCGCAGCGACAGCTTGCCCTCGATCTTCGGCGCGCTGAGGCCCTTCATGCCCTTCTCGAGGATAAAGCCACGGATCTCGTTGTCATGCGCCGCCGACTTGGCCCACACCACGAAGACATCGGCTATGGGTGCGTTGGAAATCCACATCTTGGAACCGGAGAGGAGATAGCCTGAGGCGGTCTTCTCGGCCTTTGTCTTCATGCCGGCGGGATCGGAGCCCGCCTCGGGCTCGGTGAGGCCGAAGCAGCCGATGAGTTCGCCCGTGGCAAGCCGCGGCAGGTACTTCCTGCGCTGCTCTTCCGAGCCATAGGCGTGGATCGGGTACATGACGAGCGACGACTGGACGCTCATCATCGAACGGTAGCCGGAGTCGATGCGCTCGACCTCACGGGCGACGAGGCCGTAGGTCACGTAGCCAGCCCCGAGGCCGCCGTGGGATTCGGGAACAGTGACGCCGAGGAGACCCGCTGCGCCCATCTCCCGAAAGATCTCCGGATCGGTGTGTTCCTCCAGGTAGGCCTTCTCGACCCGGGGGGCGAGCTTCTCGGCGGCGAAGGCGGCGGCGGACTCGCGTACCATCCTCTCGTCCTCTCTCAGTTGATCGTCGATCAGGAAGGGGTCGGACCAGGAAAAGGGGAAGGTGGCGGACATGGGGAGAGCTCCTTCTATGGCGCGAACTTGCCCCAGAGTTGCGCCGCAGGGAAAACAGGATTAGTCACTTCGCAATTACATTTGGTAATATCACGATGTCCCTGAACCAGCGCCGCCTGCTGCCGTCCACCAGCGCGCTTGCCGCCTTCGAGGCGGTGGTGCGGCTTGGCAGCTTTTCCGCCGCCGCCGACGAGCTTGCCCTCACCCAAGGCGCCATCAGCCGCCAGATCTCGGTACTGGAAGATCTGCTCCAGGCACCGTTGTTCAACCGGGGCAGCCGTGGCGTGGTGCCCACCGAGATCGCCTCCGCCTATGCCCAGAGCATTGCCGAGGCGCTGCTGCTCATCCGCTCCGCCACCCTTGCAGCCATGACCAATACTCAAGGCAACAGTCTGTCCCTGGCCATCCTGCCGACCTTCGGGACGCGTTGGCTGATGCCGCGTATTCCAGGCTTCGTGGCCAGGCACCCGGACATCACGCTGAACTTCGCCACCCGCATCGGCCGCTTCGACTTCGAGGCGGAGGGGATCGACGCGGCCATCCACATCGGGCCCCCCGACTGGCCGGGTGCCGAATGCACCTTTCTGATGAGCGAGCACGTCGAGCCAATGTGCAGCCCGCAATTCCTCGCTGCCAATCCAATTCGCGCGCCGCAGGACCTGGCCGGACTCACGCTGCTACAGCTTGCCTCGCGCAAGGGCGCCTGGGACCATTGGTTCGCCCAGCTCGGCGTCACGCCGGGGCCGCCACGCAGCATGTGGTTCGAGCAGTTCGCGACCGCGGCGCAGGCCTGCATCGCTGGCATTGGCGTCGCCCTGCTGCCGCGCTTCCTCGTCGAGGCGGAGCTGGCATCAGGTGCGCTGGTCCCGGCCTATCCCCATCCGGTCGTCAGCCCGAGCGCCTACTACCTGGTGGCGCCGAAGTCGAAGAGCCATCGCCGGCCGATCCGGCTGTTCCAGGACTGGCTGCTGGCCGAGGTGCAGCGCGGCGGCGCGGACTGAGAAAGGACGCCGGCTCGCTGCCCTCGGGCAGGAGCCGGCGCAGTGAACCAAGCTGCTCCGGGGGAGAAGAGGTTGCTCGGCCTGAAAATTGCGTTCGTCAGTGATATTTGCCCTGAACGCGGTTGCGTTCC
>CANJMQ010000132.1 GCA_947475225.1 Bradyrhizobiaceae bacterium
AACCATCCCCCCGCACTCCTTCGCCACCTCCGCGCAGATCCAGCCCGGAATGACTGCGTCCACGCCTAATGGCAGATGCCGGCCATGCTGCTCGGTCGCACCTACCGGAATGAACACTGGCGCTCCACCTTCGATACGCCGTGCAAACTCGGGCCAGCTCAACTCCGCCATCAATACGCTCTCGGCTATCATCAATCGCCCACCTTGTTCATGGATGTTCACCGGGAGTGTGCCCGGCGGCGGCAGCCTGAGTCAATGCCAGCACCTTCGGCCGCCCTGCCGCCGTTCTGGATTTCCAGCGCCAGAACGCCCGAATTCCTCACCGATGCCAGCCGATCACCGTCTCAGGCTTGACAATCGACAGGGCATTCAGGGTGCCGGGCGCCAAGCGATACAACTACACAAAGATCAGCTGGTCAGTATTGCCGAAGACCAGCCGTTCAGGTCTTTTCCGGCGCAAAACGTTGAGCTGGTGGCGCAACGCGATGATTTAGGTTTGCAGATCTGCCCGTGATCGGAAGAAATCTGCAAGCGTGCCCCAGATCAGTCTGAGAATGTCGACCATGCCACAAAAGATCGCCCAATATCGGCCCATTGGCGAGTCAGATTCGATTTGCGGTAGGCATAAGTCCCGAGGGTCGCCGGGCTTCGCCGAGATGGCCTCACGCCTCACGCCTCACGCCTCACCGGCGTGCCGTCTAGGACTATCCTTAACGCCTGCCTAGCGGCTCTGCAAAACGATTGATTGCTGTAACCCATCGCGGCATGAAGGTAGTTTCTAGCTGTGTATGAGGTGATCAGTGGCATCCATTCTTCTTACTGGTTTTGAGCCATATGGCGGACGCGGCATTAATCCTGCCCATGAAACGATGCGGGCCCTCGACGGTCGCGTTATCGAGGGGTTCACGGTTGTCGGGCGCGGGCTGCCTGTCAGTCTACGTGAGGTCAGGTCGCGCCTTCCGCAGTTGATCGAGGACATCAAGCCTTCGGCCGTTATCTGCCTCGGCTTGTGGCCAGGTGAAGCGGCGATCCGGCTAGAGCGCATCGGAATCAATGTTGTTGATTACGAGATCCCGGACAATGACGGTGCGCTTGTCAACGATGGCGCGGTGGCCTCCAATGGCCAGGAGGCTCGCCTGGCCACGTTGCCGCTTCGGGAGATTGAGGCGGCATTGCTCGACGAGGGCACACCCGCCCGCATCTCCTCCACCGCCGGCACATTCCTTTGCAATGCCTGCCTGTTCACGGTGCTCGACGTGCTGGCCGCGCGCGCGCCACAGGTGCCAGCCGGCTTCATCCATCTTCCCTATGTACCGGCCCAGGTGGCGGAGCTGATCAAATCCATGCGATTGGAGGCGGCGCTCGAGTTCCACCAGCGCGCGGACATTGCGTCCATGGAGTTGAGCCGCATCATCAACGCGGTCGAGACGGCAATTGCCGTGACACTGAAGGTACGTGTCCGCGCCTAAGCCGCCGGTTTCCGCCGGACGGTGAGGAGAAGATAGGCGATCGCCAGCGCAAATGTGGACAGGATGATCAGCCCCATTAGCGCATAAAGCACCGGCGAAAGGCCGACCTGCTTGTAGGACGACCAGATATAGGTGGGAACAGTGTTCCACGGCCCCTGCACGGCGCTGGTGCGGATCGTTTCGTTGATCGAGATGATGAAGGAGAAGCTGGCCGCTCCGAAGATGCCGGGCGCGATCAGCGGGAACTCGATGTCGCGGAAGGCCTGCAGCCGGCTTGCCCCCGCCACATAGGCCGCTTCCAGATACGCCGGATCGAAGGTCGCCATAACCGTGAGTATGATCAGCGTGGCGAAGGGTAACGCCCAGAGCGTCTGGACGATGATGATGGTAACGAGTGAGGGCGAGATGCCCATGATTTTGAACAGCAGCGCGCTGGCAAGGCCCATGCTGACGCCGGGGATGAAGAGAGGCAGGAGCATGCAGAGCAGAACCAGGCGCGGAATGCCGAGCTCACGGATCGAAATCGCGGCCAGAAGCCCCAGGATTGAGGCGAGAACCGCCACGGCGACACCTATCACGGCGGAGGTGCGCAGGGCCTTGATCACGATGTCAGTGTGCAAAAGTTCAGCATAGCCGACAATGGAAGGGTTGCCTTGCGTATCCGTGAAAGACAAGACGATTACCGGAAGAGTGGGCGCATAGAGCAGCGCCAAAACCACCACGATCAGCACCCAGACCGGCCACAGGCGGGAGGTGGATGAGCGCATGTCCATCAGCTCCTCCACTCCAGGATTTTGCCAAGGAAAGTCTTGAGGTCGAACACCAGGTACCAGCTCACCATCAGCAGCAGCATCATGACGATGACCACGGTGGAAAGTGCGGCCGCCAGCGGATAGTTCAGCACGTCCATGCTGCTGGTGATCGTGTTGCCCAGCAGCTCGTAGCCTACACCGCCCATGATTATGGGAACGGCACTTTCGCCTAGGCAGCCAACAAAGCCGAAAACCACTGCGGCGAAGATACCGGGCAGGGACAAGGGCAGGGTAATGCGCAGGAAGGTGGCGACGGCGCTCGCCCCCAGATCGGCGCTCGCCTCCAGATACTGCCGGTCGATTGCCGCGAGGGACAGGAACAGCGGGAAGATCATGAAAGGCATGTAGGTGGAGATGAGGCCCAGGAACACCGAGAAGTTGCTGTACAGCAGCCAGTCGAGTGGCTGATCCACGATGCCAGCCTGGATCAGGAATGAGTTGATCGTGCCGGTACGCCCGAGAAGGCTGGTCCAGGCAACGTTACGCACCACGTAGTTGATGAGAAATGGCACTGTAAACAGCAGCAGAATAAGCCGCGCCACGGCGGGGCTGGCCTTGCGCGCAAGCACATAGGCGATGGGGTAGGCGATGAGCAGCGAGAGAGTCGTAGCCTCTACGGCGGCGGCGATGCTGCGGATCAGAACGTCGAGGCGGGCGCCCTCAACGATCGTTTCATATGACTTGAGGGTGAAGGCTGGCTTGAACCGGAGGCCGGCACGCTCCCAGAAGCTCACCATGATCGTTACGCCGAGCGGGACGACCATGAAGATGACGATGAATAACAGCGGCAGGCTCAGGAGAGCCTGCCGCATCCGTGTTCCAGCTTGCCGCATGGGCCTTGCGCGTCACGCTGCCTTGAAGCGGGACCACTCGGCTTCGTAGAATTCCACCTCGGTCGGCCAGCGGTTCTGCCAGGTGCCGCCCGCCTGGAACTTGCGCTTCACGTTATCCGTGATCTCGGCCACGCGCTTGGCCTGGTCGGCCGGGAATTCCGATGGGTTCGCAGCCGCGTATTCCACCGCCTGCGGATTGGTCATGTAGCCGCGGAGGTTGGTGAGGGTGGCACCGTACCAGCCGCCCAGCATGAAATCGAGAAGCTGGTAGGCGGCTGTGGTCTGCTCCGCACTGCGGTTCGGGTTCTTCACCAGATAGGCGGCCATGGCCCAGAGCAGATAACCTTCCTTGGGATCGGCGTAGACGGCATCAACGCCCTTGGACTTGGCAACGAACACCATCGGTTCCCAGCAGTCGATAACATAGACTTCTTTGTTGACGATGAGGTTCACCGCCTGTTCGAAGCTGTTCCAGATCACGCGGAACTGGCCCTTCTTCTTTTGGTCGATAAGGAAGTCGATGACGGTCTTGAATTCCTCCTTCGTCATGTCGTCCGGGTTGCCGATCTGCGCGAGGCCCGCCTTCTTCAGGTAGAGCGCGGTCTTCTGGGCAGCCGTTGTGTAATTGTCCTCGAGCGCCACGTAGCCCTTCCACTGCGGGTCGAAGAGGGCGGCATAAGAATCGAGCTTGCCGGTCTTCTCCGGCAGATAGGCGAAGGAGTCGCCCTGCAGCACCGTTGGCACGCCATAGATCTCGTCGTTGAAGCCGATGAACTGGAAGCCGGGTTTGCCCTTGCCCAGGAACTCGTCGATGAAGCCGTCCTTCGCCCAGTTCGGGATCTTGGAGGTATCGATCTTCTCGACGAGGTCGTTCTCCACGAGCGGCTTCTGCATGCCGCCCACGATGTTTATGATGTCGTAGGTGCCCTGGCCGCCGCTGCTGACCAGAACGTTGAGGATGGCCGACGGAGCATTGCCGATCGACACGAGGTTCACGTTGTAGCCGCTGGCGGCGGTATATTTGGACCAGTCGCCATTGGGATCGCCCACGCCGATGTCGGCGAAATTGATGGTGCCGCCGGCGGCTCGCGCAATGCCCGGCAGCATGGCGCTGCCGGAGACCATGGCCATGGCAGCAAGGCGCATGGCGTCGCGGCGGTTGAGGTAACCAGAACTCATGTTTTTTCTCCCTTGTGCCTTGTTTTCCTTTTGCGGAGGTTCGTCTCACGCAAGGTGATCAATTCATTGCACAGCAATGGGAATTGTCAACGTGACAGGGCGGCATCCGAGCCCTGCACTCCCGTCATCGCAGGAGTGCTTCCAGATAGGCGTCGCGCCGGGCTTCCCGCTGGCGCAGCCGCGCGATGCCCTCCTCGGGCGTCGTCATGATGAAGCGTAGCCTTTGGCGCGGGCGAAGCTGTGCCAGTCCGTCCTGGTCGGCGGTGATGACGGTGGCGATCTTGGGGTAGCCGCCCGTCGTCTGGTGGTCCGCCATCAGGGCTGAGGCCTGGCCGCTTCCATCCACCTGGATGGCGCCCCGCGCGATCGGTTCCGAGGGCATGTCTAAACTGGCGCTTATGGCGATGGGCGGTCCCTCTAGTCTGATTCCCTGGCGGTTGTACTGGCTCGATATGGCGAAGCTTTCGCCATAGAAGTGCCGGAAAGTATCGGGCGCGAAGAACCGCTCCTGCGGGCCCGGCACGACATGGATCATCGGGAAGGGCCTGGCGAAGACGGGAACGGGAATGCGGCGGAGCGCCTGCCCCTCATGCCGTGCGCCGCGGATCAGGATCTCGTCTCCTGCCTTTAGCGGGCGGCCTGACACGGCCCAGCCAGGGTTTACGGACTTGCTGCCCAACCACTGTGTCGCCTCGATGTCGCCAGCGAAGGCGAGGTAGCACCAGTTGCCCCAGTGGTTCATGGCGATGTCGAATTGCTGGCCCTCGCGCAGCTCCGCGATGAGCCAGCCGGTCGTTAGCATGCCGGCCATCGCCAGCCTGAAGTCGCCGCCGGTAAAGGCGAAGCGCACCGCGCCTGAAAGGCAGAGCAGGCTCACGCCCTGGATGTCGACCTCGATCCCCGCCGCCGTTGGCGAATTGCCGGCGAGCGCCTGGCCGATCCGGTGAGCCGTGCGATCCATCGGACCGCCGTCCGTCACGCCATAGCGGGCGAAACCCGGCCGGCCCCGGTCTTGCACGCTGGTCAGGGGCCCCGCTCGCAGCACTCGCAGCAGCGCGTCAGACACGGGAAGGGTCCAGGGCGTTCGGCCCCACGCGCACGAAGCGTACCTCGTCACCCACACTAAACAGCACGGGCTCCTCCTGCTCGGGCCGGAACAGTTTCGCGGGGGAGCGTCCGATGATCCACCATCCGGTTGCCATCAGGAACGTCGTCACGATGCACTGCTGCCCGGCGATGATGACGCTTCCGGCAGGCACGTCGCGCACGGGTGTGGTCCGGCGCGGCAGGCGGATTTCTGGTGCCAGCCCCCCAAGATAGGCATAGCCCGGGGCGAAGCCATACATGTAGACGCGCAGCGTGGAGCCCAGATGGGCGTTGATCACCGTCTCCGGCGAAATGCCCGAGGCTTTTGCCACCTTCTCGAGGTCGGGCGCAAAGGGGGGGTCGTAGCAGACAGGCACCTCAAACAGCCGCGAACGGGCCTGAAGGGGCGATGCATTCTTGGCCAGCCGCTCTAACGCTGGCAGCAGCCGGGCGGGTTCGGTTGCAAGAGGGTCATATTCGACCATGAGCGAGGCATAGGCTGGAGTCAGGCTCACGATGCCGGGGAGGGGGGCCTGTGTCAGGCCGCGGTCGAGCGCCACGACGCGGGCATTGATCGTGGGGTCGATCATGTCGCCGAACTCGACGAGTATAGCGCTGTCGCCGACGCAGCGCAGGCGCGGAAAATGGTTCACGGCTTGCCTCAATCGAGGAAGCTGCGAATGGTTAGACCCTCGGCCTCCAACCTCTCACGCAGGTGCTGCCCCATAGACACCGCATGCGGGCTGTCGCCGTGAATGCAGATCGAATGAGCGTTGAGCGGAATGGCGGCCCCGTCGATTGTGGGCATCAGCCCCGAACGGAAGAAGGCGATGAGCCGGTCTGACGCTTCCGCTGGATCGGTGATCATGGCGCGCGGGTGGCTACGTGGTACGAGTTGGCCTTGTGCGGTGTAGGTCCGGTCGGCGAAGATTTCCTCATAGGTCGGAACGCCCGCGCGATGGCCTGCCTTGGAGAGTTCCGTACCGGCGGTTGCGAGCAGGGCCAGGCCGCCTATGGCGCGGATGCCGAGCGCCAAGGCATCGGCGAGAGGCGCATCCTCCGCTGCCACATTGTTGAGTGCGCCGTGTGGTTTCACGTAGCGCACCGTTGTGCCCGCGAGGGAGGCCATGGCCATCAGACTGCCGATTTGCGCCGTGCAGAAACGCTGCGCTTCCTCGGGCGTGCAGGGAAGCTTGCGGCGGCCGAAGCCCAGAATGTCGGGATAGCCCGGATGCGCGCCCACTACCACGCCATATTCCCGCGCGAGCACAAGTGTCCGGTACATGGTTTCAGGATCGCTTGCATGACCACCGCACGCAACATTGGCGCTGGTGACCAGTCGCAGCATCTCGGCGTCCGCCCCCATCGACCATGGGCCATAGCTCTCTCCGAGATCGGAATTGACATCAACGGTATGCATGCGCGCTCCTATAAAATCAGTGTCATTGTCCAAGACTGCTCCACTTCTGTAAAGGCTCACCGGCGTCCTCTGGTGGGTCACTGGTGATCCCAGATC
>CANJMQ010000133.1 GCA_947475225.1 Bradyrhizobiaceae bacterium
CTGCGGGATGGCCTTGACCATTTCGGTGCCGATGTAGCCCGGGCAGATGGCGTTGACGGTGATGCCCTTGGCCGCACCTTCCTGGGCCAGCGCCTTGACGAAGCCCAGGTCGCCCGCCTTGGCGGCGGAATAATTGGCCTGGCCCATCTGGCCCTTCTGGCCGTTGATGGAGGAGATGCAGATGACGCGGCCGAAGCTCCGGTCACGCATGCCGCCCCAGATCGGCTGGGTCATGTTGAACAGCGAGTTGAGGTTGGTGTTGATCACCTCGTTCCACTGCTGGGCCGTCATCTTGTGGAACATGGCATCGCGGGTGATGCCGGCATTGTTGACCAGCACCTCGACCGGGCCCAGATCGGCCTCGACTTGGCTGAGGCCCGCCACACAGGCTTCGTAGTTCGAGACGTCCCACTTGTAGACCGGAATGCCCGTCTCGGCCTTGAACGTGGCGGCGGCCTCGTCATTGCCGGCATAGTTGGCGGCCACCCTGTAGCCCGCTGCCTGCAGCGCCTTTGAAATTGCCGCCCCGATGCCGCGGCTGCCGCCGGTCACCACTGCTACCCGTCCCATGTTTCTCTCCTGGATGATTGTCATTTCTCATTTCCCTCCCCCCCGTGGGGAGGGACACGTCACGTGGTCTTACCGCTCCAGGCACATGGCGATGCCCATGCCGCCGCCGATGCACAGCGTGGCGAGGCCCTTCTTGGCATTGCGGCGGCCCATCTCGAACAGCAGCGTGTTGAGCACGCGGGCACCCGAGGCACCGACGGGGTGGCCGATGGCGATGGCGCCACCGTTGACGTTCACGATGTCGGTGTTCCAGCCCATGTCCTGGTTGACGGCGCAGGCCTGTGCGGCGAAGGCCTCGTTGGCCTCGACGAGGTCGAGGTCCTCGACCTTCCAGCCAGCTTTCTTCAAGGCAGCGCGCGAGGCCGGGATCGGGCCCGAGCCCATGATCGCCGGGTCGACGCCGACCGAGGCCCAGGAGGCGATGCGGGCGAGCGGGGTGAGACCGCGGCGGTTGGCTTCCGCCTCGCTCATCAGCAGCACCACGGCGGCACCGTCATTGATGCCGGAGGCATTGGCGGCGGTCACCGAGCCGTCCTTGGCGAAGGCTGCCTTCAGCTTCTGGACGCTTTCAAGGGTGACGCCCTTCTTGATGTATTCGTCCTGGTCCACCACCACGTCGCCCTTGCGGGTGGAGATGGTGACGGGCGTGATCTCGTCCTTGAACTTGCCGGCGACCTGAGCGGCCTCGGCCTTGTTCTGGCTCTTCACGGCGAACGCGTCCTGCATGTCGCGGGTGATCTGCCACTGGCGGGCGACGTTCTCGGCGGTCGTTCCCATGTGGTAGCCGTGGAAGGCGTCCCACAACCCGTCCTTGATCATGGTGTCGACCATCGCATAGTCGCCCATCTTCACACCCTCGCGGAGGTAGGCGGCATGAGGCGCACGGCTCATCGACTCCTGGCCGCCGGCGGCGACGATCCTGGCGTCACCCGAGGCGATCTGCTGCATGCCGAGGGCAACCGCGCGAAGGCCGGAGCCGCACAGCTGGTTCATGCCCCAGGCGGGGCTCTCCTTCGGGATGCCGGCGTTGATGGCGGCCTGGCGGGCAGGGTTCTGGCCTTGAGCGGCGGTGAGGATCTGGCCGAGGATCACCTCGTCGACTTCGGCGGCATCCACCTTGGCGCGCTCCATCGCGGCCTTCAGCGCCACCGTCCCCAGGAAGGAGGCCGGAACGCTCGACAGCGACCCATTGAAGGAACCGACCGGCGTGCGCGCGGCCGATACGATGACAATCCCATTTCCAGATCCGGCCATGAATGCCTCCTTGATGATTTTGGCTTGAGCTTATGCCTTCCATATCACCCTTTGTGCAATGCGACATAGGTCTTGAATATGGCAGTGCGGAAATATTTTTGCGCTTGCAATTGTGCAGTGCGGGGCGCAAGCTTTTTTGCAGGGAGAGCCTTGCAAAAAGCCGGGTAACGGCAGGGGTTCCAGGTCTGTCATGGAGGACGCCGGTGAGTGAAGAGAAGGCAGCGCCGCAAAGCGCCGTGGTCATCAAGAAATATGCCAACCGGCGGCTCTACAACACGTCCACCTCAACCTATGTGACGCTCGACGACCTCTCCGTCATGGTCAAGGCGGGCACCGATTTCCTGGTCTATGACGCCAAGTCGGGCGAGGACATCACCCGCTCGGTGCTCACCCAGATCATCTTCGAGGAAGAGAACAAGGGCACCAACCTGCTGCCCATCAACTTCCTGCGCCAGCTCATTCGTTTCTATGGTGATTCCATGCAGGCTTTCGTGCCTGGCTTCCTCGAGTTCTCGCTGGAGAACCTCGGCAAGGAGCAGGAAAAGCTGCGCGGCCAGATGCTGGAAAGCTGGGGTGGCGGCGACGCCTTCAAGTCGATGCAGGACCACGCCCAGCGCAACATGACCATGTTCAGCGAAGCCATGAAGGTGTTCAACCCGTTTGCCGCGGCGCTCGGTGGCTCGATTCCGGGCGCCCCCGCGCCAGGGCGGAGCCAGCCGCAGGGCGGATCCGGTTCATCGAAGGATGACCTGCAGGCGTTGAAGGACCAGCTTGCTGCCATGCAGCAAAAACTGGATACGCTCACCAACAAATAGCAAATCGAAGGCTGTGCCTCAGCGCGACCTGCGCTGTGCGGTGTCGCTCACCAGGTCGGCGAAGCTCGGCTCCGCCGGGCGCATCGGGTCTTCGCGGCCGGGGAAGGCGCGGTCGAGCAGCGTGATAGCGCGGCGCAGCTTGGCGAGTTCGCCCTCGAGGTCCTTCTCGAAACCGGCGATCGTCTGGCGTGCCGGGGGGATGTCCTCGGTCCACGGCGGAGCGAGTTCGGCCATCCCGAACAGGCGGCCCTGCATCAGGTCCACGCCCCAGTCCCGCAGCAGCCGTGCGTCCTCCTCCGTCTCCACCCATTCGGCCACCGTCTTGATGCCGAAGCTGCGCGCAAGGTCGATGAGCGAGCGCACGTAATACTGGTTCTCGCCATTCTCGGAGAGTTCCCGGCAGAATGTGCCGTCGAGCTTGAGATATTCGACGGGAAGGGCGCGCAGGCTGCGGAAGCTGGTGTAGCCGGCACCGAAATCGTCAATGGCGACACTGCAGCCGAGGAAGCGCAATTCCTCGACGAAGCGGATGGTGTGCTGGAGATCGCCCAGTGCCACCGTCTCGGTGATCTCGACGATCATGCGGTTCGCCACGTCGCGGCTCTTGGCGATGATCGACAGGATCTCCGGGTACCAGCGCGGGTCGGTCGCGGTGGTGCCGGACATGTTGAGCGAGATCACCGCGGTCGGATGGCGGGTCAGCACATCAACGGCCATTTCGGCAACCACCTTGTCGATGAGGCGCACGAGGCCCAGCGCCTCGGCAACGGCGATCATGTCCCCGGCCGGCACGATGCGCCCATCGTCACCTGTCATGCGCAGCAGCGCCTCGTGGAACACCGGCTCGGCCGTCCGGCCATCGACCACTGGCTGGAAGGCGAGCTGGAAGCGATTATCCTTCAGGCAGCGGACGATTTCCGCGGCATGGCGGGCATTGCCGCTGCGCTCGCTGCGGCGCTGCTCGGAGGGCTCGTAAATCACCACGTCGCCAGCCGGCTGCTTGCGCGCCTCGGTCAGCGCCTCTTCCGACCGCGCAATTGCCATGGTGGGGTTGGCGGCATGTTTCGGCGTCACCACGGCGCCGATGGACAGCAGCGCCCACACGGGGCCGCACTCGGTCTCGATCACGCTCTCGCGCGCCGTGCCGAGGAAGCGCTCGGCGGCGAAGGCCAGGTCCTCGCGGCTGCAGTTGTTGAGCACGATGCCGAACTTGGAGCCGGAATAGCGGGCCACCGCGTCACCGGCGCGGGCGACCCGCGCCAGCCGCTCGGCCACGGCAAGAATCACCTCGTCGGCCACCTCGAAGCCGTAGGCCTCGTTGACGGTGGAGAGATTGGTGATGGCGATGACCAGGAAGGAGCAGGCTGAACTGTCACGCTCGGCAGCCGCCATCGCACCGCCCAGCGACTCCATCATGCGGCCCCGGTTCATCAGGCCGGTCAGCGCATCGCAGTGGCCGAGATAGCTCAGCTGCTGGTCCTGCCGGTGGCGCTCGTCGATCCTTCGGAGCGTGCCGAACACATGGGCCGGGTGGCCGTCGAGGCCTGCATGCCAGCGGCCCTGGTCCTCCAGCCACTGGCTGGCCCGGCCGGTGCGGCCCTGCGGCATGAAGCGATATTCGATGCGGAAAGGAACCCCACCGCCAATATCGTGCTGGCCGCCGCGCAGCACCGTGTCATAGCGGCTGGTCAGGTTGTCAGGGTCCAGCAGGGCGGCGAACTGGCGGCCCGTGCTCACCGTTTCGGGGTCGCAGCCCAGCACCTGCGCGGCCCAGGGCGACCAGGAAATGACATCCTTCGCAATGTCCCAGTGATAGGCCGCCAGCCCTGAATCTGCCGCTGCGCGATCCGTCAGCCCGGAAAAAACGCCCACGATGATCTGTCCCCCAAGAGTTCGCGACGCCGAGTCTAGAGGAGAGGCTGAAAGCAATTCTTAACGACGACGGCATTTCGATGCCCGCCCGACGTATTCTACCGCTGAAGAAGCAGGAGAGGACGTGTTCCTCAATACCCCAGTGCGAAACCATCCTTGCGCGGGTCTGACCCGCCGATGAGCACGCCGTTTTCGCGGTCGATGGCGATGGCCTGGCCGCCGCCCAGTGGCCATGGCGGGGCCACCAGGGCATGGCCCTTTTCCATCAGCCCTTCCTTCACGTGTTCCGGCACGGTGCTTTCCACCTGCACCTGGCCCGACTTGGGGAAATAGCGCGGCCAGTCGATCGCCTCCTGCGGGTCCATGCCATAGACGTAGACGTTCACCGCCACCGTCATGTGGCCCATCGGCTGGTAGTCGCCCCCCATCACGCCGTAGCTCATGTCGACGAGGCCGTCCTTCTTCACCATGGCGGGGATGATGGTGTGCAGCGGCCGCTTGCGCGGCCCGATGCAGTTGGGATGCGTGGGGTCGGTCACGAAGCAGGCGCCGCGGTTCTGCAGCGCGATCCCGGTCTTCGGCGTCACCACGCAGGAACCGAAGCCGTCATAGACCGAGTTGATGAAGGACACGGCCAGCCGCTTCTCGTCCACCACACTCAGGTAGATGGTGTCGGAGTTGCGCATCGCGGTGTCGATGTCGAGCGCGCGGTTCATGTCGATCATGGCCGCCAGTTTCTGGGCGGTCTTCTCGGACAGCAGTTCGTCCACCGGCACCTCGTGGAACTCTGGGTCGGCGATGTGGCGGTTCCTCAGTTCCCAGGCGAGCTTCATTGCCTCGATCTCGATGTGGTGGCGGTCGACCGAATCCGGTGCATGACGCTTCAGGCCGATCTGGGAGACGATGTTGAGGGCGATGAGCGCGGTGAGGCCCTGTCCCGATGGCGGGATCTCCAGCACCTCGTGGCCCATGAATGCGGTCGAGATCGGCTTCACCCAGGTCGATTCATGCGCTGCCAGGTCGTCCATGGTGAGGAGCGAGCCCTTGGCGCGCACCGTGGCGACGATGTCCGCGGCGATGGCGCCCCGGTAGAAGGCGTCGCGGCCCTCAGTTCCAATCAGCCGCATGCTCTGGGCCAGTGCGGGATAGCGCATGATCTCGCCGAGCTTCGGCGTCCGTCCATCCTTCAGGCAGTGCACGCGGCCACCCTCGTCGGCGTCCAGGAAGGGGGTATCATCCGGCCAGTCCCAGGCGACGCGCGGGGTGACCGGAACACCCTCTTCTGCCAGCCGGATGGCGGGCTTCAGCGCCTCGGCGAGGTCCATGGTGCCGAACTTCTTCAGCAGCTGGTCCCAGCCGTCGATGGCGCCGGGCACGGTGATGGCATGGATGGAGCGGATGGCGATCTCGCTGAGGCCGGAGGCCTTCAGCCATGCGGCATCCGCTGCGAGCCCCGCCCGGCCCGAGGCATTGAGGCCCGACACCTTGCCGTCCGGCGTGCCGACGAGGGCGAAACAGTCGCCGCCCACCCCGGTCATGGCGGGCTCGACCACGCAGAGCACGGCGGAGGCGACGACTGCGGCATCCGCCGCGTTGCCCCCCGCCCGCAGCGTGTCGATGGCGGCGAGGGTTGCAAGCGGCGCCGAGGTGGCGGCCATGCCGCGGGTGCCATAGGCGGCCGAGCGGCCGGGACGGTCGAAGCTGCGCATTATCATGATCCTGAAAACAGAGGGCGCTGGGAGATACTGGAAGAAAACACCAAGAAGCGTCGCAAAAGGCATCGCATACGGCAAAGCCCTGTAGCAAGACACTCCGCGTCATGACTGCCGCGCCTTCGGATCAGGGTTCCGTGCCGGACCCAGACCGCCTCGCGAGGCCGCCAAAAAGGTAATCGACTTTTCCCAGCAGTAATGTAATTTTACTGGTGGGAAATCTCATTCAATCAAGGGAACTGCAAGCATGGCCACGGTGAAGAGCGATATCGAAATTGCCCGCGAGGCGAAAATGAAGCCGATCATGGAGATCGGCAAGGGCCTCGGCATCCCCGAGAAGGACCTGATCCCCTATGGCCATACCAAGGCCAAGGTGGCGCTGTCCTATATCGACAGCCTGAAGTCGAAGAAGAACGGCAAGCTCATCCTCGTCACCGCCATCAACCCCACCCCCGCTGGCGAAGGCAAGACGACGACCACCGTGGGTCTCGGCGACGGCCTCAACCGCATCGGCAGACGAGCCATGGTGGCGCTGCGCGAACCCTCGCTCGGCCCCTGCTTCGGCATGAAGGGTGGTGCGGCCGGCGGCGGCTA
>CANJMQ010000134.1 GCA_947475225.1 Bradyrhizobiaceae bacterium
GCATCGAATGCCGATACCTACAAGCAACTGAACCTGTTCGGCGACGTGTTCGACCGGGTGCGCTCCGACTATGTGGAGGAGCCCGACGAGCAGCAGATGATCGAGGCCGCCATCAACGGCATGCTCGCCTCGCTCGATCCGCATTCGAGCTACATGAACAAGAAGCAGTTCCAGGACATGAGCGTCCAGACCCGCGGCGAGTTCGGCGGGCTCGGCATCGAAGTCACCATGGAGAACGGCGTCATCAAGGTGGTGTCGCCCATCGATGGTACGCCCGCATCGCGCGCCGGCCTGATGGCCAATGACCTGATCGTCAAGATCGACGGGACCGACGTGCAGGGGATGAACCTGAACGATGCCGTCGACAAGATGCGCGGCAAGATCGGCACCGACATCACCCTGTCGATCGTGCGCAACGGCAAGGACCCCTTCGACCAGAAGCTGACGCGCGACAAGATCCGCGTTGAGTCGGTCAAGTACGCCATCGAGGACAACGACATCGGCTATATCCGCATCTCCTCCTTCACGGAGCAGACGCAGGAAGGCCTCGAGAAGGCGATGGACCACTTCCGCACCACCATGGGCGACAAGGTGAAGGGCTATATCATCGACCTTCGCAATGATCCGGGCGGGTTGCTGGACATGGCGATCTCGGTCTCAGACACCTTCATCGACAAGGGCGAGATCGTGTCGACCCGCGGCCGCCATGCCGACGAGACGCAGCGCTTCAACGCCACCAAGGGAGACCTCGCCGGGGGCAAGCCCGTCGTGGTGCTGATCAACGGCGGCTCAGCGTCTGCCTCCGAAATCGTGGCGGGCGCCCTGCAGGACCAGAAACGCGCCACGCTGATCGGCACGCGCAGCTTCGGCAAGGGCTCGGTTCAGACCATCATCCCGCTCGGCGGCGAGGGTGCGCTCCGGCTTACGACGGCGCGCTACTACACGCCCGCCGGCCGCTCCATCCAGGCCAAGGGCATCGACGCCGACATCGTGATCGAGGAAGAGCTTCCGCCCGAACTCAAGGGCAAGAATGTCTCTACCGAGGGCGAGGCCGGACTCAAGGGCCACCTCACCAACGAGGCTGGCGGTTCAGAGGGCGGCGGCTCGTCCGCCTATGTGCCCGAGGACAAAACCAAGGACCTGCAGCTCAAGGCGGCGATCGACTTCCTCAACGGCGTGAAGGTCGTCTCCAACGCAAAACCGAAGGACGAGAAGGCCAAGGATGGCGCAACGCCGGATACCACGGCGAACTGATCCTTTCTGACATGCGACTGAAAATACCCGGCCCCCGCGCCGGGTGTTTTCTTGGCCTCCCCTTCGGGATGTATTTTCAACCTTTCCGTTATGATTAACAGGCTGTTAACGGTCGCGGCACGAAACTCGCGGCGTCCGAATCATGCGCCACAGCCCGCCCCATGCCCCGCGATGAAATGCACCGACCGCTGAAGCGGCTGAGCCTTGGCCAACGGCTGTGGCGGCGGCGGCCAGGTGCGATTCCGGCCGCGGCCGTGGCCATGGCGCTGGCTTTCCTGGGCGGTGGGCTGTGGATCTCCCGCATCCCCGCGCCGCTGGCGGGCGAACCGGTGGTGATGGTGGCCATTCCCGAGAACGCCGAGATCGTCACCTCGTCCACCACCCCCGCAGACGACCCGATCCCCCCGGCGGACACGGACCAGTCCCCGGAAGACGTGATCGACCAGAGCACCGTCCAAATCATCGGCGGCGAGCAGCACGACGACGGGATGCAGGTGCAAGACCTGGCGCCGGAGGATGAGGCGGCGCCCGAAAGCCATGAGGCGATGATCATCGTCGCCCCGCACCGGGCACTGAAGGTGGCACCCATCGAGGCCGTGACCGAAAAGACCGATCAGGGACCGCTGCCGCGCATCGGCGGCAATGGCAAGAAGCCCTTTGATGCCTATTCGCAGGTGACGCCGCTGGCCGTGACCCATTCCGACATGCCGAAGATCACCCTGGTGCTCGGCGGCATGGGCCTGAATGCCAGGCTGACGAAGAAGGCCGTCGACACGCTGCCGGGCGACGTGACACTGGGCTTTGCCCCCTATGGCGAGGACCTGCAGGCGCAGGTGAACCAGGCGCGCGCGGCGGGCCACGAGATCCTGTTGCAGGTGCCCATGGAGCCGGTCGGCTACCCCGGCAACAACCCCGGCCCCAGCACGCTGCTGAGCGACGTGAAACCGGAGCAGAACATCGCGGCACTCAAATGGCTCATGAGCCGGTTTGCCGGCTTTTCCGGGATCACCAACTACATGGGGGCACGGCTGCTGGTCACCGAGGATGCGCTGCGGCCCGTGATGAAGGAAGTGCAGTCGCGCGGCCTCGTCTATCTCGAGGATGCGACCGTGAACATGACGCTGTCGCCCAAGGTGGCGCAGGACCTGCGTCTTCCCGTGCAACGCGCCAGCATGGTGATCGACGCCGAGCCCACCGTCCCTGCGATCCAGGCCGCACTCGCCAGGCTGGAGAAGGCCGCCGCCCGCAACGGCTCCGTCATCGCCACCGGATCGGGTCTCGACGTGACCATCGAAACAGTTGCCGAATGGGCTAAAACCCTGCAGGAGAAGGGCATACTCCTGGTGCCCGTGAGCGCCGCCTACAAGGGACGAGCCAGCTGATGACGAAGCATAAGGAGATCGATGAATACCGCCCCTGCGTGGGCGTGATGCTGATCAACAAGGCAGGCCTCGTGTGGGTCGGCCGCCGCTTCGACAAGCAGAACGACGAGGGCGTGGGCCACTGGTGGCAGATGCCGCAGGGCGGCATCGACAAGGGCGAGGACGTGCGAACAGCGGGGCTGCGCGAACTTGCCGAGGAAACCGCCGTGACCTCCGCCGAGATCATCGCCGAGTCGCAGCGCTGGTACAATTATGACCTTCCCGAACACCTGATTGGCAAGTCGTGGAACGGCAAGTATCGCGGCCAGACTCAGAGGTGGCTTGCGCTGCGCTTTACGGGCGAAGATGGCGAAATCGATCTTGCCCCGCCCGGCCACAAGCAGGAATTCGACCAGTGGCGCTGGGCCCGCATGGACGAGCTGATGGAGCTGATCGTGCCCTTCAAGCGCCAGGTCTATGAGCAGGTGCTGACCGAATTCCGGCACCTCGGTGCCTGAGGTTGCCCTGGACGCCAAAGCCTTCTAAAGCGCTGCCCATGTCCAGCGCCCAGATCGTACAGATCCTGATCACCCTGTTCGGCATCGTGCTTGCGGTGGTGGTGTTCCTGTTTGCCCCCTTCGACATGCTGGTGAACGGTCTCATCGCCTTCGTGATCTTCGTGGCCGCCGGCATGGCGGCGGCGATCACCCATGCCACGCTCTCGAAGCGGGCTTAAGCGGATGGCGCATTTCATCTTCGACTGCGATGGCGTGCTGGTTGATTCCGAGCCACTTTCGATGCGGGTGGACGTGCAGATTCTTGCGGAAAACGGCGTTGTCATGAGCGAGGAGGAGGCGCACCGGCGCTTCGTCGGCAGGACCTTCTCCGCCATGCTCGACGAGATCAGCCGCGAATTTGGCGCCAGCTTCCCCGCCGATGCCTCGACCCACAAGGACCTGCGCCTGCTCAAGCTGTACGAGACGGACCTGCGCGCCGTTGATGGTGTCGAGTCCATACTCGAAGCGCTGGGTCCGCAACATTTCAGTGTCGCCTCGAACTCTCCTTACGAGCGGGTTGAAACTGCGCTGCGCATCGCCCGCCTCACCCGATTCTTCGGCAACCGCATCACCACCTTCGAGCATGTGGCGCGGGGAAAGCCGGAGCCCGACGTGTTCATCGAGGCGGCGCGGCGTGCGGGCTTCGCGCCCGAAGACTGCATCGTGGTCGAGGATTCGGTGACCGGCGTGACGGCGGCGCACCGCGCGGGTTGCCATGTGCTGGGTTTCACCGGAACCCACCCGCACCCGGAGGAGCAGGCAGCTAAGCTTCTGAACGCCGGTGCCGCCAGCATTTTCAGGCACATGGCCGAGCTGCCGCGGCTGGTGTCCGAAAGAATACTTTGACATTGCACCGCAACACGCCCATATCGGGCTTGTCGCAAGTGGCCGACAGGAATACGTGAGGCGCACGCAAGGTGCAGCCGTTCCGGCCAGAAGAGTAAGCGACACTCCCGAACATACCTTTCACGTGGGTAGGTTTCAGCGCCCGCCCGGCCTGATGCAGATGATCTGCATTCGGCTTTTCGGACATGGCATGCGCTGCCCACTCCATGGTCCGAAGACCGAAAGAAGAATAAGAAGTGACCAATTTTACTGATCTCAACCTCTCCGAGCCCCTGCTCCGCGCCTTGACGGCCGAGGGCTACGAGAAGCCAACACCCATCCAAGCACAGTCGATCCCCAGCCTGCTCGCAGGCAAGGATCTTCTCGGCATCGCCCAGACCGGCACCGGCAAGACCGCAGCCTTCGCGCTGCCGATCCTGCAGAAGCTGGCCGCTCACCCCGAGCGGGCTGCCAAGGGCACCTGCCGGGCGCTCATCCTGTCTCCCACGCGTGAACTCGCCGCCCAGATCGGCGAGAGCTTCCGCGTCTATGGCAAGTTCCTCAAGGTCTCGCGCGCCGTCGTCTTCGGCGGCGTGTCGCTTGGCAAACAGATCGACATCCTGCGCGGTGGCGTCGACGTTGTCGTCGCAACACCGGGCCGTCTCGTCGACCTGATCGAGCGCAAGGCGCTGACCCTGTCGAAGGTCGAGATCTTCGTGCTCGACGAAGTCGACCAGATGCTTGACCTGGGCTTCATCCACGCGATCCGCAAGATCACCGGCATGCTGCCCAGCCATCGTCAGAACCTGTTCTTCTCGGCCACCATGCCGAAGGAGATCGCAGGCCTTGCCAACAACCTGCTCACCGACCCGGTGCGCGTCGAGGTGGCGCCTGTCGCCACCACGGCGGAGCGCGTCAACCAGTCGGTCATCCATGTCGACCCCGCCAACAAGGCAAAGCTTCTGGCGGAGCTCCTCAAGGACAACAACATGACGCGCACGCTGGTGTTCACCCGTACCAAGCACGGCGCCGACAAGGTGATGAAGCATCTCTCCAACGCGGGCTTCACCGCCGCCGCCATCCACGGCAACAAGAGCCAGAACAACCGCGAGCGGGCTTTGGCCGGCTTCAAGGCTGGCAAGGTGCTGGTGCTGGTCGCAACCGACATCGCCGCACGGGGCATCGACGTCGACGGCGTGTCCCACGTGGTGAACTACGATCTCCCGCATGTGCCGGAGAGCTACGTCCACCGCATCGGCCGTACGGCGCGCGCCGGGGCTGATGGCTCAGCCATCGCCTTCTGCACGCCGGAAGACCGTGGCCTGCTGCGCGACATCGAGAAGACCATCCGCACCCAGGTGCCGGTGGCTGAACATGCACTCGGCCTCAAGGGCGTGCAGCAGCTTGCCCCGACCTTCGGCTGGAACCCGGCCGGCAAGGACAAGCCCGCTGCAAAGCCGCATCACCGCGGCCAGAAACCCAACCGCAACCACTCTGCCGGCAACGGCCAGGGGAAACCGCAGGGCCAGAAGCCCCAGGGCCAACACCAGCCCAAGCGCGACGGCGGCAACGCCGGCGGCGCCCAGGCCCCGAAGCGCACCGGCAGCAGCGGCAGCTGGATGAGCGAACTCGGCAAGCGCCAGGGCTAAGCGGCCTTAGATCACGCATTGAGAAGGCCCGCCGGAGACGGCGGGCCTTTTCTTTGGTGACGCTCACTCTCCTCGTCCCGTCACCCCGGCGAAAGCCGGGGCCCCGCTTCGGGCGACGATCACGCGGACAGCTGGATCCCGGCCTTCGCCGGGATGACGGTCGTTAGGGGGCACGGGCAGAGCATCAGCCCACTCATCATCATGCGCGGGCTTGACCCGCGCATCCTCTTCCCGTCGCCGCGAAAAGGATCGCCGGGACTCGCCAGGCGATGATGCGCGAGGGCGGAAGGGGATGACGGCCTTCCCCAAAAGCAAAATCGCCGGGGCATGCCCCGGCGATTCCAATTCCTGCGGTGAAGGTCAGATCAGAGCGTGCTCTGCAGCGCCTTCAGCTGGTTGATGACTTCCGTTGCCTTGCGGGTGGCTTCGCCGGGCTTGGCTTCGGCGAGGTCGGCTTCAGCGCTGGCAACCTGTGCTGCCATCACGTCGGCGGTCACTTCGGCCATCGGGATTGCCACCTCGGCCAGCAGCGTCAGCCCCTGCGGGTTCACTTCCGCCATGCCGCCCCTGACGAAGATGCGCTCGGCTGCACCACCGTCACGCGTGACGGTGACGACGCCGGGGCGCAGCGTGGTGAGGACGGGCGAATGGCCCGGATAGATGCCCATCTCGCCCTCGGTGCCCGGCAGCGAGACCGAAGCCACATCGCCTGAGAACAGAAGCCGCGCGGGGCTTACGAGTTCGAAATGAAGACCGGCCATGTTGCTTACGCTGCCTCGGCGGCGAGGCGCTTGGCCTTCTCGACGGCCTGCTCGATGGTGCCGACCATGTAGAAGGCGGGTTCCGGCAGGTGATCGTAGTCACCGTCGCAGAGGCCCTTGAAGCCCTTGATGGTGTCTTCGAGCTTGACCTGCACGCCGGGCGAACCGGTGAACACGGCGGCGACGTCGAAGGGCTGCGACATGAAGCGCTCGA
>CANJMQ010000135.1 GCA_947475225.1 Bradyrhizobiaceae bacterium
ACATCGGTGTGTGGCATGGCTGCTGATATCTGCAGGTCGGCGGCAACGCCAATCGCCGTGTTCCAACCATGGCCGATGTAGCGGACGCCGAATTCCTCCGCCATCCAGGCAATGCGGCGCTGTTCACTTATGCCGCCAACCTTGGTGGCGTCTGGTTGCACGATGTCAAAGGCACCGCGTACGAACCAGGGAGTAAAGGACTGTCGTCTTGTAAGGACCTCGCCGCCTGCGATCGGCACAGGGCTCTGCTTTCGCAACTCGACGAAGTCTTCGAGTGCGTCGGGTTTGAGCGCCTCCTCGAACCAGCCCACGTTGTAGTCTTTCAGCATGTGCGAGGTGCGGATCGCCCACTTCAGGCCCTGCGGCCAGTAGGCATCACTTCCGCCTGCATCGACGAAGAGTCTGGTACCTTCGGGTGAGCACCGGTCGCCAAGCAGAGGGTGAGGTCTCACTGCCATCTCAGCGCGACCTGACGCGTCGCTATTGCGAAGGCCAGGGATGGACCGTGGTTGAGGAGTTCGTCGAACCTGGAGCCTCCGCTACGGACGACCGTCGGCCTGTGTTCCAGCGCATGTTGGAACAGGCCAAGTTGCCCGAGCGTACCTTCGATGTGATCTGCGTCCACGCCTTCTCGCGCTTCTATCGAAACGCTGCTGAGATGGAGATGACCATTCGCCGGCTGAAGAAGTCAGGCGTCGAGGTCGTCTCTGTCACCCAGCCGACGGGGGATGATCCCTCGCAGGCCTTGATGAGGCAGATCATCGGCATCTTCGACGAGTATACCTCTCGCGAGAACGGCAAGAACGTCACCCGCGCAATGCGCGAATCCGCGAAGCAGGGCTTTTGGAACGGTGCGACCCCTCCGCTCGGGTATCGCATCGTCGAAGCTGAGCGCCGGGGTTCCAAGATCAAGAAGAGGCTCGACGTAGATCCGGTCGCGGCTGAACTGGTGCGCCTGATCTTCGCTCTCTATGACGAAGGGCATGAGGGTTCTGGCCCTCTTGGCGTCAAAGAGGTCACAAAGTGGCTCAATGCGAAGGGATACCGCACCAGGCGAGGTTCCACCTTCGGCGTGGGACCGGTCTACGGCATTCTCACCAACGCCTGTTATGCGACGGGCAAGTGGCCCTATGGCCGTCGCAACTCGCGGACTGGCGGGCTCAATAATCCGGCCGACATCGTCGAGATTGATGTTCCGATCGTCGTGCCGCTCGCACTCTTCGAACAGGTGCAGGCACGGCTTTCTGCCCACAATCCGAAGGTGACGCCGCCCCGCGTGGCGAATGGGCCGTCACTATTGGTCGGACTGGCGACTTGCGCCTCCTGCGGAGCTGGAATGACCCGCACGGGTACGGCAAAGCGCGGCAAGGCCTACAGCTACTATAGCTGCGGCGGATGCCATGCGAAGGGCAAGACGGTCTGCAAGGGACGCCATGTGCCCACCGCCAAGCTCGACCAGGTGGTCACTGACGCCGTTCGCGAGAAGTTGCTAACGCCTGAGCGCCTGACAACGATTCTCGAGGCCCTGGTCGACCGCCAGGCCGCCAAGGACGTTGGCGTTGCAAACCGTAGAGCGGCAGTCGAAGCCGAGATCAAGGATGCTGGTGACAAGCTCGCCCGGCTCTACCGGGCGATCGAGGAGGGTGTTGTTGAACTCGATGCTCAGCTGAAGGAGAGGATCACGGCGCTCAAGTCGGCCCGCGACCTTGCCCACGCCTCCCTCGAACGCATTGCCACACAGTCAGCGACTTCACGCGCCCTCACGCCGGACCGCATTGCCGCCTTCGTGGATCTGGTCAGGCAGAAGATCGAAACCGCCGACATCCAGGCCCGGAAGGCCTACCTTCAGGTTGTCGCTCCGGAAATCCGCGTAGACGACCACAAGATCCAGATCATCGGCGACAAGGCCAGCCTGGCAGCCGTCATCGCAGGCCAGCAGACCGCCGGCGGAAAAGTTAGTGGTTTTGTTCGCAAATGGCGCGCCCGACAGGATTCGAACCCATGACCCCCAGATTCGTAGTCTGAATGTCTGAGGTTTCCGCTGTTTCCTCAAGTATTCTGCATCATGATAAATTCTTGAATCAACGTGCATATACTATTCTCTTGATTACTCAAGTCTACTGGTGATATACAGATTCTGCTTACCGGATGCTTACCGCGCTTACCGTATGCTTACCGGAGCCGACTGGAGAACACCATGCCGAATGCCCGTATTACCAAGCGAAGCGTCGATGCCCTTGGGTGCCCGCCGGGAAAAGACCGGGAGGTGCTTTGGGACGACGACCTCGCAGGCTTTGGGGTGGTGGCCTTCCCGTCCGGGTCCAAATCCTATGTCGTGCAGTATCGGCAGAATGGCATTTCCCGCCGGTCCAACATCGGCAAACATGGCCGCCTGACCCCAGACGAGGCCCGCAGCGAGGCCAAGAAGCTGCTGGGCGCGGTTGAGACGGGCGTGGACCCCATCGCAGACAAGAAGGCCGCCCGGGGCGTCATGACCTTGCGGGAAGCCGCAGCCCTGTATCTTGAGCGTCATGTTGATCCCAAGAAAAAGGTTCGCACCGCCGCTGAGTACCGCCGACTGCTGGAGCAGCACATCCTGCCCAAGCTGGGTGGAAAGAGGCTGTTGGACATTCAGCGCGCCAATGTCATGAGCCTGCATCTGGACATCTCGAAGGCAAGGCCCGTGACGGCCAACCGTGCCATGGCTGTCCTGTCGGCCCTGTGGGGCTGGGCTGCGAAGATCGAAATGGTATCGGCAGCTGAGAACCCCGTGCGCGGTCTGGACAAGAACCGGGAGCAGGGGCGCGAGCGCTTCCTCACTGACGAGGAATTCGAACGCTTGGGTGCAGCCATCCATGAGGCTGAGACCGTAGGGCTACCCATGGAAATCGATGTCGAGAGCCCGAATGCCAAGCATGCGCAAAGGCCGGGCACGCGCCGGGCTCCGCTGGACCCCTTCGCGGCGGCGGCCATTCGGCTCCTGATTCTGACCGGCTCACGCCTGCGCGAAATCCTCCACCTCAAATGGTCCGATGTGGATCTGGGACGGAGCCTTCTCTTTCTGCCTGACAGCAAGACCGGGAAGAAGACGGTCTATCTCAGTGAGCAGGCTGTCGAGATCATCAGGGCTCTGCCGCGCATAGCGGGCACGGACTACGTCATCGCCGGTGGAAAGGCAGGCCGCCCCCGCGCGGACCTGAAGCGCCCGTGGGCTGCCATCCGGAAGGCCGCCAAGCTGCAGGACGTCCGCATCCATGATTGGCGGCATAGCTTCGCCAGCATCGCGGTCGGCGAGAACATGGGTCTTCCCGTAGTTGGAAAGCTTCTTGGCCATGCCAATCAGGCGACGACCCAGCGGTACGCGCATCTCGACAGCAATCCCCTCAAGAAGGCTGCGGATGTCATCGGAAACCGGATCGAGTCGGCCATGTCTGGCGGAAAAGAGGATTTAAAAGTAGATTAAATTATTTGATAACTAAGAATGCGCACGCTGACCGAAAAAATTATTTCCGTTCTATTTCAAGGGATAATGCGGAGATAGTAGGTCTACTAAAAACAAGGTACTTCCAAACCGAATATTCCTGAGTATGTGGAAGGTCGCTCACATGTTCTGGAGTGACCTGATGAAAAGCGACCTCTACACGTCAACTGCCGTCGCGGAAAAATACTATCGCACCCCCGCGGCGTCCAAATTTCTCGATGAAGCGCTCGGGGTCCCAGCTGCTCCCAGAACGTTGACCAAGCTCCGTGTCACGGGTGGCGGGCCGCGGTTTCACCGCTTCGGTCGGAACATCGTATACTCTGGCGCGGACCTGCTTGAATGGGCGAAAAGCAGGCTGTCACGCAAGCTCACCAGCACCTCAGACGACGACAATTCAAACTAAAATCCGGCCCGCCGATTGTGCAGCGGACCGGATGCTTTGATGTACCTTTAACAGCAATCTTCTTAGCATTTTTGTCGCGTCTGCGCAACGGCTCCACCTCAAAGGAGCACGAAATGAGTGACAATCCGAAGACCCCTGATGGCGCTCGAACTGACGATGATCATGATCCGTCAGCTACAGAGGGCGCGGCAAATGATGCTGGTCACGAGGAGGCGGTCAGCATGCTCGACCATGCTCTTCGACTTGCCCAAGACGGAATTCCCATCTTCCCATGCAAGCTAAACAAACAACCATATGTCGCAGGTGGCTTCAAAGCAGCGACGACGGATCCGAATCAAGTCCGTGCATGGTGGTCGAAGTGGCCCGATGCTCTTATTGGCATGCCAACAGGGGCGGCGTCCGGCATTGCTGTGCTTGATCTCGATCTCCGTCAAGATGAGGACGGAAACGTCACCACAGACGGCCTGTCATTGATCCAGAGAGTCATGGATGAGAATGGCTGGAAAATGCCTGAGACTGTCGCCGTCGAGACGCCCAATGGCGGTTTTCACGGATATTTCCGGCACCAGTCTGGCTTCAGTAATTCTGCAGGGAAGATCGGCAACGGCATCGACACCCGTGGCGATGGCGGTTACGTCATCGTCCCGCCGTCGCGTCTCCCGGATGGGCGATGCTACCGTAACGTTTCTGAGCCCGGTCTGACGCCAGCGGATGCCCCCGAATGGCTGGCCATAGGCTTTTGTGAGCATCGGTTTCCGGAGGCTGAGCAACCCAACGAGGGGGCTTCGGATGGTGACCAATCCCCCATGGAAGGTCACCACTCTCAAGAAGGCCAGAACAGTCCTTATGGCATGGCGGCCTTGGAGAGCGAATGCGCGGCAGTCGCAGCTGCACCTCAAGGTACCCGCAACGACCTTTTGAACAAGGCTGCATTTCGTATGGGGCAACTCGTCCTGCGGAAGTATGTCCTGCGCGCGGTTGTTGAGGGACGGTTGATGGGGGCCGCACTACATGCTGGTCTGGGTGAGGAAGAAGCCCGGCGGTCAATACGCTCGGGCCTTGATGCCGGCATGAAGAAGCCGCGGCCGGGCACGGACGGCACCGACGCCAATGCTAAAGGCCCTGATAGGCCGCCCGGAATCATCGCGGCTCCCTATAGCTGGCGTCCGGGGGCAGATATTGAGCGCCGTGCATGGATTTACGCACCGCACTTGATACGGAAGTATGTATCGGTGACGGTTGCTCCCGGCGGTGTCGGAAAATCCTCGCTCGTGATTGCCGACGCGATTGCGATGATATTCGGCAAGACACTGCTCCGGTCGGAACCAACATCTTGTTTGAACGTCTGGCTTTTCAACGGCGAAGATCCGAAAGACGAGCTCGAACGGCGGATTGCCGCAACTCTTCAGCACTACGGGCTCCAGCGCGATGACTGTCAGGGCCAACTCTACGTTAACAGCGGGCGAGATACACCACTGATCGTCGCCAAGCAGGAGCGGGATGGCACTAAAATCTTTGAGCCGGTTGTCGACGCCCTGGTCGCCGAATTGGTCGAAAAGAAGATAGATGTGTTGATCGTCGATCCGTTCGTTTCTTGCCACGGAGTTCCGGAGAACGACAACAACGCGATTGATCAGGTCGCGAAGAGCTGGGCTAGGGTCGGAGAGCTGGCCAATTGCGCCATCGAACTCGTTCACCACAGCCGTAAGGCGAACGGCAATGAAGTTGGCGTGGATGACGCCCGAGGTGCTTCTGCCCTTGTGGCCGCGGCCCGATCGGTGCGGACGTTGAACCGCCTTTCACCAGATCTTGCAAAGGAACGGGGGCTCGACGAGAAGCGCACGTATTTTGCCGTGAATTATGGAAAGGCGAATCTCGCTCCTTCGACCGCCCGCCGGGATTGGTACACGCTTGAATCGGTCGATATTGGCAACGGCCCGACTCTTCGATCCAAGTCGAAGGAGGTCAAACTCCCCGGCGACGATGTTGGCGTCGTCATCGTGTTTGAGATGCCGGATCAGCATGTTGAGCTAGATCCAGCTACCATCCGCCGCATTCAGGATGCGGTAGACGGCAAGAATTTTCGTAAAGATCCACAGGCCGAGGACTGGGTCGGCCATGCCATCGCGAGGGTTCTCGCCATGGATGCCGTCAAAGACAAGGTGCGCCTGAAGGGCATCATCAAGGACCTTATCGCATCCGAGCACTTCAGGGTCGAAAACGTCCTAGACAAGAACCGAAAGCCGCGCCCCTGCATTGTCGTAGGTAACAGGGCCGAAGAAAAACCCACAGACGAAAACCTGCGCCACCCTGACGAGGTGGAGCGGAGCGAGGTGGAGCAGTGACACCAAAACACGCGCCACTCCACCCCCTATATAGGGGGGTGGGTGTGGTGGTGTGCAGAAGATAATAAAAAAAGAAGGTGGAGCAGAATTCGGTCTACAAGAAATATTCGTTTGGGGGTGACGGCCGACTATTCCAGCCCCGATGGTCTGCTTATGCGGAAGGCGGCCGCTGAACTGCCGCCAATGGTCGGATCGCTGTCCGGCGGCGGAAGTGGATGGGGTCGAGGCACGAGCCAGCAGGCGGAACAGCTGAATCTCGGCAACCGCGTGGCTGGTCCGGCTGGACCTTCATC
>CANJMQ010000136.1 GCA_947475225.1 Bradyrhizobiaceae bacterium
CAGCTGTGGAACTCCTACACCCAGCTCTGGCAGAACGCCTGGTCCAAGGTTCTGGGTGATCATCCGATCCCGGTGGCCGAGCCCGCGCGCAACGACCAGCGCTTCAAGGACAAGGACTGGCAGGAAAACACCGTCTTCGACTTCCTCAAGCAGTTCTACCTGATCTCCGCCAACTGGGCGCAGGACATGGTGAAGAATGCCGATGGCGTGGACGATCACACCCGCCACAAGGCCAAGTTCTACGTGGAGCAGATTGCCAACGCCGTCTCACCCTCGAACTTCGGCTTCACCAACCCGGAAGTGCTGCGCGCGACGCTCGCCACCAACGGCGCCAACCTCATCGAAGGCATGAAGCACCTGCAGGAAGACATGCAGACGCCAGACGGGCGCCTGCGCATCAAGCAGACCGACATGACGGCCTTCGAGATCGGCCGCAACATCGCCATGACGCCGGGCAAAGTCGTCTTCCGCAACGAGACATTCGAGCTCATCCAGTATGCGCCAACGCAGGCTGAAACCTACGCCTATCCCCTTGTCATCTTCCCACCGTGGATCAACAAGTTCTACATCCTCGACCTCAATGCCAAGAAGTCCTTCGTCAAGTGGGCGGTGGACCAGGGCCTCACCGTGTTCATCGTCAGCTGGGTCAACGCCGACGAAAACCAGGCGCGCAAGAGCTTCTCGGACTACATGCGCGAAGGCTTCCTCGAGGCGGTGCAGGCAGCACTCGATGCGACCAACGCCGAGAAGGTCAACGTCATCGGCTATTGCATCGGCGGCACGCTGACGGCGGCATCATTGGGCTGGATGGCCGCGCAGAACGACCAACGCGTCAACGCCGCCACCTTCTTCACCACGCAGGTGGACTTCGAGAAGGCGGGCGATCTCCTCGTCTATGTCGACGAGGAGCAGGTGAAGTGGATCGAGGGCCGCATGAAGGACAAGGGCTATCTGCCCGGCACCCGCATGGCGGACGCCTTCAACCTGCTGCGCTCTAACGATCTGATCTGGTCCTATGTCGTCAACAACTACATGCTCGGCAAGGACCCGTTGCCCTTCGACCTTCTGTACTGGAATGCCGATTCCACCCGCATGCCGGCGGGCGTGCACTCCTTCTATCTGCGCGAATGCTACATGGCCAACAAGCTGAGCCAGGGCAAGATGGTGCTCGACAATGTGCGCATCGACCTCAAGAAGGTGAAGATGCCGATCTACAATCTCGCCGCCCGCGAGGACCACATCGCGCCGCTGGCCTCGGTGTTCCGCGTCGGCCGCTATTTCGGCGGGCCCACCCGGCTCGTCGTCTCGGGCTCGGGCCACATCGCCGGCGTGGTCAACCCGCCAGAGGCCAACAAGTACCAGTACTGGACCAACGAAAAGGGTGCCCCCACCATCGAGGAGTGGCTGAAGGGCGCCACCGAGCATCCCGGCTCCTGGTGGCCGGACTGGGCCAAATGGATGTCGGATAAGTCGGGGCCCAAGGTGAGGGCCCCCACCCCGGGCAGCGGCAGTCTCAAGATCATCGAGGATGCGCCCGGCACCTATGTCCGGGCCCGGGCGGAGTGACGGCTTGACCCCGGTCAAGGCCCGCTTATTGAGAGGGTGAGACAAGGACATCCATGCGAATCGCCCTCCCTTTTCTGGCGCTCGTCGCCTTTGCGCTTCCGGCCCTTGCGGCGGCCGATGACAGAATGATCGCCGAAGGAAAGCGCCTCGCCGAGATCAACTGCACCAAATGCCACAACATCGAGGCGGAGGGCGAAAGCCCGCTCACCGATTCTCCCCCGTTCCGCGAGATCGCCAAGAACTACGATCCCGATGAACTGGTCGACGGCTTCATGGATGGCCTCGCCGTGCGCCACCCGTTGATGCCCGACTGGGAGGTGACACAGCCGCAGGCCGAGGCGCTGACCGCCTTCGTCATGAGCCTCGGCACGGGTGCGAAGGAAGAGGAAACACAGGCAGCCCGCGGCTTCGACCTGTTGCGCACCAACTGCGCGCGCTGCCACGCCATCGATGCCGACAGCACCTCGCCCAACGAGAAGGCCCCGCCCTTCCGCGACGTCGTGAAAAAGTATGATCCTGATGCGCTGCAGGAGGCACTTGCCGAGGGCATCATCACCGGCCACAATAACATGCCGGAGTTCGAATTCGCCCCCGACGACGTGACGGCCATCATCGCCTATCTCGACACGCTGAAGACTGATTGAACGGACATCTCATGAGATACGCTGCTGCGCCCGTGGCTTTCGCACTGCTGGCATCCCTGTTCACCGCCGAAGCCCTCGCCGCACCCGGTGAACCCGCCTCGATCTACCAGCCGCCGTTCATGGTGACGCCGCCCCTTGCCACCGAAACGCCGGAGCAGCTGAGCCGGGCCATCGCCGGGATCACCGATTTCCCGAAAGTCCTCGACCCACGCATCTGGACCGCCGACAACCGCATGCGGCCCGAGATTTCGTCGCGTATCATGGCGATCGCTCACCGCCAGTTCGTCGGAATGAAGCTGAGCAACACGGCGGTCACCATTTCCGACATTGAGCTGTTCGGTTCGAACGCATCCTATGAATATGACGAGAAGGCCGACCTCAGTATCCACGTGTTCCTCAACACCGCGAGCAACCCGGCAGCCTGGCGGGAAGACGTACTCGACCTTGATCACTTCATGCGCCTTCTCGACGACGGCATCGAGTTGCAGCAGCAGAGAGAGGTCACGTTCTTCGGCATTCCCCTGACCATCGAGTTCCACGCCACCCGGCCACCAGGCTTCCGCGATGCGGACGGGCTGCCGCAATACTCGGTGTGGTCAGCCGATGCTTCGCGCACCGGACGCTGGATCAACATCAATAACCCGCCGCCGCCGGTTCCGAAGGATGCCTTCGACCCCAAGGTGATGGCCACCAAGTCAACGGACTTCATTGACCAGTACAACACGCTGGTTGCCGACTACTTCGAGGACAAGCGGTCTTTCGACTGCGGCCGCTTCCAAGCCTACCAGAAGTCGCTCCTCAGCTACCGCCGCGACGGCCTTGCCCAGGACGGACAGCGCTCCAACGGCAACCTCACCTACCGCCTGTTGCGCCGGCTCAGCATCAATATTCCTGACACCACCCGGAAGCTCTCGTGGGAATGCCAGAACATCAAGGACTCGCTGTTCTGAGCCTGTGGACTGACCGTCATCCGAGTTGATGCTCGCGCCAGCACTGTCGCGACCGTCTCCTCACTCCATGACGCGCGAGAGCACCGGCGAGATGTAGCGCGCGGCAAGCATCACCCCCAACAGGCCGGTGATGTCGCCTGTCATGTATGCGGCGAGGATGGAGGTGACGTGGCCTGCACTCAGGTCGACCTCGAGCAGCGATGTGAGCAGGAAGGCGTTGGCCGCCGAGGCGAGGATGCCCGCCAGCATCAGCGTGTGGAATGGTGGCGGCTCCTCCGTCACGCGCAGGTAGAAAGCGTTGACACGCAGCGCGAGCAGCCCTTCGAACACCACCCAGGTCACGCACCCGGCGCTGAGCGAGGCCAGCAGAAGTGTGACTGGGTCATGAAGGCCCCAAAGGAAGTAGTTCCCCGCAAGTTCGCCGAGCACCAGGCCAGGGACCGACTTCGCGCCGAGGAGCGACGTTGCAAGCACCCGGACGCCATGCGGCAGGAACAGCAGGCTGGCGAATTTAGTGATCTCCGGCAGCAGTTCCTGCTGCACCGGGGTTATGACAGCCCACACGATGAAATAGGCGATCATATAGATAACCGACACGACGGCCGTCGTGACGGCGAGATCCCTGATCTGCCAGGCTGTGAAAAACCTCAAGACGGCGCCCTGCTCAACGATAAACAATTTATACATTTCCAGCAAATTGACCTTATGGCAAAGCGAAATCTCATTACTTTTCAATCAGCTATCTCAAGGCGACAAGATTTCCCAAAACATCTGGCTCAAAATGACAAGCCGAGCCTCATGAAATATGATATAGTGAAAAAAACAGCATTATCCTCAGGTTTGCGCAGCAAACTAGGTAATTGTACGGTAGCCGGAAGTTGAATTTTGCGCCTTTAATACCTTTTGGTATTTATTATATATTGTTTGGTCGAATCACGTGACGGGCGCCGCCAAGAGTAGAGATCCATGAAATACACCAAACTTCGCCAGGCAATCGCCGAAGCAGAAAAGATGCATGGACTGCATGAACTCGACCACGTGATGCGGGAACTTCTGCATGACATTGCCCAGGCCTGCATGAATAATGAGCGGCTGCGCGTGTCACATCTGGCGAAGGACTCCGCACATGGCACCTTCCCGACCCTGAACGCCCGCTTGAAAAAACTGATCGAGGGCGGCTGGGTCGAACGCAAGGACGATGAGCAGGACAAGCGCTCGGTGCTCCTTGAGGTGACGCCGAAGACGATTGATGCGTTCGCGATGATTTCGAACGCCCTCGAAACCAAGTAAATTCAAATACTTATTGAGAAATGTGTTCGGCGCGGGTGACCGGAGCCATGGTTTCGCTCGTTTTTGACCAATTCATCTCCGGTAGCAATTGTTTATTAAAGTGTTTTTACTTATTTACAGGTGAGACGCGAATGTAGTAGACGCGTTTTATGCAAATGAATTTAAAATTTAGACAAAAATGACGTATCCCGAACTGATCGTCGCCATTTCAAAAGCTGAACGGCAGCATGGAATCCGCGACCTCGACAAGCTTGCGAGCTATTCAACCGACCATGCACATTTGCAAGAATTGATCAACTTGGGTTGGGTCGAAGAGGCCGCGGACACAAAGGATCGTCGGGCATCGCGCCTCTGGTGCAATCAATGCCTCAAAGGATTTTCAACACTTTGGACAACGGCCCTTCGCACATCTCGAAGGTCAGGGCGCTGGCGCTCTCGGAATTCGACAAGGCGAATAGAGGGTCCACTAGGCAATACGCGAAGTCGTCATAAGACCGCGATGAAACACAACCTTTGCCCGTATCTGCCCGTCATTTCTCTACCTTGCGGATAGGGAACACGTCCTGAACACCCCGGAACGTCCTCGATTTTTCTTGGCACCCCTGATCACACCCTTTCAAAGCCTGCGAGAATCGAGAATAAAGTATACAATGATAATCAAATCCAAATTCACAATTAGTAAGTCGGAAGAACTGTCTATGAAATACATCCAGTTGAAAGAAGCCATCGCAAAGGCCGAACGGGCGCACGGCGTTCACGAGCTCGATCCTTCAACGCGGGAGATTCTGCAAACAATTGCCGCTGCCAATCTGGCAGAAACCAAAATCCGTGTTTCAGACATCAAGAACGAAAATGTCTACGGAACCCTGCCGACAGTCCTGTCACGGCTACAGAAGCTTGTGAATGCGGGCTTCATTGAGCGCAGGGAAGATGCCGACGACCGGCGCGTCGTGCTCCTTCAAATCACCTCCAAGGCCAAAACCGTCTTCAAGAAGATTTCGAAGGCGCTGTGAGAAACGTGAAGAGCAGCCCGCACCAAGGCTAAGGTTCCGCACACGAGAACCTCCGGTCGGTTCATGGCATCCCTTTGGTCAGCGGAGCACCCGGCTCGCGGGGCTCAGGAACGCTGCACATCCGAGGGAGTTGAAGTCCAGCAAGCCATCACCTTGAGCGCTGGCATCCGCAGGCGTCACACCCCATCATCTGCGGCTGTTTGTCTTTGAGAGACGGGTACGAAATGCCCTGACCAGCAAGAGTACGAAGGCCATCACGGAGAAGCAGCCCAGGAAGTCGCCAAGCAGCGTTGCCCAATATGTGGAAACAACGTCGGTCGGTGTCCGGATGTCAAAGGCAATCAGGTCCGCGCCGAACAGGATTGGCATCACGATCGCCATGAGCAGCGAGAGCAGCGGCACGTGGATGCCCCGCAATCCGCTGAGGTCAGAGGATACCCCCAGCAGACGCCGGGATGCATTGACGACCAGCAGGCCTCCAAAACCCGAGATCACGGAGTGTGCGATGGTGAATGCCAGGCTCGAAGAGCCAAACTGCGTCCAGACAACAATGGGGTGAGCAATGGCTATTCCAATGGCGCCCCATACTCCGAACAGCAGCAAGAGCAAGAGCCTCACGCCAGCCGGCACGTACAGCAAGTGAACCCCGGGCGCCTCGCGGACAAAGCTGAAGCCGAACGAATACATGTAAGCCAAGCCCGCCCACGATATTGCCGAGATCGCCACAAGAACGTAAGCGCCGTCTACACCCCATAGGATATCCCTCTTTCGCCGTTACTGCTGAGGAGAGAGTCTCGTTCTGATTCATCAGAAGGAGACGGCGATGACGGATGTTGCGGATGGTTTCGACGGGCAGATAGACATCGTCCGTCGTACACGGGGCTACCGGCGCTGGCCGGATGACGTGAAGGCCCGTATTGTTGCGGAGAGCTTTCAGCCGGGTGTGCGGGTGGCGGATGTTGCGCGCCGTCATGGCCTGGCTTCACACCAGCTTTCGG
>CANJMQ010000137.1 GCA_947475225.1 Bradyrhizobiaceae bacterium
CGCCTCTACATCAACATGGATGAGTTCAAGGAATGGCTTATGAAGCGAAGCGAGAGTGACGCTGTCAGCAACGTCGTGGCAATGTCGTTGTAATCATGCCGTCATCAACCGAGCCAAGTGGAATTTACAGCAACTTTCGGACTTGACCGTTACGTCAAGTCTTTATGGAAGATTGCTGACTATTTCCGCTCAGGTGATGCGCTCCTCCTCCATTCGAGAGGATGGGGCGCTCAAATGCCAACGCGCATGAACGCGGGAGGGCACACGGTAGGGCAGATACTTCTTGAAGAAGAATTATTTAAACAAAATCAATTAATTAGAGAATGTAAATGGCGGAGACGGAGTCCGCCATACTATGGTCCAGATGGGTCTGTAACAGGTCAAATAGAGTGCGATTTATATGGCAATTCAATCCGCGCTGTCCATAACCATCCAACGCCGTACACCACCATCTTTGACTTCTGCTAGGAGCGATGCTAGGAGTGGTTCGCAATGGCCACGTCTCTCAATCGCCTTTCCGCCAAGACCGTTTTATCCTTGTCACGGCCCGGACGTCACGCCGACGGCGGCAATCTTTACCTGTTGGTTTCGAAGACTGGGGCGAAGTCGTGGGTGTTCATGTACCGTCACTCCGGTGCCCAGCGGGAACTGGGGCTGGGAAGCCTGCGGGACGTCCCATTGGCGAGCGCCCGCCGCAGGGCTGCCGAGTACCGCGAGGCCTTGGCGGGCGGCACAGACCCCCGCACACTCAGGATCGAGAACGGGGCTCCCACCTTCGGCGAAGCGGCCTCCCAGCTCATCGAGAGCCTTCGACCATCGTGGAAGAACGCCAAGCACGCCCAGCAGTGGGAAAACACCATCGCCCAGTATTGCGAGAGCCTGAAGCCGAAGCGGGTCGACCAGATTGTCGTGGATGACGTGCTGAAGGTGCTGAAGCCCCTTTGGCAGCGGGTGCCGGAAACGGCTTCCCGTGTCCGTATGCGGATGGAGAAGATCCTCGATTATGCCCGCGCCAAGGGATGGCGCACGGGCGAGAACCCTGCCCGTTGGAAAGGTCACCTCGACCATATCCTGCCGCCCCGCAAACGGCTCACCAGAGGCCACCACAAGGCCATGCCGCACAAGGACGCGCCTGCGCTGGTCGCCCGTCTGCAGGGCTTGGGGTCGATCTCAGCAAAGGCGCTGGAGTTCTGCATCCTGACGGCTGCCCGCTCCGGCGAGGTGCTGAACGCCCGCTGGTCTGAATTCAACCTGCAGGAGGCCATCTGGACGGTTCCGGCTACCCGCATGAAGGCCGGACGTGAGCACCGGGTCCCGCTGGAAGGTCGAGCCTTGGCTATTGTGAAGGAGTTGGCCGAGGCGAAGGTTGGCGACTACGTGTTCCCCGGCGCAAAAAAGGGCCGACCGCTCTCAGTCATGTCGATGACAATGGTGATGCGGCGCCTGAAGCAGGAGTTCACTATCCACGGCTTCCGCTCTGCCTTCCGCGACTGGACGTCCGAAGAGACCAGCATCGCCCGCGAGGTTGCCGAGCAGGCGCTGGCCCACATCATTGAGAATGCCGTTGAGCGAGCCTATCGAAGGTCCGACCTTTTCGAGAAACGCCGCGAGCTGATGAGGACATGGGAGGCTTACGTCACACCTACATAGACCGCTCCAACTTTGAGAGGTAGTCAACTCTCGGGCCCATGGGGTCCAGCGGGAACTCGTGGTATCCAGAATACAGAGCAGTACCCACATCGCCTTTCGGGATGTTACCGAGTTCGCCTAAAGCTGCTCACGGCGAGCTGAAAAAGACCCCCGAGACGCATGTTCTTTCCGCACGAAATCCCCGAGTGGGCTTCGTTCGAGGGACATGTATTATGGCCACCTCTCTTTGCTACGCTCCCAACGACGCTGCCAAAATTCTGGGCATTGGCCGCTCGACCCTTTTCAACCTTCTCGCACGCGGTGAACTCTCCGCCCGCAAGCTCGGCACCCGTACGCTGATCACGGCGGCGGAACTCGAGCGCTACGTCGGCAGCCTGCCGCAGGCCAAATTCCACGCCCATCTGGCTGCGCGGGGTTGAGGCTTGGAACTCATACTCTGGCGCATGGCCGCTGCCATGGGCCGCTTCAGCACATGTGCTGAGGCGGCACTGTTCCTCGCCCTTGTAGCCGGTTAGCCGGGGTAACTCACATGACCCAGCATCGGGATCATGAGGAGCTTCACCGCGCCCTTGCCGACAACATCGACACGCTCGCTGAAGGGTTCTTCGGAAAGCAAAGAAGCCGATCCTCCCGGGGCATCCGCTTTGGCAAAAAGGGAAGCGTCGCTGTAGTGACGCGAGGATCGAAGGCTGGCAGTTGGTTCGACCATTCTGAAGGCAGGGGCGGTGGCCCCATCGACCTGATAGAGCGCGAGCTTGGTCTCGACTATCTCGAGGCCGTCGAGTGGGCAAGGCGTTGGCTGAAATGGCCTGCGAACGAGCCGACGTGTCTTAACCACGAAACCAGCGTGGCCGGAAAAGTCAGCACCGGTCGCGCAGCAATCAAGGCCCAGCAAGCCGAGCTCGAGGCGCTGGAGGTCGCGGAAAAGCGGTCGAAGGCGCAGCGTCTGTGGAGCGCAGCGGTGCCGATCAAGGACGGCGACCCTGCCGATCTCTACCTGACAAAGACACGCGGCATTCCCAGACCTGTCACGGGTTGGCCTTCTGATGCAATCCGCTCCAACCATAGTGGGCTGGTCGCCCTCGCCAAGTGCGGGGATATCCTGAGTGGCGGACAAGCCATTTCATTGACGTCAGACGGAAGAAAGCGCCCAGATGACAGCGGAATTGCCAAACGCAGCTTCGGTGCCATCAGCGGCGCTGTGACGCGACTGGCGGGCAACGCAGCGGGCCCGATCCTGATCGCGGAGGGTCTAGAGACAGGGCTCTCGCTGTGGGCGGCGACAGGCTGCGAGACTTGGATCACTCTCGGCATTGTGACGCTCGCAAAGCTTGAAAAATTGCCCCAAGGTCGAACGGTCGTCCTTTGCCGCGACGACGACGGACATAGCTCGCCGCCGTTCAATGCCGTTCGAAAGGTCCAGCGCCACTTACTGGGTCTTGGATATAAGGTACGTATCGCTACTCCTTGGCCGGAGCAACGTCAGGACAAATCCGACTTCAACGACGTGATGGTCACTCTTGGTCCTCAAGCTATTCGTGACCGCATCATGCGCGCCGCTGAATATTGGCCGAGTGGCATCAAGTTCGTCAGTGTTCATGAAGGCCGCACACAGCTGTCCGCTTTGGTCGAGCGCTTCTTCGCTGAACCTCAGACGGCATGCGAGCCGACGGAAACTGCGGGCGATGTCATTGACGGGCCGCATCTCTTTGAGGCGCTATCAAACACAATTCGATCAGCTGTTTGGGCAATTTCCGCAACCATGGCGCTGGGCAAAACAGAAGCAGTGTTGACCGCTATCCGGCGCAGAATTGAAGACATGCGCACAAGCGGAGACAAACGATGCGTTGTGATTGCCGTCCCCTATCATCGCCTTTCGAACGACCTACTGTCCCGTGCCGAGGCGAAAGGGCTACGGGCTCGAGTGTGGCGTGGCCAAGCGTCCAAGGACAGTGACGGCGAGCTCATGTGCCGCAACCTCGAGGAGGCCCAGAATGACGCCAAGCTCCTTATTCCGTCGAAGGTCACCTGTGGCGAATGCCCAATGAGGGATGGCTGCCGATATCTTGCTCAGTACGATCCTGCAGAAGAGGATAGACTGGAAGATGTGGCCCCGCCCCTGATCGACGTTTGGATCGTCGCCCACCAGCTGCTGTTTTCTTCGAGGTTCCCACGGCCAATCAGAAAGCAGGGTTATTCACATTTGATCGTGGATGAGAGTATCCACCCGGCAGCCATTGGCGAGCCGAAGATCATCGCGCTAGAAGGAATGTTGAACTACAGGCTGCCGGATGATCCTTGTGACGCCAGTGACCTGCACCTTACCCGCAGCCGTATCTGCGAGGCCGTCAGAAGGCTACCCGATGGCACCCCGCTGCACCGGCGCGACCTTGAAGCCGTAGGACTGGCTTTCGACGAGGTGTCGCGCGCCGTTGTATTGGAATGGAGCAGGATGGTGAGATCGAAGGAGGATGAGGAGTTAGTCCGCGAGCATTTCTTGCCCAACGCTTCTCTCGCAGGCATGGTCAGCATGTTCGAGGCAGCCAAGGCTATCCTCGCACCTTTTGCTGCGCCCGACGAGTGCGCTAGCGGTTGGCTGGAAGCGACGACCACTAGCGACAGCTGCAAGGCGCTTATCGTGCGGAGCCGAAAACAAATCAGCGTCAACTGTCCCACACTGCTGATTAACGGCACCCTCGGTACTGAACTGGAGAAGCTCTTGTTCCCCTGCTTGGAGGTAGTGGCCGAGATCAAGGTCGACATTCCACACCAACACATATCTCAGGTTACGGACCGCACCTTTTACAATGGCTATCTCAAGCATCCCGAGGTGCAACAGGGTTTGCGGACTGCTGCCATTCTGATCGCTCTGAGAACAGGCCGGAAGGGCCTGCTGATCACGAACAAGGCCACCGGTGAGGCCATCCGGCCAATGCTGCCTTCTTACATCAATGTGGCAAACTACGGGGCAATCGCGGGGCGTGACGAGTGGCGCGGTCGGGACCTCCTGTTGGCTGGTCGAAACCAAATCCCCGCCTCCGAGGCTGAGGATGCCGTCATGAGCCTAACAGGCCGTGCTGTTGATCGCGTTCGAGATGGCAATTATCCCCTCTGTGATCGGGACCGGTTTTACCGGTTGGACGACGGCTCCATCGTCAGCCACAAGGTTCAGGCAGCTCAACATCCTGATCCCCTCGTAGAGGCCTACCGATGGCATGCCTGCGAGGGCCAGCTGGTGCAGGCATTGGCGCGCCCTCGTGCCATGACATACGGCACGGCAGAAAAGCCGATATTTACGCTAGTCGCCACTGACACGCCTCTCCCGGTGCCCATCAATGCCGAGATCACTGGCTCAGAAATTATCAACCCACCAGATTGGGCTCAGCAGTTCGAGGCGGGCGGCATTGTCTTGGAAACCAAAGATCACGCAATGAAGGCCTACCCTTCGTTGTACAAGGGGCGGCAGACCCGCCCTCGCGGTGACGTCTGGGATCGCCCCAATTGGCCCCTGCCATCCTCATCCGAACAGGAGGGTGCAAATCCCGGTAAGTATCCTTACCAGAAACTGCACCCTTTTGTTCGGATGAGCTATTTGCTGGCAATCCACTACAAGCTTTCCGGCGAGCGGCAAATGTCGGCGACTGCGTGGTATTCTCCACAGCTCTGCGAAGACCCACGGACGTGGCTTACGGAAAGACTGGGGCCGTTGGCCGAGTGCTCCGTTGCCGGGATGCACGACACCCCAATCGACCGCGTTCTGAAGCGGGGGATCGTTCTTGACCCCTCCACCACAAAGGGCCAGTGGCGGTGGTGGGCGGCGTTGGCGAACACCACCGAGGACGCCTGCCGCATGGAGTTCAAGCGGCATCCCGACTTGGCAGACCGGTGGAAGGCCGCTTGGGTCGCCTCGGCGGGGCCCGTGTGGACGGTCACCTTGGCTGGTTCCCGCTACAGGTTGGGTGTCAGCATCCCCGCGTCGACGGAAAGTGAGGCGCAGGAACTGCTGGGGGTTGAGGAGGCTGCGGTGAGCGGGGCGACGGTAGGGTGCTGCGACCGGATGAATATATCAGAGGGTCGGCTCGGACGTGCAATTTATAACGGTTTGCACTGAACCGCCACGGGATTGCCGGAGGCTCTAACTCCTGAGAGGATAGTGCCAATGACAAGCAAGACGACGAACAAGTTTTCCCCTGAGTGTCTGTCCCGAGAGTTCTTGAATCGGATGAATCATTTGTGATTCTATGTCTTCGGAGTGATTCTTCCGGAGGCCACCGATGTGGACGCAAGAGAACCGTGCCCGGTATGATCGCAATGGGCTGCGTTATCCCAGTGATTTAACGGACGCGGAATGGGCAGTCATCGTGCCGCTGATTCCGCCAGGCAAGCGCGGCGGGGACAAGCGCACGGTTGTCATGCGCGAGGTGGTGAACGGTTTGATGTATGTTCTGACGACCGGCTGCCAGTGGCGGGCGATCCCCAAGGATCTGCCGCCGCGCTCGACGGTGCATGGGTATTTCGACCTGTGGACCTGGGACGGGACGATCACGCTCATCCATCACGCGCTTTATGTCCTGTGCCGGGAGCGGGTGGAGCGGGA
>CANJMQ010000138.1 GCA_947475225.1 Bradyrhizobiaceae bacterium
TGCCACGGGCTGGCCCGCATGACGGCAGGCAAGATGATGCGCAGCGGCGACCAGTCGCTCTATCCGCGCCTGGAACTCTTTGTATCGGGCGTGTGGATGTCGGCGCTGGCCGCCATCATCTTCGCCGTGCTGGCCTTCGAGACCTGAGGTCCGCTCCTCCCCCGGCCAATCGCCACGACGGCCGAGGGGCTACCTGTCGGCGCAATCTGCCAGAAACGTGCATTCTGTCGTAAATTTAGCCTCAACTCAGGCCAAGTTTTTGTTTTGAAAAGGTTTTCAAACAGCAATCATGGGTTGACTTGATCTCCCCTTTGTCTAAGTAACTTCATTAGGAGGACGTCGTTTTTTCAACGACCAACCCCATGGGTGGCCGCCGGTTACCGCCTCAACCGAGGGGTATGCCGGTGCAGCTGAAACAGATGAGACGGGGGAAGCTTGCAACACAGGTTGCCAGCCATCGGGAAATTGCGTGCCCTGTCACGCGGCGTCGCAGTCAGCTTGCTGGTGCTGGGGATCGGCACCGCCGCCTCTGCGGGGGCGAGTGCGGCAGACTGGGTCGTCAACATCAATGACTCCAATTTCGACCCTTCCCCGGCAGGCTCGACAGTCAGCTATGCGGTGCGGGTCAGCAATGATTCCGTAACCACCGCCCCCCCGACCACGCTGACACTCGACATTTCGGCCAATGCCAAATTTATTGGCGCCACCGGCACCATCACCAGCTGCACGCCGGTCCCGGCCACTGGGCCGACCACTGTCATTTGCTCGGTGCCGACACTTGCCGCCAGCGCCAGCGTTTCGCTCACCGCAAATGTCATCGGCACACAGCCCGGCGTCATCCGGGTGTCGGCCAGCGTGCCGACGGCGGGTGATACCAACCCTGGCAACAACAACACGAGCCCCAACGAGGCGACCACCATCACCGACGGCGCGGACATCAAGCTAGATGTTACCGGCCCCACCAACGCGCCTTCTGGCAGCATCGCCACCTACACATTCACCGCCACCAACCTGGGTCCGTCCACAGCCAGCGGCCTGACGCTCACGATCCCCGTTCCCACCGGGCTTGCGAATATCGAGGTGCCGGCCGGGTGCACGCTCTCGGGCGCAAACTACCTATGCTCCATCCCTGGTCCCCTGTCTAAGGACGGCACTGCCAGCGTCGACTTCAAGGGCCAGATCGCGCGGCTTCCGGCCACCACCATCACGGTGTCCGGCAACATCGGCGGCGGAACGCCGATCGATCCGGTGTCCAGCAACAACAATGCGCAGGCCTCGACCGCTGTCACCGATGGTTCGGACGTCAGGGTCGTCAAGACCGCCTCGGCCGGTATCTACGCCATCGGCGAGCAGGCAGTATTCACGCTGGTGGCAAGCTACACCGGCAACACGCCAAACGGTCTGACGATCATCGACGCGGTGCCAACACAGTTCCGCGTCGACTCGGTGACCGCCTCCACCGGCAGCAACTGGAGTTGCGGAACGGCGGGCCAGACGGTCACCTGCACCAAGCCATCGGGCGGGGCGGCGGGCGCCAGCCAGTCGCTCGGCACCGTCACCATCCGCGCGACGGTGTTGAGTGTCGTGCCCGATGATCCGACCAACATCGCCACCATCGGGGCAGCGAGTCCCGTGGATCCGGTGCCGTCAAATGACTCCAGCGGCGTGGGGCTTCTGTTGCAGTCGCCGGTGGCGGATCTCCGCGCCAACAAGTCCGGACCCAACCCCGCCATCGTCGTGCAGGACACAACCTTCAACTATCAGATCAGCACCTCGAACCTGACCAAGACAAACCCGCGCAGCGCGCCGTTCTCCGGCACGATCATCATGACCGACCAACTGCAGGCGGGGCTCGATCTCGTCGGGGTGATCGGCAATGGCTGGACATGCAAGCCCGCGGCCCCCGTCTCTGGCCCGAGGAACATTGAATGCCGGCGCACTTACACCGATGCGTCACCACTGGCGGTGGGAGGAACTACGCCCTCGGCGATCCTGCAGGTCAAGGCCACCGCGCCAGGAAAACTTATCAACACGATGACGGTGACCACCGAGACTCCGAACTGGCCCGACAACGACCTCGTCAACAACGCGGTGAGCGTCGCGGGCGAAGCGGTGCCGCCGGGACTCGAGGCGGACGTCAAGGTTCTGAAGAGTGTCACACTGAGCACGATCCCATGGGGAGATGTGCAGACCTTCACGATCGAGATCGTCAATACCGGCCCCAGCCCGTCGCGTGACGTTCGTTTCTCTGACGATCTCAAGGGCCTCATCAACAGCAGCATCGGCGCCACGGGTGCGGGCTTTATCGACTACACCATTGCCAACAATACGCCGACGCCGTTCTCCTGCAGCACCGCAGGACTCGTGGCGCCGCTGGTGGGCCGCCGCCTCAGCTGCACCATCGACACGCTGCCCGTCTGCACAGCGGGAAGCAACTGCCCAATGATCACCGTCCGGGTGCGGCCGGGCGGGGTGGGCGGCGTTACCCAGGACAATGTCGCCTCCGCCATTTCCAACCTCACCCAGGACCCGAACCGCACCAATAACACCAGCGCGCCAGCCAGCTATTTTGTCGAGCCCGTGGCGAACATTGGCATCACCAAGACGGCGTCCGTGGCGCTGCCTGTGGTGGGCCGGAACGTCGTCTATACGTTGACGGCCGGTGTGGAGGCCGACAACCGCAGCCCGGCGGAGGCCGTAACGGTCACCGACAGCCTGCCGAAGGATGTGACCTTTGTCTCTGCCGTACCCTCCACCGGCACCTGCACCGCGACGCTGCTTCCCGGGGCGACGACGGGCCCGAGTGACACGGTCCAGTGCAACCTCGGCACCATAGGCAATGGTGCGCAGCAGACGGTGCTGGTGACGGTGCGCCCCAACCTTGCCACGCTCGGCACCAACCTCGTTAACACCGCGACCGTGAGTTCCACCACGCGGGACGACAAGCCGGGCAATGAAACATCCTCGGCCAGCGGCATCGTGCAGGCCCCAAGCTTCGACCTGCAGGTGAACAAGACCAACAGCCGCGACCCCATCGCCGTCGGCGATCTCGTTGATTTCACCATCACCGTCAAGAACAATGGCCCGTCCGCCACGACCAACGTGGTGGTGACGGATACGCTGCCAGCAACCGGCCTCTCCTACCAATCCTCCAGCGTTGATGACGGCGGAAGCTGTTCAACCGTGCCGGCGCGGGACTCGCTGGGTCAGGTTCTGATTTGCAAATTCCCCGCCTTGGCTGATGGCGAGGTTCGTACGGTCACCGTCACCATGAAGGCGGTGGGCAAGGGGGTCATTCCCAACAAGGTAAATGTCGCCTCAGACGGCTCGAACAGCTACGATCTCAAAACCGACAACAACGAGGCCACCAAGAACACCACGGTGAGCACGCGCGTGGATCTTGAGGTTGTCTCGAAGATCGCGACCCCCTCGATGGTCGGCAAGGGAGAGGGCTTCACCTACACGATCCTCCTCCACAACCGGCCAGGCACCGATTCCGTCTCGGGCGCGACGCTTGCCGAGGCTGACAACACCGCGCTGGTCGACACGCTGCCCAGCGGCATGGAGTTGACAGGGCCACCCACGGCGACAGTGACCCAAGGTACGGCAACGCAGAACAGTTGCACCGGCGCTGCGGGATCCACATCCTTCATCTGCAGCTTGGGCACGCTGAGCAATGACGGCAAGGTAACGGTAAGCGTCCCCGTCAGGGTCCCCGAGGTCAACACCTCGCCGCAGACGTTCACCAATCAGGCGAGCGTACTGACGACCTCGACTGATATCGATCGAACGAACAATGCGAAGTCCGGCGAGGTCATCGTCACATCGGCCTCGCTCTCTGGAACGGTCTTCAGGGACTTCAACAGCAATGGCCAGCAGGGGCCGGGTGATGCGGGTGTGGGCGGTGTCGTCGTGCAACTCACGGGAATATCCTCGGGCGCACCGGTGACGCTCTCTGCGACGACGGCGGCAGATGGAACCTACAGTTTCCCCTTCGTTGCACCGGGGGTCTATCAACTGATCCGTGGGCCGGTAACCCTCGACGGTTTCAGTGACGGGGAGGCAGTGCCGGGCGGCACCAGTGGCGTCACCAATGGCGTGATGGTCGGGGCTACGGAAATCGGCAATGTGAACCTCACGGCGCAGACTGCGGTTGGATATTATTTCACGCTCGTTCCTGCGAGTTCGCGGATTGGCATCACCAAGGCGCTCGCCTCAGGTCCCACCGCGCAGGCGACTGGCAGCTTCGAGGTCTCCTTCCTGCTCACCGTCAACAATCCCAACGTCGAAGATCTTGCCAACGTCGTCGTGACGGATGTGCTGCAGGGACCTGCACCTCAGTTTGGCACCTTCGCGAAAGCTGCCAATGAGCCTGGAACCTTTTCGATCACCGGGCCGCTGACCGGCACCTGTGGCGGGCTGCGTGCTGATTACAATGGCGCGACGCAGCCACAGGCCGCCAGCGGCTTCATCCTCGCCAAGGGTGAGAGCTGCACCATCACGATCGCACTGCGCGTTATGCCCACGAGTCCGCTGCCGCCGCTTGTTGATGGCGGGCGCTACTTCAACCAGACCAGCGTCTCCGGCGAGGGCAGCCTGTCCGGCGGCAAGCCCACAGGCACATCGGAGCGCGTGCCCGTCGCGCCCCAGCTGCCGAACCTCGACATCACCAAGACCCTCGAGCAGATCGACGACCGTGATGGCAATGGTCAGACGACCGTTGGTGACGTGGCCCATTACAGCGTCACCGCCACCAATATCGGCTCCATGGTCCTGACCGGCGTGGTGGTGAGCGACGACAAGATCACGCCCGCTTCCGTCACCTGCGCCAGCCTTGTCGTGGATGCAACGTGCCAGTTGACGGGCACCTATACCATCACCGATGCCGACGCCACGGCGGGCAAGGTGGTGAACACGGGAACGGCCGACAGTGCTGAGACCAGTCCGGTCACCGCATCGGTCACCACGCCCGTGGTGGCGTTGCCCGGCAGCACCACCCTCAGCAAGACGGCACTCGTCAGCACGGCCAAGCGCGGCCAGAAGGTTCCCTTCGACATCACGGCGGAGCAGGTGGGCTTCAGCCCCGCCCGCATCGTGGACATCATGCCGCCGGGCTTCGCTTATGTGGCGGGAAGTGCCATGGCCAATGGCAAGGCGGTGGAGCCCACCATCGCGGCCCGTAACCTGACCTTCGATGGCCTGAAGCCCGACTCCAAACGCAAGATCACGCTTAAGCTCACGCTGATTGCCACGTCCTCCGTCAACCCCGGCACGGCGGTCAACCAGGCTCAGATCATTCGCCCGGACACAGGCGCGGTGGTGGCTACCGCGCGCGCCCGCGTCACCATCGTGGCGGAGGCGGTGTTCGACTGCGGCGACATTATCGGCAGGGTCTTCGACGACCTGAACCGCAACGGCTACCAGGACGAGGGCGAGCCGGGCCTGCCCGCCGTACGGGTTGCCACCGTGCGTGGTCTGCTCGTCACGACCGATCCGGAAGGCCGCTTCAACATTCCCTGCGCGGACATTCCGGATGCTGATATTGGCTCCAACTTCATCCTGAAGCTCGACACGCGCACGCTGCCCACCGGCTATCACCTCACCACCGAGAACCCGCGGCGCGTGCGTCTCACCCGGGGCAAGGTGGTGAAGCTCAATTTCGGCGCCTCGATCTCGCGGCTCGTCAAGCTGGACCTGAATGGTAAGGTTTTCGCGCCGGGTTCCAGCACTTTGAACCCGAAGTGGCAGGCGGGCCTCGACAAGCTGATTGCGGTACTCAAGGTGGAGAACTCGGTCCTGCAGATCATCTATCGTGGCAAGGATGATGCCCTGGCAAGGGCGCGGGTTCATGCGGTGAAGGACGCTGTCACCCAGCGCTGGAGCGCGGTTTCCGATCATTATGACCTCGCCATTGACACCCGCATCATCTCCGGCGGTTCGCCATGAGAGGGCGGCGGCTCGTGGTGCTTGTTCCCGTGCACTGCTGTTTGGTGTGCCGCTTGCCAGCCGTGACGCGCTGGCCCGCGCCCGGGTGATCGAGCCGCACTGGTCCGACGTCTTCGCCGGTCTCGGCACGCGCATGGCCTACATGTACGCGCGCGGCGGCGATCACGCCGATACCAGCTATCGCGCGCGGGCCTATGCCCCGCTTGACGGTATTGCGGAGGATCCTGCCACCGGCTCCGCCACGGCCATCCTCGCCGCCCAGCTTCTGGCGGCCGAGAA
>CANJMQ010000139.1 GCA_947475225.1 Bradyrhizobiaceae bacterium
CGCGAAAAGGCTGGGAAGCGATCAACTATTTCTACAACACCAACATCGACCACCAGAACCAGCTCTACCTCGACGAGCCGTGGTCGCGCCCCGGCGATTATGTGCTGATGCGGGCCTTGACCGACATCGTGTGCGTCTCGTCATCCTGCCCCGACGACATCGACGCGGCGAACGCCTGGGACCCCACCGACATTCACATCCGCACCTATGCGGCGAAAGAAACCTTCCAGAGAGCAGTGGCCTATCGCATGACACCGGACGCCGACGCCCAGCTGACCAAGCAGACCGCCTTCCACGAGCGCTTCTCTGCCTTGACCCGCAACTTCACCGAATACCGCGGCTACTGGCTGCCCACCCGCTTCAACAATGACGGGCCCATCGATGAATACTGGGCAGCGCGCGAGAAATGCGTGGTGATGGACTTGTCCCCCTTGCGCAAGTTCGAGGTGACGGGCCCCGACGCAGAGGCGCTGATGCAATATTGCGTGACGCGCGACATCCGCAAGCTGGCGACCGGACAGGTGGTCTATACCGCCATGTGCTACGACAACGGCGGCATGATCGACGATGGCACGGTGTTCCGGCTGGGCCCCAACAACTTCCGCTGGATCGGTGGTGATGACTACTCCGGCATCTGGCTGCGCGAGCAGGCGGAGAAGATGGGCTACAAGGCGTGGGTCCGCTCCTCCACCGACCAGCTGCACAACATTGCCGTGCAGGGTCCGAACAGCCGCGACCTCCTCAAGGAAATCATCTGGACGCCGCCTGCCCAGCCGTCGCTGGCTGAGCTTGAGTGGTTTCGCTTCGCACCCGCCCGCATCGGCCACTTCGAGGGTGCGCCCATCGTGGTGTCGCGCACCGGCTACACGGGCGAGCTCGGCTACGAAATCTTCTGCCACCCGAAGGATGCGAACGCCGTGTTCGACGCGGTGTGGAACGCCGGCCAGAAATATGGGTTGAAGCCGATGGGTCTCGAAGCCCTCGACATGGTGCGCATCGAGGCGGGGCTTATCTTCGCGCATTACGAGTTCGACTCGGAGACCGACCCCTTCGAGGCCGGCATTGGCTTTGCCGTGCCCTTGAAGACCAAGGCGGATGACTTCATCGGCAAGGAAGCCCTGATCAAGCGCAAGGAACACCCGCGCAGGAAGCTCGTCGGCCTCGACATCGACTCGAACGAGGCGGTGGGCCACGGCGATTGCGTGCACATCGGCCGCGCCCAGGTGGGTGTGGTGACAAGCTCGATGCGCTCGCCCATCCTCGGCAAGAACATCGCGCTGGCGCGGGTGGATGCGCTGAATGCCGAGCTTGGCACGGAAGTCGAGATCGGCAAGCTCGACGGCCACCAGAAGCGGCTGCCCGCCAGGATCGTCAAGTTCGCGGCTTACGATCCGGAGAAGACGAGGCCCAGGTCTTAGGGCTCTCTCTTCCGCACCTTCCTCCACACACGCATCATGCCCGGGCTTGTCCTGGGTATCCTTTTTGGTGGCGGCAGAAAAGGATCGTCGGGACAAGCCCGGCGATGATGAATCTGGGGGGAATGGAAGCCTCCCTCACAGCCGTCATCCCGGCGAGGACCAGGATCCAGCTTTCCACGGGGTTAATGCCCGAAGCGGGGCCCCGGCCTTCGCCGGGGTGACGCCGCTCTTGGGGACACGACTTCACAAAACAACATCGCCGGACCTTTCGGCCCGGCGATGATGCGTGCAACGCGACCAATCTACTTCGTCGCGAGATAGGCCTCGAGCGAATCGTCGAGCGCATCCTTCCATGGCGTGTGATGCTTGGGGCTCATCGTGCCGGTCATCAGCGACTTGTAGGCGTTGTTGCGGAAGCCCATGATGTCATCCATCTTGTGGTGTTCCCAGACCATGAAGGTCTTGTTCACGCCCTCGATGTCGAAGCTCGGATAATCCGTCGCGTCGATCAGTTCCTTGACGTAGTCGCCCTGGAACCAGATCATTTGTTCGGCATCGGCAAGCTTCTTCTCGCGCTTCAGCCACTTCTTCCAGTCCTTCTGCATGGCATCGGTCTTCGGCAGCTTGATGCGGCCGAGGATGATGTCGCGCACGTACCACGCCTGGGCGTCGAACATGTTGAAGGTATAGAACTGGTCCTGCATGCCGATGTAGAAGAAGCGCGGGTTGTCCTGCCAGACCACGCCCTTGTAGAGGTTTTCCGGCCACAGGCGGTTCGCCGTCTTGAGGCGCAGGTCTTCCGGCAGGTAAGGGAAGTAGTGCTGGTAGCCGGTGCAGAGGATGACGGCATCCACGTCCTTGGTGGTGCCGTCCTTGAAATAGGCCGTCTTGCCCTCGAGCTTCTGCAGCAGCGGGCGCTCCTCGAAGTTCTTCGGCCACTTGAAGCCCATGGGCTTGGAGCGATAGGTGGTGGTCACCGACTTCGCACCATACTTCCAGCACTGCGAGCCGATGTCTTCCGCCGAATAGCTGCGGCCGACGATGAGGATGTCCTTGCCCTTGAACTCCAGCGCATCGCGGAAGTCGTGGGCGTGCAGCACGCGGCCGTTGAACGAGTCGAGGCCGGTGAAGAACGGCGTGATCGGCGTCGAGAAGTGGCCCGACGCGCAGATCACGTAGTCGAACTCCTCCGTCTTCATGACGTCCTTCACACGGTCGTGCGAGGTGACGGAGAACTTCTTTTTCTTCTTGTCGTAGTCGACCATGCGGACGGGCGTGTTGAAGCGGATCCACTTCCTCACACCCGCCTTCTTCACGCGGCCGACGATATAGTCCCACAGCACGGCGCGCGGCGGATAGGACGGGATCGGCTTGCCGAAATGCTCCTCGAAGGTGTAGTCGGCGAATTCGAGACACTCCTTGGGTCCGTTGGACCACAGGTAGCGATACATCGAGCAGTGCACGGGCTCGCCATATTCATCGAGCCCGGTGCGCCAGGTGTATTTCCACAGCCCGCCCCAATCATCCTGCTTCTCGAAGCAGACGACCTCGGGGATCTTGGCGCCCTTCTTCTTCGCGGACTGGAAGGCGCGAAGGGCAGCGAGGCCCGACGGGCCCGCGCCGATTACTGCAACTCTCGTCATGGTAGCTCCCTGATACTTCCTTTCTTGCCGTCCATCATTCCGGGTAGATGCCGGGGGTGGACGGCTGGCCATCATCAAACTTCGCCAGCCACTCGACGGTTGTCGGGCGGTAGCGGGTCAAACCCTTGTAGTCCACGAGCTCCGGCGGCAGGTCGCGGAGCACGCGGTGGAAGCGGCGCGCCCATTTGGGCACCGTCACCAGCTCTTCCATCTTGATGAGGTAGCAGCGGACCACAAAGAGGATGGCGTTGGAGCGCGGCAGGCGCCACAGGGTCTGCAACTCGCAGCGCAGATGCACCTTGTTGCCGACATTCTCCGGCGTGACGGTGGCGCGGTCCGGGCCCCACTTGTGATAGTTCTCGGGGCTCGTATCGAGGCGCGGGTTGATGGTCATGGTCCAGTTGAGGCGGCGCACCGGCTTGCCCTGCTGCAGGTTCAGCAGGAACTTGAGGGCGCGATCGAAGACGCCAATCTCGTGGGCCAGCGGCACCGGCCCATGCCACTCGTGGAAGTTCATGCCGATGTCGAAGTCGAGCGACCAATCAGCCTGGGTTGTCACCATGCCGGCATCGCACCACAGCTGGCCATCACGCTGGTCGACGATGACGAAATCGCCCTGGGCCTGACGGGTGATGTATTCGAGGGGTTCCATGGGGAGCGTGGAGGCATCGCCGAAGGTGAAGATCTGGTCGATGCCCATCGGGCGGTTGATCCAGTGCCACTGGTCGCCGTTCTTCTCCAGCGTGAAGTGCTCGGGGTAACTCGCCGCCTGGTTCTCCATCAGAAGCTCGAGGGTATCCCACTGGGCGGCCATCATGTGCGGCAGCGCCAGGTAGCGCAGCGGGTCTTCCTTCAGCACCAGCGCGCGGTCGCGCATCTCGGCCACAAAGTGCTCGTCGACGTCGATGGCATTGTTGTAGGCGTGGCCCGCGGGGCCGGCCGGAACATGCGGCTCCATGTTCACCGAATACATGTACTTGTCTTCGTTGAACGGGAAGGGGAAGCGGCGGATGGACTCCGGCGAGTTCTTGAAGGTGTAGTCGTCGCGGAACGACTCGTTCTTGAAATTGAGGTTCATGGCGGAGAACTCCTAGAGGTCAAGCGTGACCGCGTTGCCCTTGATGCGTGAGACGCAGATCATGATCTTCTTGCCCGAGGCCTTGTCGTCCGGCTCGAGGAAGTGGTCGTTGTGTTCCAGTTCGCCGTCACAGGAGACAACACCCGTCTCGCACTGGCCGCAGGCGCCGCCACGGCAAAGATAGGGCGCCTCGACACCATTGGCCTCGAGCGCCTCGAGGATCGACTGGTGGGGCGCGACGTCGATGGTGCGGTTCGCCCTGGCGAGTCTGACCTGGAAGGCCTTGCCCGGCGGGGGTGCGAGAAATTCCTCGGAGTGGAGGTTCTGCTTGGGCCAGCCCAGTTCGCGCGCCTTGCCGAGCACGCCGTTGATCATGCCGGCGGGACCGCAGACATAGAGATGCGTGCCGAGCGGCTGGTTGGCGAGAACGTCGGCCACGGGAATGAACAGCTTCTCCTCGTCGCAGTAGATCTTGACGCGATGCTTGCCATAACGCTGCTGCAGTTCCTTCCAGTAGGCGCCGTGGGTGCGCGTCCGGACCGCATAATGCAGTTCGAAGGCGGCGCCCTCGCGCTCCATCTGGTCCATCATGGCGATGAAGGGCGTGATGCCGATGCCGCCGGCCATCATGATGTGCTTCTTGGCCCGATGGTCATGGGCGAAGAGGTTGACCGGCTGGCTGAGGACGAGCTCGTCACCCTCCTTCAGCTTCTCGTGCAGGAAGGCGGAGCCGCCGCGCGAATTCTCGACGCGCAGCACGCTGATTTCGTAACCCACGGTGTCCTCCGGCGAGGACATGAGCGAATAGGGATTGCGGCGCAGCGCCTTGCCGTCACGCATCGAAACGATGACATGGGCGCCGCCGGAGAACACCGGCATCGGCTGGCCATCGGCGCGCTCGAAGCGGAAGCGCTTCACCTTGTCGGCGACCTGGGCGATCTGCGCCACGCGGACCTTCATTTCGGTATTGATGGTCACGGGAACAGCTCCTCGGGCTTCGGCGCCGTGCCGGGCTCCTCAGCGTCGATGCAGACGCCCTGGAAGGCGCCGAGGCGGCGCGAGTAATGGTCACGCACCAGCAGCGACAGCCCGCAGGCACTGCAGGTATAGGGGCTGGTGGTGACGTTGTCGGTGATGCCCTTGCAGTGCACGCACTGCACGCGGCGCGCCGCGGAGCCGCGATGCTCGGAATGGACCGAGGCCGGGTCGACGCCGTGGTTCATCGCCGCCTGCTGGGCCTGGCCGATGAAGCCCTCGGTGCCCGCGACATAGATACAGGTGCCCATGTGGGCCTGGCCCAGCATGACGTGGAAGCGATTGAGCAGAACGGGGATGGTGGGCGCCAGCCAGAAGCTGTCAGCACCAAGGGCCGCAAGCGTCCTGTCGTGATCCTCGGCCTTGGAGCCCGAGGCGACATAGAGGATGTCGGCAGTCTTCAGGACGTCCATGCCGACCGCCTTCAGCTGGTCGAGAAGGGCGAGCGCCCCTTCGCCCTCGAGGGCGAAGAGGTGCCGCCTGGCATGGATGTCGACGTTCAGGCCGCCGTAGACGGGGCGGCTCTTGATACCTGCTACGAGCATTCGCCCCGTTACTCCTTAACCGACTGCGGTGCGCTTCTTCTTTTCCGGATCATCGAATGTGATGGTGTGGGCGGTCGCCTTTGCCTTCACGTTCTTGCCGCGGATTTCGAGCGGCGTGCCCTGCTTGGCATAGGGCACTTCGAGGCGGGCGATGCCCATGCTCTTCTTGGTGAGCTTCGAGTAGCTCGGGCAGGTGACGACGCCGACCTTGCGGCCGTCGGCCCAGACTTCGTCGCCCAAGTCCACCGGGCCATCGGCATCGACCAGCACGCCGAAGATCTTGAAGCGTTCCTTGCCCTTGAGTTTGTAGTGCTCCTCGGCACCGCGGAAGCCGGTCTTGCCGGGGCTGACCGTGAAGTCGAGGCCCAGTTCCCACAGCGAGTCGCCGGGGATCTGGTCGGGGAAGGGATACATCTGCGAATTGTCGTAAGGATAGAACAGCAGGTAGGACTCGACGCGCAGCATGTCGAGCAC
>CANJMQ010000140.1 GCA_947475225.1 Bradyrhizobiaceae bacterium
CGCCTCGATCGAGGACGAGACCAAGTCGCGTGCAGCCGGCGGCAAGACCGCTTATGCTCCCTGCCCGAAGGGTGATCCCAAGTGGATCAAGAACGGTGGACAGGCGGTGAACGGCACGAACTGCGGCATTGGTGGCATCGGCATAACTGGCAATGCCTCCGACGACCTGAAGCGCGCGGCCTATATCTTCGCGATCTGGTCGGTCTCCAAGGATAACCAGTACAACGTTCTGAAGGGCCTCGGCGGCACTCCGACCCGCAGGTCCGTACTGGAGCTTGAGGACGTCAAGAAGGCCGAGCAGCGTCCGACCAACATGCCGAACGCACTGACCTTCGACGCCGTTTACAACTACGGCATCAAGGATCCGAACTTCGTGCTCGGGCCGAAGATCCCGAACGCCAACGAGTATCACTCGATCCTCGCCGGTGAAGTGCAGAAGTGTCTCTCGAACGAGCAGACGCCGGAAGAGGCTGCAAAGTCGATCCAGACCCAGTTGGACGAGTTGAACAACGCGGGCTGATAGCTCCTCTACACATTCACCGGCGGCGGATATCCGCCGCCGGTACAATTCCCCTCAACCATCGAGCGAGCCGATGACAGACGCCACCATGCCGAAGACAAGCGGTGCGGCCCGAAAGACTTCGGGCAACGGTCGAAACTTGGACCTCTTCCGTGTCCGCCATATCCCGGACAGCGTGGAGTCACGGCCGGTTCCAATGTCTGTTACGGAACCGACCTCTCTCAACAAGCCGGTTTCGAAGAGCTTCTATTTCTGGCTCATGGCACCCGCCATCCTGGTGCTGGCCTTCATCTCGATCTATCCGTTCTTCTGGATGATCTACATGAGCCTCCACGACGTGGACATCGGCCACGTCGAATGGAACAACTTCGCCAATTTCATCAAGCTGCCATCCGATTCACGCTTCCTCATGGGCTGGGTTCTGCTGGCTGAATACAGCGCCATGTGTCTGACATTGCAGATCATCATTGGCGTATTCCTGGCCCTCGCCCTCAATGGAACACGCCTCGAGAAGGTTCTTGTCACAACGCTTCTGATGCCGATGATGATGGCGCCTCTCGTGGCCGGCATGGTGTGGTACTTCCTCTACAACGGAACATTCGGCTGGTATCACTGGCTGCTACAGAGCCTCGGTATTCTTGGCGCGAAGTCGATCCTTGCAAGTGCCAACACGGCGATGATAGGTCTCGTGCTTGTCGACGTATGGCAGTGGACCCCGCTCATCACGCTCATTACCCTGGCCGGACTGAAGCGCGTTCCGCAGGACCAGCTTGAAGCCAACATGGTCGATGGCGCGTCTCCGTTCCGGAACTTCGTTTCCGTTACACTGCCCAATCTCTATCCGGTGCTGTTGATCGCGATCATGCTGCGGTTCATGGATAATTTCCGCTTCATCGACTCGATTCTCGTGCTCACCGGTGGCGGCCCCGGCAATGCGACCAAGATCTTGCCTGTCTACCTTTTCGAGGTTTCGTTCAAGTTCTTCAAGCTGGGGCGCGGCGCTGCGATCGCCCTCATTCTTCTCATCGTCACAATCATTCTCGGAAAAATCCTGGTGCGTGTGTTTGATCGCCAGCAACCAAGCAAGGTGTAAGCAATGGCATCCCGCGACGTCATCCAGTACGAAACACCTCTGTCGAAGGCATTCAGGTGGTTCTCCGCCGTCTTCCTCGCATTCTATGTGGTGTGGACGGTACTGCCGCTGTTTGTCATGTTCATGTCGTCCTTCAAGGACCTGCTCGAGGCCTTCAAGCTTCCGGCGGTGGGCGACTGGGCAGGCGTCACTGTCTTCTTCGACTTTACGCCAACAACGAAGCACTACTATGAGCTTTTCGCTCATCTTGGCTTCTCAACCTACCTGTTCAACTCCCTCGTGGCGGCGGGCGGGTCGGCACTCGTATCGGTGGTCCTGGGGTCGATGTGCGCCTATTCGCTGTCGCGCATCGATTTCAAGGGCAAGGGCGATCTGTTCTTCTGGATCATCTCCACCCGCATGGCGCCGGTGGTTGCGGTCATGGTTCCCCTTTACTGGATATTCCGGCAGTTGGACCTGGTCGGGACGTTGCCTGGCCTCATTCTTGCCTACACCACGTTCAACCTGCCCTTCGCCATCTGGATCTTGAAGGGTTTCTTCGACAATGTCCCTTACGCCATCGAAGAAGCGCAGATGGTCGATGGCGCAACGAGGTTCCAGGCGCTTCGTGCCATCCTGCCGTTGGTTGCTCCGGGCATCGGAGCCTTCATTGTGTTGTGCATCCTCTTTGCGTGGAACGATTACCTCTTCGCCGCCATCATCGGTTCGGGCGGCGCCAAGACTTTGCCGGCCGCGACACGCGAATTGGTGCAGCCTCAGAACATCCAGTGGGGACAGATCATGGCGGCCGGTGTCGTCACGACGTTGCCCATGATGTTCCTCGGCCTCGTCATTCGTAAGTATCTCGTCACCGGCCTCACCATGGGCGCGGTCAAGGAATAGCAGGAGTTCGCAATGGCAAAAGTATCATTCAGGAACGTGTGGAAGAAGTACGGCGACATGCCCGCCGTCAAGGATCTCAACATCGAGTGCCCGGATGGATCGTTCCTGTCGGTTCTCGGTCCTTCGGGCTGTGGCAAATCATCGACAATGCGCATGGTTGCGGGCCTCGAGCACATCACGTCGGGGCAGATCCTGTTTGACGAGCGCCCGATCAATGACCTGGCTCCCAAGGATCGCGACGTGGCCATGGTGTTCGAGAACTATGCGCTCTATCCCCACAAGAGTGTTTACGAGAACATGGCCAATCCCCTGAAGCTCAGGGGGCAGGACGCCTCGGTGATCAAGGAGAGGGTGACGGCCGCCGCCAAACTGCTCGAGATCAATCATCTTCTTGAACGCCGTCCACAGGAACTGTCTGGCGGCCAGAAGCAGCGCGTCGCGATTGGACGCGCCATTGTGCGTGAGCCCAATCTGTTTTTGTTCGATGAGCCCATTGCCCATCTTGACGCCAAGCTGCGCGCCCACATGCGTGGTGAGATCAAGCATCTCCAGCGCACGCTGGGAACGACGATGATCTATGTGACGCATGATCAGCTCGAAGCCATGTCGATGGCCGACACGATCGCGGTCATGCATGATGGAGAGTTGCAGCAGCTCGGCACGCCGCGCGAGGTCTACAATCATCCGGTGAATGCCTGGGTGGCTGGTTTCGTCGGTGAGCCGGCCATGAACTTCGTTGACGTCGGCGTCGAGGACCGTGCAGGCCGCACCCACTTCACGCACCAGAACTTTTCTGTGCCCGTCACCGAGGAACAGCAACGCCGGGTCTCGAATGGTTCGCGCGAGAGCGCATTGCGGATGGGCGTGCGGCCCGATGCCCTTTCGATCTCGATGACAAAGCCATCGGAAAGCTGCATCACGGGCAAGATTTTCGTGACCGAGCTTCTTGGCGGCGACATGATTGTCGATGTGGACCTGGACGATTGCCGCATCCGGGTAAAGACCTCCACGGAGTTCGCGGGAGAGGAAGGTCAGACCTGCTACATGACGGTCAACACCAACAAGTGGCATGCGTTCTCGAAAGAGAACGGCAAGGCATTCTTCTAGGAAGGGAGCACGTCATGGCTGACGCCAAAGAAAAACTCGAGGCGGTCAACGGCCGCCTGATGGGGCTCTTCAAGGCTGAGAAGCAGACGATGATGGCCTTCAACAGCCTCACGGTTGCTGCCACGAGAGCGGGCAAGATTTCGGCTGCTCTGAAGGAATTGACGGCTGTCGCCATTGCTGTCGCCAAGGGCTGCGAGGACTGCATCATCTATCACGCGGCTGCTGCAAAGAAGCATGGTGCGTCGCGCGACGAGCTGATCGAAATGCTGGCGGTTTCCGTCGAGATGTCGGGAGGTCCTGGAGCCGTGTATGCCGCAAAGGCACTTGAGGCATTCGATCAGTTGACTTGAAGAGTAGGATTATATCAGCGGTGTCTGTTCACCATTGATTGGTTGACGGCCGACTTTGGCACGAACCATGCGCCACATTTCAAGCGCTGCATTCAGGCCGCTGGATACTGTGCGGCTCACCTGCTGCGCATTCAGCAGTATGAGTGACGCTCCTTGGATGTATCTGGTTGATCGGTGCCATAGGCTTGCTCCCAGAAATGTCCATGTTCGTTGGGCGTGGCATCAGTGACTCGACTGAAAATATGCTGTCTTAAGCATATCCCCTTGTGCCGCGTCTGCTGGCAGCCTTGCATAATCTCCCAAACCTCATCTCGCTGGTAGATGGTTCTCTGGACGTAGACGTCTGCCTTGTTCGCCTCGAGGCGGGGCATGGTTCACCAGCTGTCCTTCAGTGCTTCGGCGACTCCGGATGAATTGATTCGGGAGGTCCAGGATGATGGAGCTGTTCAAAGCCCTGGCTCCCGGTTGGATAGTTTTGATGCTTGTGAAGGCAGATATCTGAATAAGAACGTCACTGGCATTGTCATTCAGTGGATGCCGGCATATGCGCAGAGTTCCTTTGAGTGCAGCCCGGCGCAGGCAGCAACCTCGCGCACCCTGACTCCGGACAGGATCGCCGCCTTCGTGGTCCTCATACGGCAGAGCATCGAATCCGCCGATACCCAGGCCCGGAAATCCTGTCTCGGGACGTCATCTGGGAAATCCGGGTCGACGACCACAAGATCCAGATCATCGGTCACATGGCCAGCCCGGCAGCCGTCATCGCGGGCCAGCGGATCGCCGCCAGAAGGTGAGTGACTTTGTTCGCAAATGGCGAACCATGCAGAATTAAGATGAGAACCTCTATGCCATTGATATAGAGTTATGATTATGCTGATCGCCCAATCAAGGTGTCCGGTTTGAGCTATGAATGATGCTCCACTTGGCATGATCATTCTTGACAACGTCATCACTGATCGTGGTTCGAAATATGCCGTCGCGGGTGGACCATGCCGCTCTGGCGACGAAGCCCGGGCCTTTCTGGCCGAACTGAAGCGCAACAAGAAATTTGCCAAGGCCACGCACAATTCTTGGGGGTTCATCTGCGGCGAACAGAGGATCAAGAACGATGACGGCGAGGCCGGAGCCGGCATGGTCATACTTCGCATGCTCGAAAGAGAGGGATTGCATGACCACATCGTCGTGGTCACAAGGTGGTTCGGCGGCAAGCACCTCGGTGGCGACCGCTTCCGGCATGTGCAGGAAGCGGTGAGGATCTACATCAAGGCGCTGTGAGCCTCCGGGCTGCCCCGGGAAGTCCGTGGCCTACCCTAGACAGCGTGAGGCCCATTGCAAACATCCGCCCTATGCTACCGGAGTATGACTTGCATGGAGGGCAGCCGAAAGGCGCGGGCATGAGTGACTGGGGAGCGCAATGGAGCAACAGACACCGACAGAGCTATATGGCACCGGAGGCAACGGTAAGGGGGTGAACGCCGCCCTACGCGATGGTCTGGTCCGTGTGGTGGCGGGGCTCAGCGGTTGGCAGCGACGCCTCTTGCCATGACACGGAGCAGTTCGAACATCATGGTTGCCCCTGCCAGCGCAGTGAGGTTGCCGAGATCGAATGGAGGCGCCACCTCTACCACATCGGCGTCGACGATGTTTACGCCCTCGAGCAGGCGCACCATCGCCTGCGCCCCCCGCGTTGTGAAGCCACCCGGTTCCGGTGTGCCGGTGCCGGGCGCCATGGAAGGGTCAATGCAGTCCATGTCAAAGGTTACGTAGCTGGGTGTGCCGCCCACGATGGCGCGCGCTTCCAACATGACGTCCTCGCAGCTGCGACGCACGAACTCGTCCATGTAGATTATGCGAATGCCCTGGGCCCGGGCCCAGTCATGCTCGCCCGGCTCGTAAATCGGCTCGCGAATGCCGATCTGAGCCACACGCTGGCCGTCAAGAAAGCCTTCCTCGATCGCGTGGCGAAACGGCGTGCCATGCGTTTGTCAACGCCGGAGTGAATCTGCAGCAGTTTTCCGGAGTAAAAGTGCAGCACGTGCTCAGGCAAGAAGGCCCCCGATATCGGGGGCCTTCTGGCTTAACGAGCGTTTC
>CANJMQ010000141.1 GCA_947475225.1 Bradyrhizobiaceae bacterium
CGGGAAAATCCGGGAACCAGAGAGAAACGAGACTGCGCATGATGCCATTCCAAAGTCCAGGCGCCGGGGCGGCCGCCCCGGGCGCGGGTGAGTTCGATGTTCCAGCAGGGTGCCCCCGGCGCGCCTGTGTCATGGGCGGGGCTCGACGAGGGTACGGCCCCCGCCGTCCAGCGCGTATGGCTGGCGGTGGCCGTGGCATCGGGCCTCGCGAAGGTGAGGATGGCGGCGCACTTGCCCGCAGCCGCGGCGAGCGACAGGCGGCGCGTGGTGGTCAAGTCCGCATGCGCCGCCTCGGCATCGCCCAGCACCGCGGCAACGGCGCCGGATTTGAGCGCCTCCTCCATGGTCCACAGCAGGCTCGCCGGCTTCTTGAGCGTGATGGTCACGAAGCGGTGGCGCGGCAGGCCGAGGCGTTCCAGACCATGGCCATAGAGCCTGCCATGTTCGCGCTCATGGGCGGCGAGCCGACACCACAGCAGCGGGCGGCGCTCCTGGGGGTCGCTCAGGCGCCGCAGCGCCAGCGCCAGCGCGAAGCCCATGGCGGCCGGCTGGTCGCCATAGGCGCGCGGGGAGACGTCATGCAGGCCTGAACGCTGCAGCCCCTGCGTGGGAAAATGGCGGTCGATCTCGGCAAGCCCCGTCAGCCAGGGCTGGGCCCTGGTCTTCTGCCGCTCGAACTGGGCATGCCCCTGCTCCAGCCGCGCGATGTGCGCACGCAGCGTGTCGAGCAGCCGCGTGGCGTCCTCGCCCGGGCAGAAAGGAGTGGCGGCAGCGCAAGCGTCTCCGCTCCGCGCAGCCTGATGTGCCGGTCCCATACGCATGACAACAACATGATCCAGATTGTTCCCTTTTTGTTCCACAGACTGTGCACAGAGTCAAGCGGAACGGAATCGCAGGCTGGCGCGGGGCTGCGTGGGAAGCTTCAGGGCCGGATCAGCAGCTTGCCAAAATTGCGCCCTTCCAGCAGGCCAAGGAAGGCTGGAACCGTGTTGTCGATCCCCTCCACCACGTCCTCGCGGTACTTGACTTGAGCGGAGGCCACCCACGCCCCCATGTCGCGCAGGAACTCATCCCGCTGGGCCGCAAAGTCGGACACGATGAAGCCCTGGATGCGCAACCGCTTCACCAGCACGCTGCGCAACGGCACGGCACTCGCCGCCTCGCCGGCCGGCACGCCATTGTACTGCGCGATCAGGCCGCACACCGGCACGCGCGCAAAGTTGTTGAGCAGGGGCCGCACGAGGTCCCACACCCGGCCGCCGACATTCTCGAAATAAATGTCGACGCCATCAGGACACGCCGCCTTCAACTGCTCATCAAAATCCGTCGCGCGGTGGTCGAGCGCCACGTCGAAACCCAGATCCTCGCGGATGTAGCGGGTCTTCTCCGGCCCGCCGGCGATACCAACGACGCGGCAACCCTTGATCCGGCCGATCTGTCCCACGGCGGAACCCACCGCCCCGCTTGCCGCCGCCACCACCAGCGTCTCGCCCGGCTTCGGCGACCCGATGTTGAGAAGCCCGGTATAGGCCGTCATGCCCGGCATGCCGAGAACGCCAAGTGCCGTTGAAACCGGCGCCAGCGCCGGATCGATCTTGCGCAGGCCCTTGGCACTCACACGCGGGTGGGTCTGCCAGCCGGTTGACGCCAGCACGATGTCACCCGGCCTGAACTCCGGCTGGCGCGAGGCGATGACTTCGCACACGCTGCCCCCCTCCATCACGCCACCGGGTTCGAGCGCCTGCGCATAGGACGGCCCCGCATCCATGCGGCCGCGCATGTAGGGATCGAGCGAAAAGAACAGGGTCTTGAGCAGAACCCCGCCCTCCGGCGACTCACACGGTTCCTCGACCTCCTCCATGCGGAAATTCTCAGGCGTTGGCATGCCGGTAGGACGCGAGGCCATCACGATCCGCCGGTTCAGGATTGTTTCCGCCATCGCCATCTCCCATGCGCTGCGGATTTGACTATATGGGCAGCATCGGCCAAGGCAAGACATGCAGAGACGCCGCCTGATCCTGGGCCTCGCCGCCGTTGCCGCCTTTCCCGCCGCGGCACGGGCCCACTCCTCCCGGTTGGGTGACATCGCCATCGGCCACGCCTGGGCACTGCCCAACAGCGTGTCGGGCGAAGGCCAGGCCTTCGTGCCGCTGGTCAACGATGGCAAACTGCCGGATGAACTCGTCGCGGCGCGTTCATCCGTGTGTGGAGCGATCGAACTGCGGCGGAACAACCGCTACGATGATCCACCGCTCAGTTCATTGGTGCTCGAACCCGGTGTGCCGCTCCCGATGCGGCCCACAGCACGGCACCTCCGCCTCATGAGCCTCAGGGGCTCGCTTGGCCTCGGCCAGCGCTTCACCATCATACTGGACTTCCTGAATGCGGGCGAAACGGAGGTCGTGTTTCAGGTCGAGGCGGCCCCGGGCCAATAGAAATTCAGATCCGCTCGTGAACGCCAAGCTGAACGCCGCTTCAATGAGCCACCATCCGCTTCCGGTCCCGCTTCCCGGCCTGGGGCGCCACCTGCCCGGCCCTGCGGAAGTCCAAAACCCAGCCCGCCTTGCGGCAGATCAAGACATGCCCCCATGATAGGATGCAAGAAAGCTGGCAAAATCGGGTAGACTGGCATCATGAACAACGCTCCCCCCCAAAAGGGCTCCGGCACGTCCGGACTGCCCTATCAGTCTGCGCACCAAGAACTGCACTACATCAACCGCTCGGGGTGGCTCAGGGCGGCGGTCCTCGGCGCCAATGACGGCATCGTGTCGGTGTCCTCCCTGGTTGTTGGCGTCGCCGCTGCCGACCCCAGCCCATCCTCCGTGCTGATCGCGGGTTTCGCCGGGCTGGCGGCCGGTGCCATGTCCATGGCGGCCGGAGAATATGTCTCGGTCAGTTCGCAATCGGACATCGAACAGGCTGACATCGCGCGCGAGCGGCAGTCGATCATCGACACGCCCAAAGCCGAGGAAGCGGAACTCGTCTCCATCTTCGAGTCGCGCGGATTGTCGTCGTCGACGGCCGCCCTGGTGGCGCGCGAACTGACGCAAAAGGATGCGCTTGGCGCGCATGTGCGCGAGGAGCTTGGCCTGTCCGAAGTCCACACGGCCAACCCTTTGCAGGCGGCGATGGCCTCCGGCCTCACCTTCTGCGTGGCCGCAGCCCTGCCCGTCACCGCGGCCGTACTCGCGCCCGCTGGACAGATCATACCCGCCGTTGTCGTCACGACGCTGATTGCACTGGCTGGCCTTGGCGCGCTGGGCGCCCATGCCGGCGCGGCGCCCAAGCTTCCGGCCACGTTGCGCGTATTGTTCTGGGGTGCCGCCGCCATGGCGATCACGGCGGGCGTCGGGCACTTGTTCGGCGTCAGCGTCTGAACCACAGGTAGCAAACATTCACTTCGCGGCATCCGTGGCCTGCGTCATTCACGGATATGAATCTCTTTGACGTCACGGCTCGCCAATCGCTATCGAAACAGGAGATTTCACGATGACGGCAGATGGTTGTGACAACTGACATCGCACTGGGCAGAATCATCGCCGTCGCGGGCAATACCGCGACTGTGCGCCTGAGCGGCATTCTCGCGGAAGGCGCAGGCGCAACACCGAGCACACATGTGGTCATGAATAGCGCCGCAGTTGGCGCGATGGTGAGGATCAAGGTTGAAAACCTCATTCTCTTTGGTTCGGTTGGCAGGATTTTCCCCAACGGGCAGTTCATCGATGCGGACATCAGCTTCATCGGCGAGGGGCTGGTATCGAAGACGGGCGACCTCGTCGATTTCCGGCGCGGCGTGTCGCGCTACCCCTTCCCCGGTGACGCGGTTTACGGAACCTCCCATGACGATTGGACACAGATCTTCAGACCGGCCGGAAAATCGACGATTTCCTTCGGTACCATTCACCCCACGGCGGACATCACCGCGTCGCTGAATCTCGATCTGCTGCTGGGCAAGCATTTCGCCGTGCTCGGCTCGACGGGCGTCGGCAAGTCGACCTCCGTGGCGCAGCTGCTCCACAAGATCCTGGCAGCCGCGCCCAACGGCCACGTGGTGCTGATCGACCCGCATGGCGAATATGCCAGCGCCTTCAGGGAAAACAGCATCCACCTCGATGTCGACACATTGAAGCTGCCTTACTGGCTGATGAACTTCGAGGAGCACGCGGAAGCTTTCCTCACCGGTGAAGGATCCTCGCGCGAGCGTGACCGCGATATTCTTGGCAAATCCCTGCTGACGGTGCGCCAGAAGAACTACCTCAACATCGAGATCGACAAGGTCACCGCCGACAGCCCGATTCCCTATTTCATCAGCGACCTCGTGGAGGAACTGGAGAAGGAAGCGGGAAAGCTCGAAAAGGCAGCCGATGCGTCCCGCTACATCCGGCTGAAGCTGAAGATCGAGGAGGTCTGCCAAGACCCGCGCTATGGCTTCATGTTCAGCAACCGGCTCACGGGCGATTCGATGGACGAACTGCTCTCGACCATCCTGCGCATTCCCACCCAGTCCAAGCCGTTGACCATTCTCGATGTCTCGGGCGTGCCATCGGAAATCGTGAGCGTGGTCGTCGCCATGATCGCGCGGCTGATTTTCGACTATTCCATCTGGTCGCGCGGCGAGCGACAGACCCCCATCCTGCTCGTCTGCGAGGAAGCCCAGCGCTATCTGCCGCGCGAAGACAGCACCATGAAGCCTGCCGCCCAGCGGAACTTCGAGCGCATTGCCAAGGAAGGCCGCAAGCACGGCATCTCGCTGGGGCTGATATCGCAGCGGCCATCCGACCTCTCGGAGTCCGTGCTCTCGCAATGCGGAACACTGTTCGTGCTTCGCCTCACCACCGAGCGTGACCAGGACTTCATCAAGAGTGCGGTTCCCGATTGGGCGCATGGCGTTGTCGGCAGCATTTCCTCGCTGCGCAACCGCGAATGCATCGTGTTCGGTGAGGCCGTGCCGATTCCGGTTCGTGTTGCCATCGACTTCCTCGAGGAGTCACGCCGTCCAAGTTCGAATGATCCGCTGTTCACCGAAGCGTGGAGCGCGCCGCAGAATGCCGATGGAATGGTCGGGCGCATCATCAAGCGCTGGCGGAACCAGCGCCACGAGACGAACTGAGCGATCCAACCGGTGACATAAAAATGCCCGGGACGAGCCCGGGCATGATCAGCCTTGCCTGTCGGCGATCACAGATCGCCGATCACGCACTTCCTGGCAAGCGCCTTGTACTGCCTCTCGGTGAACTGGATCGGATTGCCACCGGCGGACGGGTCCTTGATGGCCATGGCCGCCACCTCGCCCAGCCTCTTGGTATCGATGCCGATGTCCTTCAGCGCGTTGGGAATGCCGATCTCCTTGCGCAGCGCCAGCACCCATTTGAGGAAGCCGTTGAAGCCGCCCTTGATGCCAAGGTAGGCGGCGGCGCGCTCGATGTCCTTCTCGATCTTGCGGCGGTTGGCCTTCAGTACATAGGGCATGATGATGCCGTTCAAGAGGCCGTGGTGCGCGTCATAGAGGCCGCCGAAAGGATGGGCCAGCGCGTGGATACCGCCTAGTCCGCGCTGGAAGGCGGTGGCGCCCATGGCGGAGGCAACCAGCATGTTGCCGCGCGCATCGAGGTCCTTCGGCTTCTTCACGGCCTTGACGAGGTTATCCTTGACGAGGCGCATGCCCTCGAGCGCCACACCCGCCGACCACGGATGGTAGAACGGCGCACAATAGGCCTCGAGGTTGTGGGCGAGGGCATCCATGCCGGTGGCGGCGGTGAGCTTCGCCGGCAGGCCGACGGTGAGTTCCGGGTCAAGCAGCGCCACCTTCGGCATCAGCTGCGGATGGAAGATGATCTTCTTCTCATGGGTGATCGGGTGGGTGACGACGCCGGCGCGGCCGACTTCCGAGCCCGTGCCAGCTGTCGTCGGCACGGCGATGATGGGCGAGATCAGCGAGGCGTCGGCCCTGGTCCACCAGTCGCCGATGTCTTCCAGTTCGAACACCGA
>CANJMQ010000142.1 GCA_947475225.1 Bradyrhizobiaceae bacterium
CGGCGGCTGGGGCCATGCCATGGCCAAGAAGGGCGATGGCGAGACCATCGTGATGGTGGGTGACGGCTCCTACCTGATGATGAACTCCGACATCTATTCAACCGTGCTGACCGGCCACAAGATGATCGTGGTCGTCTGCGACAATGGCGGCTATGCGGTGATCAACCGGTTGCAGAATTTCAAGGGCACGCCCAGCTTCAACAACCTCATCAAGGACAGCCGCGTGAAGGAACCCTTCGCGGTGAACTTCGCCAAGCATGCGGAATCGATGGGGGCCGCGACGCGCCATTGCGAGAGCCTCGCTGACCTCGAGGCCGCGTTGAAATGGGCCAAGACCACGGACCGCACAACAGTGATCTCGATTGTCACTGACGCATTCTCATGGGTTCCGGGAGATGCCGACTGGGACGTTGGCGTTCCGGAAGTGTCTGACCGGCCCGAGGTGAACAAGGCGCGGGCCCACCACGAGACCATTCGCAAGAAGCAACGCATTGGAGTCTGATCTCATGAAAGCAAAGCTGGGCATGTCGCCCATTGCCTGGTGGAACGACGACCTTCCGCAGCTCTCGGATGATGTCTCGCTGGAAGAGTGCCTGCGCCAGTCGCGCTCGGCGGGCTTTACCGGCATGGAGAAGGGGCGTCGCTTCCCGGAGTCGGCGGCGGAGATGCTGCCGATCCTGAAGAAGGCCGACGTGACCCTCTGCGGCGGCTGGTTCTCCGGCACCATCGTCAACGAATCCATCGCGGTCAACAAGCAGCGCATCCAGCCAATGATCGACCTGTTCAAGGCGGTCAACGCGCCGTGCATCGTCTATGGCGAGGTGGGCCGCTCGATCCAGGGTGACCAGTCGAAGCCGCTGGCGACGAAGCCGAAGCTCTCCGACGCCGAGATGAAGGACTACGGGAAGAAGATGTCCGAATTCGCCACCTGGGTGGAGGCGCAGGGCATGCCGCTGGTCTATCACCACCACATGGCGGCGGTGGTGGAGACCGAGCCCGAGCTTGATGCCTTCATGGCGAATTCGACAATCTCGCTGCTGTTCGATGCGGGCCACATGGCCTTTGCGGGTGGCGACGTGCTGCGCTGCATCGACAAGCACCACACGCGCATCAGGCACGTGCACACCAAGGACGTGCGCATGGACGTCATCAACAAGCTCGACCGTTCGAAAGAGAGCTTCCTCGATGCGGTGATCAAGGGTGCCTTCACCGTACCGGGCGATGGTTCGCTGGATTTTGCAGCGATCGTGAAGAAGCTTGCAGGCTATGGCTATGAAGGCTGGTTCGTGGTCGAGGCTGAGCAGGACCCGAAACAGGCGCCCCCCCTGAAGATGGCCGAGGTGGGCCACAAGGAACTGATGCGGGTGATGACGGCGGCGGGCTATGAGGTGGTCGCATCATGAAGGAGCTTGGCATCGGCATCATCGGCACGGGCTTCATGGGCAAGGCGCATGCCTTCGCCTATCGTGCAGCCCTTGCGGCCTTCCCCGACATTCCGGTGCCGCGGCTGGAGATGATCGCCGATGTGAACGAGGGCCTCGCATCGAAGGCTGCGCATCAGTATGGCTTCGCGCGCGCGTCCGGTGACTGGCGGGTGCTGGTGAATGATCCGAAGATCGACGTCGTGTCCATCACCACGCCCAACACGCTGCACAAGGAGATGGCGCTGGCGGCGATCGCGGCGGGAAAGCATGTCCATTGCGAGAAGCCGCTGTCGCCGTCGCTGGCGGATTCACGTGTCATGGTCGAGGCCGCCGAGACGGCAGGTGTGGCCACGCAGGTGGGGTTCAACTACATCAAGAACCCGCTGCTGAAGCAGGCGCGCGACATGATTGCGGCAGGGGAACTGGGCGAGATCACCGGCTTCCGCGGCATCCATGCCGAGGACTACATGCATGACCCGGAGAGCCCCTATAGCTGGCGCATCGACCCGGTGGGTGGCCCCGGCGTCATCGCCGACCTGGGCTCGCATATCATCGGCATGGCGCGCTTCCTGCTGGGGCCGATCACGCAGGTGAGTGCCGATGTGCGCACCGTGGTGAAGTCGCGGCCTGTGTCGCGCGGGGCGGCGGAGAGGAAGGATGTGCTCGTTGATGACGTGGCGCGCATTCTCGTCAACTTCGGGCGCGGCTGCGGCGGCACCATCGAGGCGAACTGGATCGCCACGGGGCGGAAGATGCAGCTGGGCTTCGAGATCAGCGGCGACAAGGGCTCGCTGGTCTTCACGCAGGAGCGGCTGAATGAGTTGCTGTTCTACCGCGCAGGCGGCGATGCCATGACCAATGGCTATGTGAAGCTCGAGGCCGGGCCGCAGCACCCCCCTTACGGCGAGTTCTGCATCGCCGGTGGTCATCAGCTGGGCTTCAACGACCTGAAGACCATCGAGATGGGTGAGTTCCTGCGCGCCATCGGGCAGGGCAAGACGTCGACGCCGGGCTTTCGTGAGGCCTATGAGATCCAGAAGGTGGTCGACGCGGCCATCGCCTCGTCGCAGCAGCGGGGCTGGGTCAGCATCGCCTGAGGCGCAGCACTCATCATCACGACGTCACCTTCGCCCGGCTTGACCGGGCGATCCTTTTTGATGGCGAAGCCAAGGAATGCCCGGGTCGAGCCCGGGCATGATGAGTGTGAGATGCGTGGGTAAGTCTGAGCTGCCTGGACTAGGCCGCCACACCCGTGCCGATGGGGCAGGAGACGCCGGTGCCGCCCAGCCCGCAGTAGCCGCCCGGATTCTTGGCGAGATACTGCTGGTGATAGGTTTCCGCGAAGTAGAAGGGGCCGGCCGCGGCGATCTCGGTGGTGATCGGGCCAAAGCCCCTCGTGGCCAGCGCCGTCTCATACATCGCCTTGGCGGCGAGTGCGGCATCGCGCTGGGCGGGGCTCGTCCAGTAGATGGCAGAGCGGTACTGCGAGCCCATGTCATTGCCCTGGCGCAGGCCCTGGGTGGGGTCATGCGACTCGAAGAACACCTTGAGCAGCTCTTCATAGCTGACCTGTGCCGGATCATAGACCACCAGCACCGACTCGGCATGGCCGGTCATGCCCGAGCATACCTCCTCATAGGTGGGGTTGGGGCTGAAGCCGCCGGCGTTGCCCACCGCTGTCGCCCACACGCCCGGCACCTGCCAGAACTTGCGCTCGGCCCCCCAGTAGCAGCCCATGGCGAAGACGGCCGTCTCGAAGCCCGCGGGGTAGGGGCCCTTCAGCGGGTTGCCGTTTACGTAATGTGTTTCAGCCGTCGGGAGGGCTGCGGCTCGGCCGGGAAGCGCCTCGGCGGGGGAAATCATGCGGCTTTTCTGGCGGCTGAACAGCATCGGCGGGATCCTTTCTCGATTGCCTGCCAGATATAGGGCCACAATCTTCTTGTCACCATTCAACAAAGCTTGATTTAGGGCGGCGATGTCGATAATCCCGGCCCCACTTCAAGGAAGGGTGGCCGAGTGGTTTAAGGCGCACGCCTGGAACGCGTGTTTACGTGAAAGCGTAACGAGGGTTCGAATCCCTCCTCTTCCGCCACATCCCCAGACATCATAGTCCATGCTAGTTTGAGAAACCCTAGAAACCGGGGGTTTCTGGCGTCATTGACCCATGTGGACTATGATCGGCACTGCTTAGAGTGGCGGTCGCGGTGTCGGTGGCTGCTCTGGATCGGAGGGCGATGGCAGTTATTCTCAATCGGCTTACAGACAGCGTCGTGAAGTCGGCAGGCCCCGGCGACTACGGGGACGGAGGGGGTCTGTACCTCCAGGTCACGCCCACCGGATCGAAATCATGGGTCTTTCGCTACAAATGGCGCGGTAAGACGACCCGCCTGGGTCTGGGCGCCCTCCATGCCGTGTCCCTGAAGGATGCCCGCCAGAAGGCAGCGGGCCACCGCAAGCTGCTTGCTGATGACATAAACCCGCGTGGCACCCGGTCTGCGGATATCCCGACCTTCGGCGAGGCTTTCGTTGAGTTCGTCAAGGCGCAGGGAGCCACTTGGTCGAATACAAAGCACGCGAAGCAGTGGCACATGACGATCGACACCTACTGCAAGGCTCTCAAGCGTCAGCCAGTCGATCAGGTCGATGTTGTGCACGTACAGGATGCATTGCAGCCCATTTGGTACGCGAAGCCTGAAACGGCTCGGCGGGTGCGGCAGCGCATCGCCAAAGTGCTGGGTTTCGCCGCGGCTCGGAAGTGGCGAGGCCGAGAGAACCCGGCGGACTGGAAAAACAATCTCGAGCACATCTTCAAAACCAACAACGATGGGGAGAAGAAGCACCATCGCGCCCTCTCCTATGAAGAGGCTCCAGCCTTTATGCGCGAGCTCGCGGCCCGTGAAGCGATGTCCGCCCGCATGTTGGAGTTGGCCATCCTCACTGGAAGCCGGACGAACGAGGTGACCGGTGCACGTTGGCTGGACATCGATCTCGAAAAGGGTGAGTGGTCGCGGGTGGCTGGCTCCATGAAGGCCCGTCGCAGCCACACCGTCTACCTCGGCCCAAAGGGATTGGCGTTGCTCAAGAAGATGCACTTGCTGACTGGACAGGGTGACTACGTGTTCCCGGGGCAGCGCGGCCGAAGGATGAGCAACATGGCCATGCTCACGCTTCTAGATCGGATGAAGCGCCGGGAGGATACAACCGCGCACGGGTTTCGCTCGACGTTGACGGATTGGGCCAACGAGGAGACGCACTATCCCCGTGCGGTCATTGAGATGACCCTCGCGCATGCCATCGAGAACAAGACCGAGGCGGCGTATCGCCGGGGTGAGCTTGCTACGAAGCGGCGGGCGCTGCTGACCGACTGGGAAGAGTTCTTAGAGAGGGGTACCACCCAGAAGAATGCTGGTGCTCCGAAAGAGAGTGACTGAGATGAACGATGAACGCCTTTTTGCCACAGAGTGGATAGACGCAATTTCTGACGCGCGGAAGACGCTAAAATTCGACGGCATAGCCGAATTGTTGAGGGACAAGAGCCTTCCGCTGGACATGGGCGATCGGCTCCTGCTCGCGGAGTTGCTGGTACCAACACACGCCTCTTCCAAATGCGAGGCAGTCCTCAAGAAAAGGTCCGTGGGCCGAAGCGATCGGGACGACAGAAACTTGGAGTTCTATCTCGCGATCGAAAGCTTCAAGATCAAACAGGGGCTTACGAACCTCTCTGACGCGGAGCGCCTGAAAATCTGGAAGGATATGGGGTTCGAAGAAGCGTCGCACGAAACGTGCCGGACAGCTGAGAAGCGTGGTCGTCAGCTCTGGGAAGAAGCACAGGATGTGGACCGGGACTAGTTGCGTCGAGGTGGTTCGAAACTCAGCTCAATTGTTCACCGCGAAGTACGTGTCGATGTGTAGTAATTGGACTGTCGAACTCAACAGGAGCTCGGCAGATGAATACGACCAAAGACGACCCCTCACCCGTTACAGTGAACACCGAAACGGCTGCGCGCCTCCTTGGCGTGTCACGCTCCAGCATCTTCGGACTGCTCGCGAATAAAACTATACCGTCCTTCATGATCGCCGGTCGCCGGGTGATCAGGTACAGGGACCTGACGGCCTTTGCCGACCAGCAGACTGCAGTCAGCGATCCGAAGGCTGCAGCACGGGTCTCGCGTGCGGTGAGCGCCGCGCGCTCCAAGCGCCGCCCCTCTCCGACTGGTAAGGCTTCCCCGATGGAGCAGGCATGATGGAGAGCAATATCCTTCTTGACGCCGCCCTTGAACTGGCGACCACTGACCGCGTGCCCGTCTTTCCGTGCAGACCCGACAAATCGCCCTACACGCGAAACGGTTTCAAGGACGCGAGCTGCGACGTGGAGCAGATCAGGGCTTGGTGGAGCCAGCATCCGGAGGTGTAAAAGCCGGAGCAATAATACCTCACTGAAGTGGCCGATTTGTTTGGCTGCGCCGGAGTAAAACTGCGGCAGTTAGAGTCCTTTGCCTGAGTTGGCAGGGGGCGGGGGATGAAGTCAGTGGAGCTATACGCGCGGGTTCGGCACG
>CANJMQ010000143.1 GCA_947475225.1 Bradyrhizobiaceae bacterium
CCATCGCCACCGAGGGCGCCTATCCCCCCTACAACTTCGTCGCCTCCGACGGCAGCCTGCAGGGCTTCGACGTCGACTTCGCCACGGCACTCTGCGCCAAGATCGATGCCCAGTGCGAGATCATCAAGCAGGACTGGGACGGCATGATCCCTGGCCTCATCGCCAAGAAGTATGACGTGATCGTCGCCTCCATGGGCATCCTGCCGGAGCGCGAGGAGAAGATCGACTTCTCGACACCCTATTACCAGAGCCCGACTGGCCTCGTGGCCAACAACGCCTCCGGCATCAAGGTCGGTGCCGATGGCTATGTCGACCCGGCAACGCTCGCCGGCAAGAAGATCGGCGTGCAGCGCTCGACGGGTTACGAGAGCTATGCCCGCAAGACCTGGCCGCAGGCCGAGATCGTGGTCTATGACACCTCCGAGAGCGCCGATCTCGACGCCACGGCGGGCCGCGTGGACGCGCGCTTCGACGACTTCATCCTGCTCAAGAATGGCCTGCTGGCGGGCGACGCGAAGGGCGATTTCGCACGCGTCGGCAACACCTGGCCCGAGAAAGCCTTCGGCTCCAAGGGCGAGGGCATTGGCGTGCGCAAGGGCGAGAAGGAACTGCTGGACGCTATCAACAAGGCGATCCTCGATATGCGCGCCGACGGCACCTACAAGCAGATCAACGACAAGTATTTCGACTTCGACATCTACGGCGGCTGATTCTTGGCCTTGCCGGCCTTCTTTGACCTCAAGGGTTATGGCCACCTGCTGATCGATGGGGCGCTCGTCACCCTGTCGGTCGGCGTGGCGGCCATGTTGGTGGCACTCACGCTTGGCATCTTTGGAGCGCTGGCGCGGCTGTCGAAGAACCGTTTGCTGCGCAGCCTTGGCACGACCTATGCCACGGTCATCCGTGGCATCCCCGAACTCGTGCTCATGCTGCTCGTCTACTACGGCGGCACAGTTGTTCTGCAGTGGCTCCTGTCACTGGGTGGCGGCGACGTTCGGGTGGACATCAATGCCTTCATGGCGGGCACCCTCGTCGTGGGCTTCGTCTATGGTGCCTATGCCACCGAGATCTTCCGCGGCGCCTTCCTCGCCGTAGCAAAGGGACAAACCGAGGCGGGGCAGGCCTATGGCATGTCGAACGCGCAGGTGTTCCTCAGGATCGAGTTGCCGCAGGCCTGGCGGCTGGCCATTCCCGGCCTCGGCAATCTGTGGCTCACGCTGCTGAAGGCCACCTCCATCACATCGGTGATCGGCCTCACGGAGCTTGCCCGCCAGGCCGACCTCATCAAGGCGCCGACCAAGATGCCCTTCACGGTGTTCTTCATGGCCTGTCTGCTCTACCTTGCGATGACGGCGGTATCCGACGTGCTGCGCATCCGCGCCGAGCGCTGGGCCTCGTCGGGCTTCCGCCGGAGCTGAGGCGATGCTGGGGCCCCTCGACCTGAACCTCATCTGGAACAGCCTGCCGGACCTGTTTTCCGGCCTCATGGTCACGCTGCAGCTCACCGTTCTCACGACTATCGGCGGCATTCTTCTGTCGGTGCCGCTGGGCGTGCTGCGCACCTCGCCGAACAAATTCATCAGCGGGCCGATCTGGGCCTACACCTATTTCTTCCGCGGCACGCCGATGCTGATCCAGCTGTTCCTGATCTATTACGGCCTGGCGCAGTTCAAGGCGGTGCGCTCGTCCGGCCTGTGGTTCATCCTGCGCGATGGCTACTGGTGTTGCCTCGTTGCCTTCATCCTCAACACCGCAGCCTACACGATTGAGATCATCGCGGGCGCGCTGCGGAACGTGCCGCTTGGCGACATCGAGGCGGCCCGCGCCATGGGCATGAGCCCCTTCACCATCTTGCGCCGCATCAAGTTCCCCATCGCCACGCGTATCCTGTTCCCGGCCTACACGAACGAGGTGGTGTTCATCCTGCAGTCGACCTCGCTTGCGAGCCTTGTGACTGTGATGGACCTGACGGGTGCGGCGCGCGTCGTCATCGCCCGCACCTTCGCGCCCTATGAGATGTTCATCACCATCGGCATCATCTACCTGATCCTCACCTACCTGACCCTGTGGGGTTTCCGCGGGATCGAGGGGCACCTCTACCGGCACCTGCGGAGCCGCAAGGAAGTGGTGTCGGAGGTGCCGGTGCTGCGTTAGCCGCCACTCACGTCCCTTCACCTTGCGCGGGCTTGACCGGGGCACGGTGAATATTCCGGGTAAGCTTGAACTCGGCCTCCAAACGGCGCACATGATCTTCCATGCGCGTTCCCCCTTCATTCCTCGAGGACATCCGTGGCCGGGTGGCGATGTCCGCCGTGGTCGGCCGCAAGGTGGCGTGGGACCGGCGCAAGTCGAACCCGGGCAAGGGGGACTTCTGGGCCTGCTGCCCGTTCCATGGCGAAAAGTCGCCGTCCTTCCATGTGGACGACCGCAAGGGCCGCTACCACTGCTTCGGCTGCAAGGCGAGCGGCGATATCTTCACATTTCTTGTGGAAAAAGAGGGGCTGAGCTTCCCCGAGGCCGTGGAGCGGCTGGCGCAGGAGGCGGGGCTGCCCATGCCAGTGGTCTCCGAGGCTGACCGCGAGCGGGAAGTGCAGCGGGCAAGCCTCTATGACGTGATGGAAATGGCGGCGAAGTTCTTCGAGGCGGAACTCCAGGCGGCGCGCGGTTCCCGCGCCCGGGGCTATCTGGCCGACCGGCAGCTGTCCCCCGCGATCCAGAAGGAATTTCGGCTGGGCTATGCCCCGGACGACCGTTCGGCACTGCGGTCTTATCTCGCCGACAAGGGCGTTTCGGTGGAGCAGATGGCTGAGGCGGGACTGGTGATCTCCGGCGACGACATTCCCGTCGCCTATGACCGGTTTCGCGACCGGGTGATGTTCCCCATCCGCGATCCGCGGGGGCGGGTGATCGCGTTTGGCGGCCGCGCCATGTCCAAGGAGGTTCCGGCCAAGTACCTGAACTCGCCGGAGACGCCGCTCTTCCACAAGGGCAACGTGCTCTACAACCTCGACAAGGCGCGGGGGCCCGCCCACGAGAAGGGCCAGATCATCGCGGTCGAGGGCTATGTCGACGTCATCGCCATGCACCGTGCCGGATTGCCGCAGGCGGTGGCGCCGCTCGGCACGGCACTGACCGAGGACCAGCTCCGGATATTATGGAAACAAACGGCCGAGCCTATCCTGTGCTTCGACGGTGACCAGGCGGGCCTCAAGGCCGCCTACCGGGCGCTCGACCTGGCGCTTCCGCTGCTTGAACCCGGCCACTCGCTGCGCTTTGCCCTGCTGCCCGAAGGGCAGGACCCGGACGACCTGCTCAAGGCCCAGGGGCCGGAAGCGGTTCGGGCGGTGGTGGAAAGTGCCCAACCGCTGTCCGAGATGCTGTGGCAGCGGGCGCTGAACCTGAACGACCGCTCCACGCCGGAGCGCCGGGCCCAGTTCGAAAAGGATTTAAGGAGTCTTCTCAGCACGATAGGTGACGAAGCTGTGAAACGGCATTATCTTGCTGAATTCTCTGAACGACTGCGTGCGCTGTTCCAGCCGATGGGGGCAAACCGGAGCCAGGGCGCCCGCCGGCAGCCCTTTGCCAGGGCGGTCGGCAATCGAGCCTTCAAGCCCAACCAGCGGCCCTGGGACATCCAGCAACCCCCCTCGGCGGGGCTCAAGCGGCTGGCAGGACAGGCCAATTTCCAGTCCGGGGCGGAACGTCGGGAGCGCATGATCGTTCTGACCCTCGCCAACCACCCGGATCTGGTGCATGAGTTCCTGGACGCCTTTGCCAACCTTGAAATGGCTGTTCCCGAGCTTGACTCACTCCGTACCCAGATCATAGATAGCGCTGCCCTCGGATCCGGACTTGACGGAACGGACCTGCGGGGCCACCTGATCAAGATGGGCTCGGGTCCCTTGTTGGACCGTTTGGAAGCCCAGGCGAAACGGCTGAACGACTGGTTCCTTGGGAGCGGGGCTGCGCAAGATGACGCCCGCACAGGCCTTCGTCAGATGATCGCTCTGCACCGGAAAACCATCACCCTCGAGCGGGAGCTCCGGGCGGCGGAAGCCGCCTTTGCTGCCGACCCGACGGAGGAGAAGCTGAACGCATTGAAGGCGGTGCGCGAGCAATTGTCGTCCCATGCGGGGTCGGAAGCCCAGATCGAGGGTTTCGGCGCCGCCTCGGGCCGTGCGGTTGACGCCATCAACTGAGGCGCCCTGAACCGGATTCTGGGTTCAAACTCTGGGTTAATCTGCGCTTAATGCGCGGTTCCTAGCTTTGACCCCGAATCACAACGCTGCTATGGCGGTTTCCCCCGCCTGAATTCCAAGGAATTATTCATGGCCCGAGCCCAAGTGCGCGCACCCGCCCCGGACGACCAGGACCAGCAGGCCGCCGGCGACGACAACGAGGCCCCGGAAGCCCAGGGCGACAGTTCGGACTCGCCGATCCTCGATCTGTCGGATGCCGCCGTTAAGCGGATGATCAAGGTCGCCAAGGCGCGCGGCTTCGTGACCCTCGATGAGCTGAACGCCGTTCTCCCGTCTGACGAGACCAGCCCCGAGCAGATCGAAGACATCATGGCGATGCTCAACGAGATGGGCATCAACGTCGTCGAGTCCGAGGAAGAGACAGAGAACCTCACCGCCAAGGTGGAGGCCGAGACCGAGGGCGAGTCAACCGAGACCGCACTGATCAAGGTCGAGGCCGCCAAGCTGCCAGCCGACCGCACCGACGACCCGGTCCGCATGTACCTCCGCGAGATGGGGCAGGTGGAGCTGTTGTCGCGCGAGGGCGAAATCGCCATCGCCAAGCGCATCGAGGCCGGCCGCGAGGCGATGATTGCAGGTCTCTGCGAAAGCCCGCTCACCTTCCAGGCCATCATCATCTGGCGCGACGAGCTCAACGAAGCCAAGATCCTGCTGCGCGACATCATCGACCTCGAGGCCACCTATGCCGGCCCGGATGCCAAGAAGCAGGGCCCGGTGCAGACGCCCGCGCCTTACGTTCCCCCCAAGGAAGAAGTGAAGAAGAAGGCGGAGGCCAAGCGTGCCGAGGCCAAGCGCGTGGCGGCCGCCGTCCGCCGCCCGTCGGCCGACGACGAATTTGGCGACGTGCTGAGCCCGGAGGATTTCGACAAGCCGCAGGTCGAGGAGGAGGATGACGACGAGGGTGATGACCTTGGCGTGTCACTCTCCGCGATGGAAGCGGAGCTGAAGCCCAAGGTCCTCGAGATTTTCGACAACATCGCCAAGAGCTACAAGTCGCTGCGCAAGCTGCAGGACCAGGAAGTGGCTGAGGGCACCGAGCTCTCGCCCTCCCAGGAGCGCCGCTACAAGAAGCTGCGCGAGGAGATCGTAGCGGAGGTGAAGTCACTCTCGCTCAACAACGCCCGCATCGAGGCGCTGGTGGAGCAACTCTATGACATCAACAAGCGCCTGAACGCGCTTGAAGGCCGCCTGCTCCGGCTCGCTGAAACCTACAAGGTGCCGCGCCCCGAGTTCCTGAAGGAATACCAGTCGAACGAACTCGACCCCGACTGGCTGAAGCGCGTTGGCCGCCTCGTCAAGTTCGGCTGGAAGAAGTTCGTGAACGACGAGAAGGACTCGATCAAGGTTATCCGCGACGAGATCTTTGAACTCGCCACCGCGACGGGTCTGCAGATCCCCGAGTTCCGCCGCATCGTCGCCATGGTGCAGAAGGGCGAACGCGAGGCGCGCATTGCCAAGAAGGAGATGGTGGAAGCCAACCTCCGCCTCGTGATCTCGATTGCCAAGAAATACACCAACCGCGGCCTGCAGTTCCTGGACCTCATCCAGGAAGGCAACATCGGCCTGATGAAGGCGGTGGACAAGTTCGAGTACCGCCGCGGCTACAAGTTCTCGACCTATGCCACCTGGTGGATCCG
>CANJMQ010000144.1 GCA_947475225.1 Bradyrhizobiaceae bacterium
GGCCTTCTTCGACATCTCGTGCTTCTCGGCGAGTTCAGCCGCGATCTTCGAAAGGGCAATCGTCTGGATCTTGTCGTCAGTAGCCATGTTGTCTCTCCTTATTGGGGTTGGCTGGCAACCGCGTTAATCCCGTTTTCGATTCGCGAAAACTCTTATTTTCCGGGGTTTTTTCGGGAGAGTGCTTGAAAAACCCTTGAGAATAGGGGCTCGATATCCCGTCACCGATGTGTCGGATCAAAAAAATCCATAATATCAATTATTTAACTAGCGTGTCTTGGGCGATGGCGGCGTGCCCGGTGCCTGGGTTGCGATGTCCAGATGGTTCTTCAGGGGGATCGGCGGCAGCGCATGCTTTGTGGAAAACCTGTCCAGATTGGTACGGCGCTGGGTTTCGAGTGATTCGCCGGACATGTTCTGCGCATGCACGCGGATCGCCACCACGGGCTTCCTGATGTGGGTGAGCGTGTGCCCGGAACGGGCGATGCGCAAGTACCAGTCCCAGTCCCAGTAGAAGGGCAGTGTCTCGTCGAAGGCACCCAACGCTGCATGCAGCGCGCGGCGATAGATGACGCCGGAGATCAGGATGGTGTTGTCGCGCGTCAGGGTCGCGCCGTCGGCCTCGAAGGCGAAGGGCAGTTGCGGCCGCCCGTCCTCGAAGCGCATGACGCCGTCGGCAAAGCAGAAGTCGGCACCGCGGTCGAAGGCCTCCGATGCCTTGGCGAAATAGCTGTTGTCGGTGAACCAGTCGTCATCGTCGAGAAAGCATATGCAGTCGCCGGTTGCCTGTGCGACGCCCATGATGCGGGCCGGAACCGGACCCCGCTGCTGGTTGTCCAGCACGATGATGGAGGGGTGCAGGTTGCCCACCGCCTCGGCCGCGCCCACCCCGTCATCAACGACGATGATCTCCTTCGGCGCGTGGGTCTGCGCCAGAACGCTTTCAAGCGCCTGTTTCAGGAAGTGGTGGCGTCCGCGTGTGGGTATGACGACCGAAATGCTGCTCATGCTGGGCAATACGCTCATTCCTTGCCGGTGGATTGCGATGCTATAGCATGCCCTTATGATTGCGTCGCTGCAGATGTATGACTGGCCGGAGGTGCGGCAGGCAACGGACCAGTTGTGGCAGGGCATCGCCCGCCATCTCGGCGCGCCTGTGCCGCTGTCACGGCCAGACGACTACACCGCACCCTGGTTCCGTGATGACCTGCTGCTTGCCCAGACCTGCGGCTATCCCTTCACCCATGCGTTGAAGGGCAAGGTGTCCTATGTCGCCACGCCCCACTACGCTGCCGATGGCTGCGCCGGCCCGAATTACTGCAGCATCGTCATGGCGCGTGAGCACAAACCGCTCGCGGCCTTCCGCGACGGCGTGGCAGCGGTGAACACGCCGGATTCGATGTCCGGCATGCTGGCGCTGAAACTGGTCTTCACGCCGCTGGCCGAGGCGGGCCGGTTCTTTTCGCGCGCCGTGGAGACGGGCGGTCACGTGGCATCGCTGGCAGCGGTGCAATCGGGGGAGGCCGATGTCTGCGCCATCGACTGTGTCTGCATCGCCATGGCGAAGCGTTATCGGCCTGCAGTCCTGGAAGGGCTGGTAGAGATCGCGCGTTCGCCCTCCGTGCCGGGCCTGCCATGGATTACCCGCGCCGGAGATCCGCAGGCGATCCGCCGCGCCTTGCAGGCGGCCTTTGCCCATGCCGAATTGCAGGCGCCGCGGACGGCATTGTTGCTGCACGGCTTCTCCGTATTGCCGGTGAGCACCTATGATCGCATCACCGATCTGGAAGACCAGATGGAAAGATCGGGCGGGCTGCGGTTGCTCTAGTGACGCGTGGCGCCCGGCACCGTCTCGTCGGGCGAGGGGCGGGCCTTCACGAAGTCTTCCTTGGTCTCGCAATGCAGCGCCAGGTGGTGAAGTTTCGGATAGTTGTCGGCCGGGAAGGCATCCGGCACGCGTATCTTCATGTAGCCCACGAGGCAGCCCGCCGTGATGTCGGCCTGCGTCATCTTGCTGTCGAAGAACCACGGCGCGCCGCAGTCATGTTCGAGTTTCTCGAGCCCTGCTGAAATCTGCAGCAGCATCCGCTTCTCGAAATCGCGGTTGATGTGCTTGTCGATGTGGAACAGCCGCTCGAAGAACAGCGCCACGCATTTGTCCATGAGCCCCAGGCCCAGCACCACGGCCTGCAGCACCTTGCGCCGCTCCGGCCCATGCGCCGGGGTCAGTGCGCGGGCGGGCCCTGCCATCTCGTCCAGATGGTCGATGATGGCGGTTGAATCGATGAGCACCTCGCCGGTCTCGAGGATGAGCGAGGGCACGCGCACCAGCGGATTGATCTTCTGCATCTCGCCCACGTCGCGGAACACCGAGATCGGATTGCGCGTGTAGGGCATGTGATAGTGATTGAGCGTCACCGCCACGCGCCTGACGAAGGGAGAGTCGAACTGGCCCACGAGGATCATGGGCCAATCATCGCGCAATCAGCCAAGCCGCACAACCGCTGTTTCGCGGCCGATGAGCGGCAGCAGCTGGGCCAGTTCCGGGCCGTGGTCGAGGCCGGTGAGCGCGAGGCGCAGCGGCATGAACAGCGGCTTGCCCTTGCGTCCTGTCGCGGCCTTCACCGCTTCGGTCCAGGTCTTCCACGTGGTGCCGTCCCAGGGGTCGGGCGGCAGCAGCATGCGAGCGGTGGCAACGAACTCCGCATCCTCTGGCGCCACCACGGGCGTGATTTTTTCGCTGACGACAGTGCGCCAGGTTTCGGCATCCGACAGCCGCTCGATATTGCCGCGCACCGCGAGCCAGAAGGCCTCGCTGTCGCCGGGCAGACGGTTCCTCACCGCATCCCACGGCAGGTGATGCAGCAGCTTGGCGTTGAGGTGCACGAGTTCCGCCTCGTCGAAGCGGGACGGCGCGCGGGACAGCTTGTCGAGGTCGAAGCCGTCGACAAGTTCGCTGTAAGCCGCGCAGGGGTGGATGTTGTCGGAGGTGCCGAGCAGGGCGGCGTGGCTCACCACCGCCATGGGCTCGAGCCCGTCCTCGCGCATCGAACCGATGGAGAGGGACCCCAGCCGCTTTGACAGGCCCTTGCCATCGGCCCCGATCAGCAGGCTGTGGTGGGCATAGGTGGGCGGTTTCGAACCCAGCGCTTCCGTGATCTCGATCTGCACCGCAGTATTGACCACATGATCCTCGCCACGGATCACATGGGTGATGCCAAAGTCGATGTCGTCGATGACCGAGGGCAGCGTATAGAGATAGGTGCCGTCCTCGCGCACCAGCACGGGGTCGGAGAGTGACCGCGTGTCAATGTGCTGCGGCCCGCGGATCAGGTCGTTCCACTCCACCACGCGGCCATCGAGCCTGAAGCGCCAGTGCGGCTTGCGGCCCTCGGCCACGAGCCTGGCGCGCTCTTCATCCGTCAGCTTGAGCGCGGCGCGGTCATAGACCGGCGGCAGCTTGCGCGCCTCCTGCCGCTTGCGCTTGCGGTCCAGCTCGTCGGCAGTTTCATAGCAGGGATAGAGCCGGCCCTCGGCGCGCAGGCGTGCTGCCACCTCGTCATAGCGCCCGAAGCGCTTCGACTGCCATTCCACGCGATGCGGCCTGATGCCGAGCCAATCGATGTCGGTGGCAATGCCATCGGCAAATTCCTGCGTCGAGCGCACCGTGTCGGTGTCGTCATAGCGCAGCACGAACTGGCCGCCGGATTTCAGCGCCATCAGCCAGTTGAGGATGGCAGTGCGGGCATTGCCGATGTGGATACGGCCCGTGGGCGAGGGCGCAAAACGAACGATGGATGTCATCTCAGCGTCCGTCCCGGAAGGCATTGGTGATCGGGTAGCGCCGGTCGCGGCCGAAGTTGCGGCGCGTGATCTTGACGCCCGGTGCCGCCTGCCGCCGCTTGTATTCGGCGATGTAGAGCATGTGCTGGATGCGGCGCACCAGCGCCTCCTCATAGCCCGTGGCCTTGACGATCTGCTCGACGGGGATCTCGTTCTCGACAAGGCCTTCGAGGATGGCGTCCAGTACCTCGTAAGGCGGCAGCGAGTCCTGGTCCTTCTGGTTCTCGCGCAGCTCTGCCGTCGGTGCCTTGGTGATGATGCGCTCGGGGATGACGTAGCCCAGCGAGTTGCGCCAGGTCGCGAGGCGATAGACCTCGGTCTTGTAGACGTCCTTGATCGGGTTGTAGCCGCCGTTCATATCACCATAGAGGGTGGCATAGCCCACCGACATTTCCGACTTGTTGCCGGTGGTCAGCACCATGGAGCCGAACTTGTTGGAGATCGCCATCAGGATCACGCCGCGCGAGCGCGACTGCAGGTTCTCCTCGGTGATGCCGGCGGGTGTCCCTTCGAACATCGGCTTCAGCGCGGAGAGGAAGCCTTCGACCGGCTCCTTGATCGGCACCACGTCATAGCGCACGCCCAGCAGCTTGGCGCACTCCTCGGCATCAACCAGGCTGTCGCGGCTGGTATAGGCGTAAGGCAGCATCACGCAATGCACGCGGTCAGCGCCCAGCGCATCCACCGCCATGGCGGCGACGACGGCCGAGTCGATGCCACCCGAAAGACCCAGCACCACGCCGGGAAAACGGTTCTTCAGCACATAGTCGCGAAGCCCCAGCACGCAGGCCTTCCACGTTTCGGCCTCGTTCTCCGGCACGGACAGGATCTCGCCCGGCACGCAGGTCCAGCCGTCCTCGCCGCGCAGCCATTCGGTAAGCGCGATCTGCTCCTCGAACATCGGCATTTGCCAGGCCAGCGTGCGGTCGGCATTCAGCACGAAGGAGGCACCGTCGAAGACGAGTTCGTCCTGCCCGCCCACCTGGTTGAGGTAGGCCATCGGCAGGCCCGTCTCGGTGACGCGGGCGACCACGAGGTTGAGGCGCACGTCATCCTTGTTGCGCTCGAAGGGCGAGCCGTTGGGCGAGAGCAGGATCTCGGCTCCCGTCTCGGCCAGCGTCTCGCAGGTCTCCTCGGTCCAGATGTCCTCGCAGATCGGCACGCCGAGGCGCACGCCCTTGAAGGAAATGGGGCCGGGCGCGGGCCCGGCGTTGAACACGCGCTTCTCGTCGAACACGCCATAGTTGGGCAGGTCGAACTTGTGGCGCACCGCCTCGATCTTGCCATTGGCGAGCAGGGCAACGGAATTATGGAGGTTGGCGCCCTCGCGCCACGGCAGGCCCATCAGCACGGCGGGGCCGGTCACGGTGTCCTTCGCCAGGTCCTCAACCGCTGCACGGCAGGCTTCCACGAAGGACGTGCGCAGGACGAGGTCCTCCGGCGGGTAGCCGCAGATGAACAGCTCCGGGAACAGGATCAGGTCGGCATCCGGCACCTCGCGCCGTGCCTCGCGGGCGCGGTCCAGGTTGGCGTTGATCGCCCCGAGCGTGGGGTTGAGCTGGGCCAGAGCAATGATGAGTCTGTCGGTCATGCCGGGGGTCTTAGCGGATGCAGGTCTGACCTTCAATTGGACGGTGTTGACGGGTCCTCCCAAATGCTGCTGACTGCCCGGATGATATTGAAAAGCCTTCTCGACGCCCGCCTGCCCGCCGACATCGCCCTGTCCGCCTCCGGCCGGGACGACCTCACCTATGGCCAGTTCTCCGCACTGGCGGAGGACGCCTTCGCGGCGCTCCGCA
>CANJMQ010000145.1 GCA_947475225.1 Bradyrhizobiaceae bacterium
CCGTGCCGAATTCACCGGCAGCGAATGAAAGAGTAGTGCAGAGCAGCAGCGCTGCGCTGGCGAAAAGACTCTTGAGCCCAAACATTCAATTCCTCCCAGTATGTTCTAACCGGCATTCCCTAATTGGCCTGCCATCCGTCAATGATAGCAACTTACTTGTGGGCCTTAACAAATGTTTCCTGCCGAGGATGGCTGCGGCCTTCTCTTCGCCCTCCTGTTCCGGGTTGACCTGATGATTTAAGTCAGCATGCCAAGCATACTCCACCTTCCGCCGGCGGGATATTGCGGATAGACGACAGGAGCCGTGGCAAGCGAGCCCAAACCATATCGGAGTGAGCCCACATGAATGGTCAGCGGAGACGCTCCGGAGCTTGCAATCCCGCAGGAGCCTAGAGGAGAATTGGTCAAGTCCAAAAGTTGCTGTCATTCGCTTTAGATCGATTGATGACGGCATGGTCACATTGACATTGTCACGACGTTGCTGACAACCTCACTCTCGCTTCGCTCCTTCGGTGAAAAACGTCTCAGAATCGTCTTCTACCGAGCCGAAGCAGTGGCTGCCCACCTTCGAATTTACAGCACTTTACGGACGCAACCCTTAAACCTGCCATAACGGCATCTAGAGACTTATCTGCATGAACAACTCTTGCACAACCAACCTGTTTATTTCAGCCATGTACGATCTCTATCCCGAAGAGTCTGGAACCAGCAGGTCGATCGACTTTAGGGTCCGTCACCTCGCGAAGCTTATGGAATGTGACATTGACTTGGTCTTGTACACCAGTCCTAGCCTGACTGGTTCCCTGCCACCCCCGGGACTGAGAACCCGTATCGTTCCTTTGCCTCTTGAAAACCTTCGCACATTTTCAAGTCTGTCGGCGCGTCACGATGCCCTGCCACCGACCGACAAACCAGCAAAGGACACTCGTGAGTTCCTAGCGCTGATGCATTGCAAGGTTGAACTCTTGAATCGCGCTGCAACTCTCTGGCCCGATTTTCACAGTCACATCTGGATCGACGGCAATATCTTCAAGGTCCTGTCCAGAACTACAGAAGCAATGCGGCATGTGGAACGCATGGGCATGGAGAGATTTCCGCAGAAAGTTGTCGCGCCAGCGGGCAGGGCCCCCCGGCTGGCCATTTCGGGTTTTCCACCGCCGGCTGTGTACTGGAGATTTCTTGGAGGATTGTTCGTCGTGCCATCGGCACTGCAAAACCAGTTCAACGAGCTATATCAGTTTATGCTCGATCAGATCACAATGAGGGGACTTGCCACGTGGGAAGTCAACGTACTCGCCATGATTGAGGCTGTGCGACCCGACCTCTTTGAACTCGTGCCGGCAGATCACGACATGTCAATGGTCTCCTTTTCATCATCAGCAACCTAGAAAATTCGGCGCACCCCGCTGTTGAAGCCTATGATGCGGATGCCGTCATAACTCCAGCTTTGCCAGATACGGTGCCGCTCCAGGTATGGGAGATAAAGACCTTCTTCATCTCATCTTATGATAGTGGAGTTGTCCCAACTGGCGCACTATCAGCCTACGCATTCGAAACGACCATTGCGGAGCAAATCAAGTCTAATAAGACACATGCCTTCATCAAACTCCTCCAACTAAAGCCGCAATACGTCTAGATTTACCACATTTGAAATTAGGCATTTCTGCTGTAGTCAGGCAATCAGTCTATATGCCTGCTGTTTTAAGTTGTGGCAGACATAACCCTGCCGCTTCCAGAAAGACGCCTCTGCTATGCGGCGTTGCGCTCACTGGTGTCGGTGTTTGCGGCGGTGTTGGGTCATGGCGCCGCTTCAGAAATTCCCCGTCGCCTATCCATCCATGGTCAGAGAGTGCTATACTGTGCCACAAGGGTAGCAGATGAAACGCAAGGACCGCCAGCGAACAGCGCACGGACCATCCACAGTTGTACGAGGCCAAGATTGCAACCGCGCTGCCCTACAACGAGGTTACTCTTTTCAGGCGACCCCCAGAGGGTCCTAGAAGCCTGTTCCGTATTTTAGGCAGCCATCTTCGATCGACTGCTCGGAGAAGAATGTGCCTTGTCCGCACCGCAAATCAAGTCTGACATGTCGTGATGATCGAGCCCCCCGGCCAAGGGACCTGCGAAAGCGCCTCGCCATCACTTTATAACGTCAATTCCATTCCTCCGGACCTGCCCCTCAAGGCGGAGCGGGGCGCAGCGTACGTCGCACATCTTCTTCGTCAACCTCGGCCAGCCACGCTTCCTTGTCCTCGAAGCCGAAGCTTATGAGCAAGCGGTTGCCACGCGGCGCGCGGGCGAGACCTGCCGCGAACTCGATGCCCTTTGCGATGAAATAGAATGGCCGAGAGGACGCGATCAGCACGCCGTCCCGGTCGGTCTGGACGAAGCGGTGGAGGTAGATGCGCCCCCCCTTGGTTTTGACCACTTCGTGAACAACGGAGAGATAGCCGCCTTCGAACGGAATTGCCTGGCAGCTGCCACGGAAGTGGTCGGCGGACAACGCGGGCGTGCCAACTGCGACCTCATGGCCATCACTATCCAGGATGATTGCCGGATCATAGCTGTAGATGAAGCGTGTCGCATCACCGTCCAGAACTGGCGTCCAGTTCTTCTCGTGCCGTCGGCGCTCAACCTTGCTGAGGGTGCGCCATACAGCAAGGCGGCAGGTATCCGGGGTTTCGTCATCAATCCGGGCAGATACAATCTCGCAAAAGCCCTCGGGGTTCAGTTCTCGCACGGTTGCACTGGCTGAAAGTCTGCCGCCCTGGGAAATGAGACGAATGTCCTCAAAACCCTGCACGAGCGTATAGGCCGGCGAAGGCCAGTCGCCTGGAACAAGCACCTCCCGGCAGGTGGACGGTGCCAGAGCGTCGTCCAGCGTCAGCAAGTAGTTTCGAGTACGAACGATATGGCCACCACCCGAAATCACGTAACGCTCTTGCTCCAACCGGTAATTCACACAGCGTATGAGCAGCAGCAAGGTGCCGTCGACAACGGTGACTGACGGGTTCAGCGGATGGTAGCCTTCAGGCGCGGTGAAGGCCGGCCTTGCAAGCCGTATGCTGGGGAAGAGATCCGCAGCAGGCCCGGCGTAATAGGTGATGTTATGGCGTGCAAGATCGCGCACGCTCCTTGGAACGCGGCGGCCCAGCGCGAGCGCGTTGCATGTATCGAATCCCCGCTCCCGGGTCTTCGCGTCCGCGCTGTAGAAGGCAGAGATGGAAAATTCCTGCCGGAGGTGGTCACTCGTGATGTCTTCACCATAAGGTGGTTGGCTTCCCGCCACCGGAAGGGCCAGGCCGCGCTCTGCGAACAGTACGGCCGCATTGTGAAGTCCGCGTTTGCGGAAATGGCGGGCCAGGGACAGCAGCCGATCGGCATGATCGGGGTGTGCCTCATAGGCGGCGAACAGGGATGAGAGAATGCTCTCATCGTCGGTACCCGCTTCCGCGCTGTCCGGCAACTCCGCAGGATCGGCGGACTTCCTGCCGGTCTTCCTGATGAACTCTGTAGCAAGACCGGCATTAGCCTCGATGCGGGCGCGGTAGTGCTGAGGAATGAGATCCTCGCGCAGGAGCTGTTTGCAAGCTTTCAGGCTTTCGCCGGGCTTGCCGACCCAGTGGGCACTGATGGCGAACTCGTCAAGAAGCCCGTAGTGATAGATCCAGTCCAGCACGAAGAGGCTGCTCCGGGGATAGGGAACGTCAAGCCCGCGCCGGGCGAAGTCATATGCCTTGTGATAGTCATTCCTCTGCCGGCAATAAACGGCGGCCCCATGCAGGGCCTCAGCACGCCACGGTGCCCGGGCGCTCGCATCCGCCAGTGTTGAAAGCACCTCGTCGGGCGGATGTCCGAGCATGATCCGCAGTTTCCCGGCATGGAAAAGGCTCATGAAAACCTCCTCCTGCCAGTGGCCCATCTCGCTGCGCTGCAGGTAGAGGGACAGCGCCTCATCCAACTCGCCGGCCTCGCGCAGCGTGTTGGCGAGGTAGAAGACATAGCGCGCCTTCATGGCAGGATCAGTTTCCGTGAGCAGCGCTTCCCGCAGCAGACGGGTGTCACGCGCGTGCTTGTCGGACCGGCTGGAGCCGGTGGCATGATCGATGAAGTGGATACCTTCGAGATTGGAACGGGTGAGCGCCTCCCCGCCAATATACTCATGCGTCACGCCGCGGTAGAGGCCACTGCAGGAGCGCCGGGCGAGGCGAACATTCCAGTAGGTGAGGCCGCCACCTCTCTGCTGGCAGAGATAAAGATCGTCCGACAGTTTCTCGTGGAAGTCTGGATTGGTGACCGCCAGTTCCATATCGGCATCACAGAGCAGCAGGTAGTCGAACGCCAGCGCGGACCCGCGAGCGCGGGTCAGGGCTTCGTTTCGGGCCTGGGCGAAATCCAGGAAGGCGAACTCATGAAGCTCCCCCGGGATGCCGCGTTCGGCGAAGAAGGAGCGGATGAGATCCTGCGTGCCGTCCGTCGACCCCGTGTCGCCGATCACCCAGCAGCTGATGTGCGGCGCAACCGATGCCAGGCACCTGTCGAGGTTGCCGGCTTCGTTCTTCACGATCATGTTGAGGCAGGGTTTTGGCACGTTTATCTCGTCGGATATTCCAGGCGCACTTCAGCGGGCATCGCTAAACCTGCAGCCCGCGCAGAACAAGGGGATGCAATGCATTCCCAGTGCGCTGGCGGCTGTTCCTGCACTCATGAATTGATCCTTTCTGGTTCAACTGGCCGCGCCCTGACATGCTCAAGCACCAGCCCGATGTGAACCACCCAAGTCAGCAGAGTTCCTGCGACGAGAACCACAGTCGCCCCCTGATGCTCCTTGGCAATCAACTCCAAAGCCCTGCAGTCAAACCTGCGACAGTTGCTCGCCTTTGGCTGCTGTTTAGCACCCTGGCCCTATGGGCTGTTGGCACCGGTCACACCGGATGCACCCGTCGCGCCGGTACCGTAAAGGTATGACTCAAGTAGATCTACACGATTCTGAAGATTAATTACATCAGTCTGAAGAGTACTTAGGTCAGGGGTCGCGCCAGTCGGACCCTGAAGACCAACGTCACCCGTCGGACCCTGCAGACCTACATCGCCGGTCGGACCCTGCAGACCTACGTCGCCGGTCGGACCCTGAAGGCCCACGTCGCCCGTCGGACCTTGCAGACCTACATCGCCGGTCGGACCTTGCAGACCCACATCGCCGGTCGGACCCTGGAGACCAACGTCACCCGTCGGACCTTGCAGACCTACATCGCCGGTCGGACCCTGCAGACCTACGTCGCCGGTCGGACCCTGAAGGCCCACGTCGCCCGTCGGACCTTGCAGACCTACATCGC
>CANJMQ010000146.1 GCA_947475225.1 Bradyrhizobiaceae bacterium
AGCAGGTTGACGATGACGTAGATCACCGAGATGACGAGGGTCACGCCCATGATGGCAGGATAATCGAGGTTCTTGATGGCATTCACCGCGTAGAGCCCGATTCCCGGCCAGTTGAAGACCACCTCGGCCAGCACGTTGCCCGCGAGCAGCGCGCCGACCTGGAGGCCCAGGACCGTGGTCGTCGGAATGAGGGCGTTGCGGAAGACATGGTGACGCAGCACCGCACCGCGCGGCAGACCCTTGGCGCGCGCCGTCCTCACATAATCGGCATCGACCACCTCGATGACCGACGATCGCATCATGCGCGAGATCACGGCGATGCTGCCCGCCGCAAGCGTGGCGGCGGGTAATATCAGGTGAACGAGAGCCGAGCGGAAGGTTGCGACGTCGCCATCGAGCAGCGTGTCGATGAGGTAGAAGCCGGTGACCGCAGGAGGCTCGATGTCCATGAGGCCCAGCCGACCGCCCAGCGGCAGTAGCTTCAGCTTCTGATAGAACAGGATCTGCAGGAGGATCCCGAGCCAGAAGATCGGCATCGACACACCGCTCACGGTGAGGAAGCGCATCACGTGATCGAGCGTCTTGCCCTGTCGGGCACCCGTGAACAATCCGATCGGAAGCCCGATCAGCACGACGAGGACGATCGCCGCCGTCGTCAACTCGATCGTGGCCGGCAGGAACTGCCGCAGGTCGTCGAGCACGGGACGGCGGTTGGTCAAGGACATGCCGAGATCGCCGGTGAGCAGACCTCTCACATAGATCCAGAACTGCGTGGTGACCGGTTTGTCGAGTCCGTAACGCTGGGCGATTTCCCGGACCTGGTCACCCGTCGCGTGCTGCCCCGCCATCAGGCGCGCCGGATCTCCGGGGACGAGATGGGTAAGCGCGAAGGTGATCACGGAGATGCCGAACAGCACGAAAACAAGGAACAGCAGCCTCTTGAGGATGAACCGGATCATACGAGGGTGCCCGTCAAGAGGCTGCTCTCATCGCATCAGGCCTTGCTGCTGCTCAGATTGTAGAAGTCGAACGTCGCACTGCGCATGCCGTTGTAGACGAAGCCCTTCAGCTGGTCGCTCATCGGCAGGCGGTAGTTCTTTTCGTAGACGAAGAGGGCCGGGCTGTCCTCAACGATCAGCTGCTGGGCGCGCGCATAGAGCGCGAACCTTTTGGCTTCATCCGGTTCGACGGAACCTTGGTCGAGCAATTTGTCGACTTCCGGATTGGAATAATATCCCCAGTTATATCCCGCACTGCCCTGCGCACCGGTGTGGAACAGCGACCAGAGATAGTCATAGGGCGTTGCCAGCGTCGGCCACCACACGACGCCGAAGCTGTGGTCGGCCGTCTCGGGGTTTGACAGCAGGCCCGCCCAGGCGGCCGGCGAAAGCTCCTGGATCTCGACCTCGATGCCCAGATCCTTCATGTTCGATTGGAACAGCTCACCCAGCGGCCGCTTCCAGAAATAGCCGGACTCGTAAGTATACTTTAGTTTGAAGCCGCCATTGGGATAGCCCGCATCGGCCAGTAGCTTCTTGGCCTTTTCGACATTGTAATCATAGATGGGGGTGTCGGCGTGGCCGACGAAGGTGCTGGGCACGGGCCCATGCGCGCGTTCGGCCTTGCCGCGCAGCGTGCCCTGAATAAAAGCCTCGTAGTTGAAGCCCTGCGCGATGGCGCGCCGCACGCGGACATCGGCGGTCGGACCCTTCTTGCAGTTCATCATCAGATAGTAGATTTCGAAGGAGGGCACGTTGGTGACCATCAGGCCCGGCTTTCCGTCGAGCGATTCGACCACGTCGTCCGGCAGGAAGAGGGCGACGTCGCTTTCACCCTGCTCGAGGAGAAGCTGGGCACTGCTCGCCTCATGAACGTATTTCACGATGATCCGCTCGAAGTGATCGCCGTCCCACCCCCGCCAGTAATCAGGGTTCCGCACCATCACGGCCTGCTGGGACTGGGTGTAGGACTTCATGATGTAGGGGCCGGTGCCCACCATGTTGCTGCGCAGCCATTCCTGCGCACCGTCATTGTTCTTTTCGTTGTCGCGGATTGCTTTCGGGGAAATGATTCCGACCGTGACCAGCGCTGCAAAGGCGGACAGGAAGCCGTCGGAAAACTGACTGAGCTTGAGGATTAGGGTATCCTTGTCGGGCGTTTCCATCGCGGTGATCGGGGCCAGCGCGAAGGCGATGCCGAGCTTGACCTTGATCTGCCGCTCGATGTTGAATTTCACCGCCTCGGAGTCGAGCGCCTCTCCATCGGTGAACTTGACGCCCTTCCTGATCTTGAACGTGTAGGTCTTCTTGTCATCCGAGACCGTGAAGCTTTCGGCGAGCGAGGGAATGAACTCGAGCGTGTCGCCCTTGTAGTCGAGCAGCGATTCGTAAACACCCCGCCACAGCAGCGGCGACTGGCCGTCGAAGGAGACGCCCGGATCGAGCGTCCACAGCCCCCAGGCTTCAGCTCCGGTGCCGCTGGTGGCCGTCGGCGCCGCCAACGCCGCGATGAACTGCGTGGGGATGGGCTTGAACCCACTTTCGGCAAAGGTGGGGCGCGGTACTGCGGCAGCCAAAAGGACCATTAGCAGCGAGCCCAGAAGCAGGCGGCGGTTTCGGATGCCTCGGGTCATCGGCAGTCTCTGTCCGGGGTGGGTGATATTGCGATAGGCGTTAACATTCTTGGTACGCACGCTAGCGGGCGGCGGATGATATCGGGTGGATGGCAACGTTCGATCCCCTAACGGCTAGCCCCCGAACCTCAGAGTCCATCCGAGAAGATTAGCTTCATGGATAGGCCGCACAACATCAGAACTAGATGCTCCAGATCCTCTCTTCGATCACGCACCCAAACGTCTCAAATCATCTGACGACGGACGCTACGCGGAGTTGCCTTCCGAAGGCAGATCAGTAGATTGCCAAAAACATCTTCGCCGATGACTCGAGAGTGATCCACTCGCCGGAGAAGCCCTTAGGGATCATGAAAGCCGTGCCAGGGCCGAACTCCAACCTGCCGCCGTGGAAATCGGCGACCGCCACGCGGCCGCTGATGATCGAGCAGATCTCCGTGTAGATCCAGGGATCGATCTCCACACGCCCTGGTTCGCCCGTCCAGTAGCCGCCGGTAACCCTCGTGGCGGGAAGGTCTATCGAGCGGAACTCGGCTTCCATCCAGTCGGGCGACGCACTGAGATAATCACTCAGCGGCGGAACGTAGCGGCGCGCCGCGTCGGGTTCGATGCGCACGACCCACGATATGTCCGGCTTCCGGTCGGCCATCGTGACCCTCGTTTAGGATGCCGGTAGTTAGGGCATACGCTTCATCTGGTACCAAAACACGATGTCGGAATACGGCGCGTTGGGCTTGAAGCCGCTGATGTTATTCTTGTAGGCAAAGATCACCGGCGCATCCATGGCAAAGATCGAGGCGGCATCGTCATGCAGCACGCGCTGGGCCTTGACCCAGATGTCATTGGCCGCCTTCTTGTCGGTGGCTTCCTTGGCCCATGCGTCATAGACCAGCTTATCGAAGGTCGGGTTCTTGTAGCTGATCGCCGGCAGCCAGCTGTTACCGGTGTCGGTATAGACAACGAGCCAGGCATAGGGCGACGGCACGTCGCCCGAGGCGGCGACGACGAACACGTCATAGTCCTTGTTGTCCTTGTTGTAGGCTGCATCCCAGAACGCGCCACCGGCCAGTTCGCGGACTGTGAGCTTAACATTGATCTTGCTGAGCTCCGATTGCCAGAGCCCGATCGCCTCGGAAACCTCCTTCGAGCCGGTCTGGGCAGCGAGCCGCAGCTCGAAGCCCTCTCCGTGGCCTGCCTTCTTGAGTAGGGCTGCCGCCTTGTCGAGGTCGAAGGTGTTTTGTGGGAAGTCGGCGGGCGGGTCCCACAGTGCGGTGGGGCCAGAGCCGACGCTCACCCGGCCCTGGCCCAGATAGACGCCCTTCTGAACCTTGTCATAGGGGAAGCTCATGGCCAGCGCCCGACGTACGTCCGGGTTGTCGAGCGGCGCGTTGGTGTTGTCCAACCCGAATATCAGCTGAGAGAGCGGCAGGAAGGGCTCGACTGTGAGCGACGGGATGGCCTTCAGGCTATCGATCGAGTCAAAGGGAAGCTCGGAGGTCATATCGGCATCGCCCGACCGTATCATCTGGTCGCGCACCGTCGGGTCCTCTACGATGGCATAGGCGATCTTGGTGAACTGCCCGTCCTGCCAGCCGCCCCAATAATCCGGGAAATAGTCGAGGACGGCCCGCGTTCCCGGCTCGAAGCTGGTGATCTTGTAGGGGCCGGTGCCCGCATCATGGCCGGCGGCCCACCATTCCTTGGGCTGGTCGACCGCGCTCTTGGCATAGATGAACATGCCGTATTGCGCCGAGACGATCAGCGGGACGTTGCGGGGCGCGCTGGTTTTGAAACGCACCGTGTGCTCGTCCACCACTTCGATCGAATCGACCCCCACAAAGTCGTAGGCCACCATGCCAATCTTGATGTTCCGGTCGAGCGAGGCCTTGACATCATTCGCCGTCATCACCGTGCCATCGTGGAACTTGACATCCTGGCGCAGCGTGAAGGTCCATTCCGTGCCGTCGGCATTTGACTTCCATTCAGTGGCGAGGACGGGGACGACCGCCTTTTTGTCCGGGTCCCAGCGCGTCAGTGTCTCGTAGACGTTGAAGCCGAGTGCGGTGTCTTCGCTCGTCAACATATATGGGGGATCGAGTGCGGAGAGCTCGCCAGGGAGTGCCTGGACGGCGATGTTCTCCTTGATCTCGGCAGCTGCGGCCGGGGAACTCGCATTAGTGCTTACCACACCAAAGAGCAGGAAAAGGCAAAGAGCGATGAGGCGGAACTGCTCACAAGCCATACGGATCATATGCTGTCTCCATCTGTCGGCAGACGCGGACGCCTCAGGCTGGACCGCTTCCCTGCGTAGCTAAGTGGACGCTAAATGCGGGCAGCCCCTCTTGTCAACGCTTCATGCCTGAACATAGCGTTTGCGATATCTGTGGCGCAAACGGCCGCGCAAAAAGAGGCATGCTGCACCTCTGAGAGGCAGCGACACACCAGGGTGCCCAGTTGCGCGCGCGCCATCAATGCTGACTCGAGGTTCGTGCAAGGCTTATTCGATTGACAAGGCTCGAGCCCGCTCGATAGGCTTTGCAACCGAGCATGGGCGAGGATCGCGCGATGGACCTTCCTCTGGGCGGCCACGATGGCGCTTCCGACGGCCAGACCAGCACCTCCACCCGGAG
>CANJMQ010000147.1 GCA_947475225.1 Bradyrhizobiaceae bacterium
ATGGCGATCATCAGCGGCAGGCCGATGGCCGACCAGATGGAATAGCGCCCGCCCACCCAGTCCCAGAAGCCGAAGATGCGATCTTCCGAGATGCCGAAGGCCTTGACCTTGGGGATGGCGGTGGAGATGGCGGCGAAATGCGCGCCAACATGTGACTCGCCCAGCTTCTCGGCGATCCATGTCCGCGCCGTCTGCGCATTGGTCATGGTCTCGATGGTGGTGAAGGTCTTCGACGCGATGAGGAACAGCGTCGTTTCGGGTTTCAAGAGCTTGAGCGTGTCGGCGATGTGGGCGCCGTCGACGTTGGAGACGTAGTGCAGGCGCGGGCCGTCATGATAGGGCGCCAGCGCCAGCGTGGTCATGGCGGGGCCGAGGTCGGAGCCGCCGATGCCGATGTTGACGACGTCGGTGATTTTCGAGCGGCGAACCTTGCGGGCGAAATCAGCCATGGCGGCCAGCACGCCGTTCACATCCGGCATCACATCCTTGCCAGCGACCAGCACGGGCGTGTTGGCGCGGTTGCGGAGCGCGGTGTGCAGCACGGCGCGCTGCTCGGTGGTATTGATGATGGCGCCTGCGAACATGTCGTCGCGCTTGGCTTCGACGTCACAGGCTCTGGCGAGCTGCGAGAGCAGCTTCATGGTGCGGGTGTTCACCGCACACTTGGAATAGTCGAGCAGCATGTCGTCGGTCTGCGCGGAGAACTCCGCGAAGCGGTTGGGCTCACGCTCGAAGGCGCGCCGCATGTCGGTGGGCGCGCCCTTCTTTCTGTGGGCCTTCAGTTCGGCAAGGATCTTGGCGACGTCGGCCTTTGCCATCGTCAGCTCCTCAGCGTTCCGCCGGTGGCCTTGGTCACGGCCTGCACGATCTTCTGCGAGACCGCCTCGATCTCTGCCTCGGTGAGCGTCTTGTCCTTGGGCTGCAGCGTCACCTCGATGGCGAGGGACTTCTTGCCGCCTTCGAGCTTGTAGAGGTCAAAGACGGTGACATCGGCGATCAGCGCCTTGTCGGCGCCCTTGGCGGCCTTCACCAGCTTGTCGGCCTCCACCGCATCATCCACCACGAAGGCGAAGTCGCGCGACAGCGGCATGAGGTCGGAGATGACGAGGGCCGCGCGGGTCGCACTCTTGGACTTGGCGCCCGGGATGGCGTTGAGGATGAGCTCGAAGGCGACCAGCGGGCCCTTCACGTCCATGGCGGCGAGTACGCGCGGATGGATTTCGCCAAAGAAGCCCAGCTTGTTCTGCGGGCCCATCTGGATGGTGCCGGAGCGCCCCGGGTGGAACCATTGGGGGGCGCCGGCCACCACCTGCAGCGTGGCGACGGATGCGCCCGCTGCCTCGAGCACGGCCAGGGCATCGGCCTTGGCATCGAAGGCGTCGACGGCGCGGGCGCCACCTTGCACGCTGCGGCCCATGAAGGCGCCACGGCGGATGCCAGCGGCGCGCAGCGTTTCGTCCTGCGGACGGTCACCGGCATAGGCGTGGCCCACTTCCGAGAGCATCATGTCGGCGAAGCCACGGTCCATGTTGCGGCCGACTGCGGCAATCAGGTTCGCCAGCAGCGAGGGGCGCATGTCGGAGAGTTCCGACGAGATCGGGTTGGCCAGCTTCAGTTCCGGCTGGCCGCCGCCGAACAGCCTGGCGTGTTCTTCCGGAAGGAAGGCCCAGGTGATCGCCTCGTTGAAGCCGCGCGAGGCGAGCGAACGGCGCGCGCCCAGCATGCGCTTCTGCAGCGGGTTCAGAACTGGCCTGGCGATGGCGTTGGATCGCGCCATCGGCTGGGCCGGAATGTTGTCGAGGCCCCAGATGCGGCAGACCTCTTCCACGAGGTCCGCCTCGCCATGAATGTCCGGCCGCCACGAGGGAACGGCACAGGTGATGGAGTCCGCCGTTTCGGTCACGCCATAGCCGAGCGCGGCGAGGATATCCTTTTGGCGCGCCACGGGGATCTCTACGCCTGCCAGCGAGGCGACGCGGGTCTTGCGCAGCGCGTAGCTGCGCGCCGTATCGGGCACCGCACCCGCGCTCACTGCATGCGAGGCTTCACCGCCACAGAGCTCGAGGATCATGCGTGTGGCGATCTCGGAACCAACCGGCGTGAAGGCCGGGTCGACGCCGCGCTCGAAGCGATAGCGTGCGTCGGACGTGATGCCGAGCTTGCGCCCCGTGGCTGCGGTGCGCAGCGGGTCGAAACAAGCAGACTCGAGGAAGACGTTGGTTGTTTTATCCGTGCAGCTCGACGGGATTCCGCCGATGATGCCGGCGACGGCCTCAGGCGCGGCGTCGTCCGCGATCACCGTCATGCCGGACGACAGCGTGTAGGTCTTGTTGTCCAAGGCCTCCAGCGTCTCGCCGTCCTTTGCGAGACGGGCGCGGACATTGCCCGTCACCTTGTCGGCGTCGAAGACGTGCAAGGGGCGGCCATAGGCGAAGGTGATGTAGTTGGTGATGTCGACCAGCGTTGAGATCGGACGAAGCCCGATGGCGCGCAGGCGGCGCTGCAGCCACTCGGGCGATGGGCCGTTCTTCACGCCCCTGATGTAGCGGCCGACGAACAGCGGGCAGGGCCTGGTGTCACCATCGGGGAAGTCGAGCGACACCTTGATGGGGGAGTCGAACGTGCCTTCGACCGTCTTCGCGTCGAGCGACTTCAGCGTGCCCAGTCCCTTCGCCGCGAGATCGCGCGCGATGCCGTAGATACCAAGCGCGTCTGGGCGGTTGGGTGTGACCTTGACATAGATCATCGGGTCATCGAGGCCGAGTGCGGTGGCAGCGGGCGTGCCCACCGGCCAGTCGCCTGCGACTTCGATGATGCCGTTGTGCTCGTCCGAAATGAGGAGCTCGCGCTCCGAGCACAGCATCGCCTGGGATTCGACGCCGCGGATCGTGGCGGGCGAGAACACCGCACCCGTGGCCGGAATGGTGACGCCGGGCAGTGCGATGATCGCCTTGATGCCTGTGCGCGCATTGGGGGCCCCGCAGACAACCTGCTTGGTGCCGTCCTTCGTTTCCACCACGCACTGGCGCAGCTTGTCGGCATTCGGGTGCTTCTCGGCCAGCGTGACGTGCGCCACGGTGAAGTCAGCGAGCAGCTTGGTCTTGTCAGTGACCTCTTCCACCTCGAGGCCGACGCCGATCAGGCCCTCGCAGATCTCGTCCAGCGTGGCGTTGGTGTCGAGATATTCCTTGAGCCAGGAGAGCGTGAATTTCATGACTTGTCCTTAGCTGGCTCGGTGACGAGCCAATCACGATACTGAGTGGTGAACCACTGGCGAAAAACAACGAGAGCTTCGCAAAGAGCTTCTTCCGGTTCTAGAGGTGCATGATGAGCACCAAACCGTGTTGCGGCCCGTAACACCATGATCACGGCATCTTCCTGCGTGATGTCTTGAATTGGTGATGTGGTGTTTTGCTGATCATGTTTCAGCCAATTGCGTTTCTCATTCAGCAGGTCGGCGATTTCCTTCGGCGTCTTCCCATGGCGTGCCTCTCCCAGCGTTTTGGCAACGCTGAACAGGTCAGCCTTGTCACTTTTAGGAGGAAGTACATCTTCTGCCGCACCCGCTAGAGTTATGGCAGCCGGCCAGTTTCCAAGAAATAGTTCGGCAATTGCAGCCTCTAGCTGATGCTGAGCAGCGTCGAGCTTGCTGTATTGCCTCGCATCGCTTGTCCTTCGGCACTCGCTGGCGAGGTCGATCAACTCAACCCCCCCGCCAGTGTCGGCACCTGCAGTGCCTTGAATCCATAGTGGCGAAGCCAGCGCAGGTCGGCTTCGAAGAAGGCGCGGAGATCGGGGATGCCGTATTTGAGCATGGCGATGCGATCGAGACCCACGCCGAAGGCCCAGCCCTGAACTTGTGTCGGGTCCATGCCGCCGCTGCGGATGACATTTGGATGCACCATGCCGGAGCCGAGGATTTCGAGCCACTTGTCCCCGGTGCCGATCTTGATCTGGCCGCCTTCGCGCGAATACTGGATGTCGACTTCCATCGACGGCTCGGTGAAGGGGAAATGCGAGGCGCGGAAGCGCATCTTCACGTCGTCCACCTCGAAGAAGGCCTTGCAGAACTCGGTCAGGATCCACTTGAGGTTGGCGAGCGTCGTCGTCTCGTCGATGACGAGGCCCTCGACCTGGTTGAACATCGGGGTATGCGTCATGTCCGAGTCGCAACGGAAGGTGCGGCCGGGCGCGATGATGCGGATGGGCGGCTTGGAGGCCAGCATGGTGCGGATCTGCACCGGGCTCGTGTGGGTGCGCAGCAGCATGCGCGAGCCGTCCGCCTTCTCGTTGAAAAAGAAGGTGTCATGCTCCTGCCGGGCGGGGTGCTCTGGCGGAATGTTCAGCGCATCGAAATTGTGGAAGTCGTCCTCGATGTGCGGGCCTTCGGCCACCGCGAAGCCGAGGTCGCCGAAGATCTGCACCACCTCTTCCCAGACCTGTGAGACGGGATGCACGGTGCCTGAAGCTTGCGGGCGTGCGGGCAATGTCACATCGACCTTTTCCGAGGCGAGGCGGGCTTCGAGGGCCGCTTCCTGCAGCATTGCCTTGCGCACTGACATCGCGTCCGCGACCTTGTCCTTCAGCACGTTCAGGGCGGCGCCGGCTTCCTTGCGCTCCTCGGGGCTCAGGTCGCCTAAGCCCTTCATGCGTTCGGAGATCGAGCCCTTCTTGCCGAGCACGGAGACGCGCACGGCCTCGAGCGAAGCTTCATCCGTCGTGGCTTCGATCTCGGCAAGGATCGACTGTTCGAGGTTCACGAGACTCATGGAAGATGTTCCTCTGGAAATGACATGACCGGGCACAGGGTGCCGTGGAGACACACTGTAGCCCGGTCAAGGCAATCGGAATTCGACGTACGCGATAGAGGCCGATTAGGCCTGCGCAGCCTTTGCCTTCTCGACGAGAGCGGCGAAGGCGGCCTGATCATGCA
>CANJMQ010000148.1 GCA_947475225.1 Bradyrhizobiaceae bacterium
ATAGAACGGTGTTCATTTTCTTTGTCATCATGGGCCTACTAGCAGGTCTCGCAGGCGCGTTGCTCGCATCACGTCTGAATACCGCGGTCGTTCTTGCTGGCCAGGGTGTGGAACTCAAGGTGATCACAGCGGTGGTGCTGGGCGGCGCAAGCCTTTCCGGTGGTGTCGGCACAATTCATGGAGCATTCCTCGGTGTTTTACTGATGGCTCTCCTGCAGAATGCGATGATCATCGCGGGCATCAATCCATTCTGGCAATTGATAGTCGTGGGTGTTGTTCTGTTAATCAGTGTCGGACTTGACCAATTTGCCCGATCTTCGACGCGGGCCTAGAAACCAGAGGAGGAAACTTATGAAAAAGCTAATTCTGTGTACTGCCGCTACCCTGGCAATCATGGCTACGGCAGCGTTTTCCGATGAACCGACTGGTCTCAATGTCCCGATAGGGGACGCCAGCCGTGCTGACCAGGAGTATGTCTGGATCAGCAACGCGTCGAACCTGCCCCTCTTCGTCGAGCGGGTGTATCCGGGTCTCGACGCTGCTAAGAAGGCGCTTAACGTTAAGGTTCGCATCTCAGGTCCATCCTCGGTTGACCTTGCTGCCTTCATCACCACTGTTGATGCTGAATGCACGAAGAACCCGGCTGGCGTAATCGTCGTGGGTGGCTGGGACGACGCTCTGGCAGCCGAGGTCGATAAGTGTATCGACAAAAAGGTGCCTACGATTGTGACGGACGGCGACTTGCCGACTTCAAAACGACTGACCTACCTTGGCACTAATTGGTATAATCTTGGCTACAAGCATGGTGAGTATCAGTGTCGGTACCATGAGGAGGCAGGGCTCAAGGCCGGAGAAGTTGGAACTATCTCCTACCTTGCGGCCGGAAACTTCATCTTGGCGCGTCAGGGGCTCAAAGATGCGCTGGTGAAGAATTGCCCTGATGTGAAAGTTGTTGCTGACGAGGAATCGGGCACCAATGTCGAACAGGTGGCCGCTAATACTGCTGCGATCATTCAAGGTCACCCGAACCTCACAGCCATGGTTGGATTTGACTCAGAGGCCGGCCCAGGTATCGTTCGTGCGGTCGCGGAGTCCGGAAAGCAGGGGAAGATCATCATCACATCGAACGAGGCCGGTCGAGACTTCATGAACTCCATCAAGGATGGAACAGTGAAGATGATCAACATGGAAAAGTATGAAACCATGGACTTCTTCGGGGTCTTCTATCTCTATGCATTCCACAATGATCTCGTTCGCAATCTTGGAATGGACCACTGGCTTCAGAATCCCTTGCCAGCAGTTGGCGACTCTGGCCTCATCTTTGTTACGTCAGAAAACGTAGATACCATTCTTGAGGCTACTAAGGGGGCGCAATGAGTCGTACTCTCACCTTCCCGAAGCCAGTATCCCTCGAGGAGTTTGATGTACTATTCGAGCAAGTGAAGAATTGGGGGCGCTGGGGCTGGGACGATGAGAGGGGCACATTAAACTACCTGACACAAGAAAAGGTGGCGGCGGCGGCCAAGCTCGTAAAGAGCGGCCGCCAAGTCTCCATGGCAATTCCTATAGGTAAGACAGCGACGGCCGATAATCCAAGTCCGGCCGTTCATGTATTTTCCTTACTCCATGACATTCCGATCTCTGAGGCAGGACTGACTTTTGGAATGTGCTGGCTTGGAATGGGTAGCCATGGGGACGCTTACACACATGTCGATGCCCTAAACCACGTTGGCTACAAGGGTAAACTCTATAACGGGAAGCCCGTTTCAACTCTCACGTCTCGGGGATCGGAATGGGGCTCGGTTACTGCATACTCGACGGGCCTTGTCGGTCGCGGTGTCCTGCTTGATGCTGCCCGATACCGCGGCGTGGACTGGCTTGAGCCTGGCGAGGCCGTTACCCGTGCCGAACTCGAGGATATCGAGAGGAAGCAGGGAGTGCGTCTTGGGGAGGGTGATATTCTGGTCTTCCGGACAGGCCACCACGCGAGGCGGCTGAAGCTTGGCCCCTGGAGCAACGAGTATCCGCCGGCCGGAACGGGTAAGGCTGGACTTCACGTTGACACCATTCCGTGGATGCATGAGCGTAAGATCGCGGCTTTCCTGCCAGATGGAGATGGTGAGACCGTGCCCAGCAATGTTGAGGGTCTGCCGTATCCCATTCACCCTCTGCAGCTGACTGCTATGGGCATGCTGATTTCTGATAGTCTTCAACTTGAGGAGTTGGCTGCGGCTGTCACCGAAGAAGGCAGGTTCGAGTTTATGGTGGTAGGCCTGCCATTGCGACTCCCTGGTGCCACGGGGACACCGTGGAACCCTATCGCCATTTTTTAATGAGGAATCTCATGAAGCGCTTTGCAGGCCGGGTTGCAATTGTAACAGGGGCCACGACGGGAATAGGTCAGGCAACAGCTGTGCGACTAGCTTCAGAGGGTGCTCTTGTCTGTGTCAACCGCAGGCCAGACCTCAGCGCAGACGAGACACTTCAGATGGTAAAGGCGGCTGGTGGCGAAGCATTTGATATTGCTGCCGACATGCGTGATCCGTCGCAGATCGTGGCAATGATCAAGGCGGCAGCAGAGCGTGGCGGTCGCCTAGACTACGTTGTGTCAAACGCTGCAATCAATCCCTTTATGCCGTGGAACGAGACAAAGATAGAAGACTTCAACGAGTTGTTCGAGGTCAACGTCAGAGGCAGTTGGGTTGTGTGTACCGAGGGCGCGAAGCAGATGATCGCCGAGGGACATGGTGGCGCGATTGTCATGATTTCTTCGATCTCTGCGCATGTTGGATCTCCAACCCAGGTGGCCTACTGCGGCACGAAGGGCGCAATTAGCATGTTGGGAAAGGCTCTGGGATCCGTGTTGGGTACGCATGGTATTCGGGTGAATTGCATCGAGCCTGGCGCGATCCGTAGCAACATGAGTGCGCCTATGCTGGATATGCCAGATGTCATGAAATACTATAACGAGCGGATCGCTCTCCACCGAATTGGCGAGCCCTCCGAGCTTGCAGCGACTGTCGCCTTCATGCTCTCCGATGATGCGAGCTATGTGACCTCCGCCACATTGCTGGTCGATGCCGGTTTCGTCGTTAATGCCGAGCTATAGATACAGAAAATGAAGTCCACGATCATCACTGGTGCTGGCACTGGCATTGGGGCTGCGGCGGCTAGGCTTCTCAGTGAACAGGGGCACGCGGTTTGCCTTGTCGGCCGCAGGGCCGAGAAGCTGGATGAAGTTGCTTCAGACATTCGTAAGTCTGGTGGAAAATGCATAACTGTTGCAGCTGATGTTGCTGACCCAAGCTGTTTTAGCGTGATTGTCTCGGCAGCCGCCAACGCCTTTGGAGGTATTTCTGGCGTCGTCAACAACGCGGCAACAATCAAGACCATGCCGTTTTTAGATTATTCCCTCGAAATTATTGACTACCATTGGGCTGTGAACATCAGGGCGCCATTTCTACTCACGCAAAGCGCGCTACCTTGGCTGATCCGCTCGAGGGGCGCTGTTGTCAATATATCCTCATCATCGGGGACGCTGGTGCGCAGTGGCCAGTCGCTTTATGGCATGTCAAAAGCGGCCCTCGAATACCTGACAAAATCCTGTGCCGGCGAATTCGCCAAACAGGGCGTGCGGTTCAATTCTATTGCCTTTGGTCCAGTCGACACTCCTATCCATGAGAGCTGGGCGTCGGACTTGAAGGAGGCCTATGAATGGCTGGCCGGCCAGGTTCCGCTCGGTCGGATCGCTAGTGCGCAGGAGGCTGCACAGTGGATCGCTATCCTGCTTTCTGATCAGGCATCATACGTGACGGGTGTGGTCCTGCCGGTCGACGGTGGTCAGGTTCTCGACATCACATAGATCAGTGCGGTAGTTTGCCGAGTGCCTCCTTAGCGAGGTCTCGATCTGGCGTTTGCACAAAAAACACAGCATCTCCATCGGCGTAAGCGTATATGGGGCCCTGAGCGAGTTGCCCCGGGTCACCTATGCGTGTGACTTTCTGTCCGCTAAGAGTTTCCACGCTACTCGAAAGCTCCACCTTGCTCGAGGCCTGTATTGTGGCCTTGAAGCCGGAAAACAGTTTGTCGCTGTCAGCCCCCTTCACTTGCCAGGAACTTACCGCCGCCTTGAGACCTCCATTAGAGTAGGCACTACCCACCAAGAAGTCCTCGCGCCCCTTGTTGAGCGAGGCGAGAAAACCATCAAACACCGCGTTGCTGGTCATGAGATCCGTCCCCCTCTGGCTTTCTCGGATCAGCACAACACCCCCGAGTGTCGCGGGAAGAAGTGCTTCGAGCTGAGGGTCGGCATGACGACCGTCTGCCGCCGCTGCCTCCGGAAGGGCAAGGAATAGTGCTACAAGCAGTCCGGCGATCAAGGCTCTCATCATCACTCGGCCCAAATGCAAAATGAACCTGCGATCGATTTTCCAGGATCAAGCACCCTAACGCCGTGGCTTGGAACCCCATGGTTCATCCGATTGAAGCCGTCATTGGCGTTGCTCACGGGCTCGACGCATACGTAGGGATACTCCCAAGCACTATAGACTTGCATCTTATCAAGGACCCCTTCAGCCGTTATAAAAGTCCGAGCACCGTCAGGATAAATGAGTTCCGCGCGCTGGTCCCAACCCTCATAGAGCCTGTCTACAACCATCTCTGACACATCGGGACCATCACAGAAGCTGAGGCCTTCAACAAGTGGGCCGCAGCCGAGGTTGACCGCTTCAGGCGTATCAGCCGGCCAGACGCCCACAGCATCAAACTGCAGCCTAGTGCCACTGACCTTGGGGAAGTATGGATGAAATCCCAGGCCCGCCGGCATGCGTCGGAAGTCTCGGGATGTCAGCGACATCTCAACCCGAAGTCCACTTGCTGGGTTCAACTCAAAAGTCAGC
>CANJMQ010000149.1 GCA_947475225.1 Bradyrhizobiaceae bacterium
CGGATGCCCTGGTAGAACAGTTCGGTTTCAAGGAAGATCTGGCCGTCGGTGATCGAGATCACGTTGGTCGGGATATAGGCCGACACGTCGTTGGCCTGGGTTTCGATGACCGGGAGTGCCGTCAGCGAACCGCCGCCGAGGGTATCGTTCATCTTGGCCGCGCGCTCGAGCAGGCGGGAGTGGAGGTAGAACACGTCGCCGGGATAGGCTTCGCGGCCCGGCGGGCGGCGCAGCAGCAGCGACATCTGGCGATAGGCGACGGCCTGCTTTGAGAGATCGTCATAGGCGATCAGCGCATGCATGCCGTTGTCGCGGAAGAATTCGCCCATGGTGCAGCCGGTGAAGGGGGCAAGATACTGCAGCGGTGCCGGATCGGACGCCGTGGCGGCGATGACGATCGAGTATTCGAGTGCGCCGTTGTCTTCCAGCACCTTCACGAACTGGGCAACCGTCGAGCGCTTCTGGCCGCAGGCAACGTAGACGCAGTAGAGCTTGTCCTTCTCGGGGCCCGTGATGTGGATGGGCTTCTGGTTCAGGATGGTGTCGAGGATGATGGCGGTCTTGCCGGTCTGGCGGTCGCCGATGACCAGCTCGCGCTGGCCGCGACCAATCGGGATCAGCGCGTCGATGGCCTTGAGGCCCGTCGACATCGGCTCGTTCACCGACTTGCGCGGAATGATGCCGGGGGCCTTCACGTCCACGCGCTTGAACTGCTTGGCGCCAATCGGGCCCTTGCCGTCGATCGGGTTGCCGAGCGCGTCGACGACGCGGCCCAGAAGTTCCTTGCCGACCGGCACTTCGACGATGGCGCCGGTGCGCTTGACGGTGTCGCCTTCCTTGATCTCGCGGTCCGAACCGAAGATCACGATACCGACGTTGTCGGTCTCGAGGTTCAGCGCCATGCCCTTCATGCCGTTGCCGAACTCGACCATCTCGCCGGCCTGCACATTGTCGAGGCCATAGGCGCGGGCGATGCCGTCACCCACCGACAGCACCTGGCCGATTTCTGAGACTTGGGCTTCCTTGCCGAAGTCCTTGATTTGCTTCTTGAGGATTGCGGAGATTTCGGCGGCGCGAATATCCATCAGGCGGTTCCCTTCATGGCGATCTTGAGAGTCTGGAGCTTGGTCTTCAGCGAATTGTCCATCATTCGGGACCCCACCTTCACGATGAGGCCGCCGAGGAGCGAGCTGTCGACACGGGTTGTGAGCTGGACGTCGCGGCCGAGCGAGCTCTTGAGCGCGGCCTTGAGGTCATTGAGCTGGGCGGCCGAGAGCGGCTCGGCCGAGGTGACCTCGCCCGCGATTTCGCCCTTCGAGTTGCTAAGAAGCGTGGCATAGGCCTTGATCATGTCAGGCAGAGCGCTGAGGCGGCGGTTCTTGGCCACCAGCTTCAGGAAGTTCAGCGTCGCGCCGGTGATGCCGAGTTGGGCCGCCACGGCGCCCAATGCAGATACCTGGTCCTCGGAGGAGAACACCGGCGAGCGGACCAGGCGGGAAAGATCTTCCGACTGGTCGATGGCTGACTGGAGGGTGTGGAGCTGGCGGCTCACCTCTTCGGTGGCCTTCTCCTCGGTCGCGAGTTCGAAGAGCGCGCTGGCATAGCGGCCCGGAACCCCGGAAACTGTCTGATCTGTGGTCGCCACGATCCGTCTTTCACTCGTTTTTCGGCATGCACCACAAGAGCTTGGCGCCGTGCCGATTGAATTTCAGGGAGGCCGGCATGCACAGAAGCACACCCACGGCCCGAAGCCCCCGCCCCGCCGCGCGCGTTGGCTATCACATGGGATTGGGACTCGCAACCACGTTCACGAGGGCGCATTGACGCGACTTTGGGTGGTTGTGAGGGAGCGGTGCGGAGAAACGAAAAAACCCGCCTGGGGAGGATCCGGCGGGTCTTCTTCTGGTCAGGACTTGAAGGCCCTGACGCGGGCCACGTGGCCCAATTGGTATCGCTTGAGGCCCATGTCGGCGAGGTCTGCATCCGACAGCGCTTCGGCTGCGGCGCGGGCCCGGCGGTAGGCCTTCAGCTTCCGGCTGCGTCCCAGACGTGCAAGCAGGGAAGCCGGGAGCAAATTCATTGGCGCGCGGCCTCCCGGGCCAGGCGCGGAATATCGGAGCGCGAGATGCCGAGATCGGCGAGTTCGCGGCTGGTGAGCGACTCGAGTTCCTGAACGGTGCGGGAATAGCGCTTCCAGGTGGAATAGCGGGTCTTGAGAACTTCGAACATGTGTCATCCCCCTTGAGATGATGGGTCATTGGTTGCTTTTGCACGTCCTATTTAGGTGCGATGCAGCATTTTAAGAAATGCAAATTTCGCATGGCTCTATTTCATGCATTAAAAACAGCTGCTTAATATTTTGTTCAGATTGTCACATTGCTGCTGCAATGCCGCGGAAATGGGCGTTTTGCCTGCCGTCCAGCAGGGGTTCATGCCGGAAAGACATGCCGACCCTTGCGATGGGACAAATCGCAGGGGCGTCGTGCGGGTTAGGATGCCCGAAAGCCGTGCAGACCGGAGGACCCGCCATGACCGCCACCCCCTGCGAGACGCCCTATGACCGGATCGGCGGCGAGGACGGTGTCAGACGGCTGGTGAAGGTGTTCTACGACCTGGTGGAAACCGAGCCCGAGGGGGCGCCGCTGCGCGCCATGCACAACCAGGGTAACGGGCTGGCCCATGCCCGCGAGGCGCAATTCATGTTCATGTCCGGCTTTCTCGGCGGCCCGCAGCTCTATGTCGAGCAGCACCGGCATTCCAACGTACGCCAGATGCACAGCCATCTGGCCATCGGCGAGGTGGAGGCGCAATCCTGGCTCGGCTGCATGGAGAAAGCGCTGGAAAAAACGGCGGATGAGGACACCCGCCGCATGCTGATGCAGACGTTTCAGCGGGTCGCCCATGCGCTGAGGAACCAGCCTGCAGCCGACAACCCGCTCAAGGTCACTTCAGCTTGATGCAGAAGTGCTTTCTCACCGGCTTCTCGATCTTCCAGGTGCCGGCGAAGCCCGGCTCCACCGTGAAGGCGTCGCCCGGCTTCATGGTGACGGCGGTGCCGCCATCGGGCGTGATGGTGATCTGCCCGTCGATCAGGTGCACGAATTCATAAGCGCCATATGTGGCGTGATAGGTGCCCGGCGTTGCCTCCCAGGTGCCGCTGATGACACTGCCGTCATTCGAGGTGTGCTGCACCCAGGTCTTCATGGTGGGTTTGCCCTCGACCTTCTTCCAGCCGTCGAGATCGGCGGTGATGGGCTCGGGGCCCGGTGCGGGAAAGCGGAATACGATGTCGCCCATGTCTTTGCCTCCTTCACATGGTGTGAGTGGGAAGCAGGACCAGTTCCCGCTCGGGAAACAAACTTAAATCAATTATTATGTCAACAAAGCAAAAGGCCCGGAGAAACCTCCGGGCCTTTGCCTGACAAACTTGCTGTCGACTTAGAACAGACCGGCGATCTGGCCCTTGTCGTCGAGGCCGATGACTTCAGCCGACGGCACCTTGGGCAGGCCCGGCATGGTCATGATGTCACCGCAGATGACCACGATGAACTCGGCACCCGCCGACAGGCGCACTTCACGCACCGGGAGCACGTGGTTGGTCGGCGCGCCCTTGAGGTTCGGGTCGGTCGAGAACGAGTATTGCGTCTTGGCCATGCAGATCGGGAACTTGCCGTAGCCCGCCGCCTCCCAGGCCTTGAGCTGGTCGCGCACCGACTTGTCGGCGACGACGTCATCGGCGCGGTAGATTTCCCGCGCGATGGTCTTGACCTTGTCGAACAGCGAGGTGTTCTCGTCATAGATCGGCTTGAACTGGGCCGAGCCCTTGTCGGCGAGTTCAGCGACGTGCTTGGCGAGCGGCTCGATGCCCTTGCCGCCCTCGGCCCAGTGGGTGCAGCGGAAGGCTTCCACACCATGGGTCTTGCAGTAGTCGATCACCGCCTGCACTTCGGCATCGGTGTCCGAGATGAAGTGGTTGACGGCCACCGCGATCGGCACGCCGAACTTCTTCACGTTCTCGATATGGCGGCCGAGGTTGGCGAGGCCCTTCTTGAGCACCTCGACGTTCTCGGTCTTGAGTTCGTCCTTGGCGGCACCGCCATGCATCTTGAGGGCGCGGACGGTGGCGACGATGACGGTGGCAGCGGGAGCAAGACCGGCCTTGCGGCACTTGATGTCGAAGAACTTCTCGGCACCGAGGTCAGCGCCGAAGCCCGCTTCCGTCACCACGTAGTCGGTGAGCTTGAGGGCGGCCTGGGTTGCCATGACCGAGTTGCAGCCATGCGCGATGTTGGCGAAGGGGCCGCCATGCACGAAGGCCGGGTTGTTCTCCAGCGTCTGCACGAGGTTGGGCTGCAGCGCGTCCTTGAGCAGCACCACCATGGCGCCGGGCGCCTTGAGGTCCTTGGCGAGGACGGGGGTCTTGTCCTTCTTGTAGGCGACGACGATCTGGCCGATGCGGCGCTCAAGGTCGGCGATCGAGGTCGAGAGACAGAGGATGGCCATGATCTCGGAGGCGACCGTGATGTCGAAGCCGGCCTCGCGCGGGTAGCCGTTGGCAACACCGCCGAGCGAGCAGACGATCTCGCGGAGCGCGCGATCGTTCATGTCCATGACGCGGCGCCAGACGACGCGGCGGGTGTCGATGCCGAGCTCGTTGCCCCAGTAGATGTGGTTGTCGATGAGCGCGGAGAGCAGGTTGTGCGCCGAGGTGATGGCGTGGAAGTCACCCGTGAAGTGGAGGTTGATGTCCTCCATGGGCACGATCTGGGCATAGCCGCCGCCGGCCGCACCACCCTTCATGCCGAAGCAGGGGCCGAGCGAGGGTTCGCGCAGCGCCACCATGGCTCGTCTGCCGATGCGGTTGAGGCCGTCGCCGAGACCC
>CANJMQ010000150.1 GCA_947475225.1 Bradyrhizobiaceae bacterium
CAGACGCTGAAGCGGCACTGTGAATTCATCATTGCGCGGCCTGGCGGCAACGTCACCAAGCCGCGCGGCATCACGCGAAGCACCGGCCTTGGCGTTCCGGTGGACCAGGCCTTCCCGTTCCTTGCCGGGGGCGTTCGATTGCCGCGCGGTTTCCTGGCCGGATCGTCCTGCGCGGCGCTGACAGAGTCAGACAGCGGCAATGGCGGCGGGCGACCCAGCAAACCTTTGAAATTTCGCTCCCCGGACCCCAAGCCGAACCGCGGCATCCAGTAGGTCGTGAAAAAAGCGCTTGGCGGTGCCACCTGTGATCCACACCACATCTTCAGGCGCGAGGCGGGATTAGGGTGACCTCATTGAAACGGAGGAACCACCCAATGCTTACCAAGTCCATGATAGCCATCGTTGCCCTGCTTGCTTCATTCACAGTTCTCCCGGTCGGGAACGCCGAAGCCAAGTCCCATGTCAACTTCAATGTCGGCATCGGCATTGGGGTCGGCGGATTCAACCCCGGCTACGGTTACGGCGGAGCCTTTGTCCCGGGTTCCTTCGACGAGCCCTCCTACGGCGTCAGCTGCGGCCAGGCCCGCAGTATCGTCAATGGCAACGGCTTCTATAACGTCACTGCCATCGACTGCTCGGCACCCAACTACAGGTTCATCGCCTGGCAGAGCGGCAACAGGTACAAGGTGCGCATCAACAGCGAGGGCAACATCACTGGCGTGACGCCGCTCTGACGCCTGATCGACATCACGCTCAAGCAGGCTTAGGATAATGTCCCGTGACGCCCAGCACCCGTGTATCTGGCCGTGTCCAGCCGTTCCTCACTTTTCCCAAAGGATATTCCGATGCGCATCATCACCTCCCTCGTCCTTTTCTCCCTCAGCGCTGCCCTCTGCGCCTCCCTCGTCCTGCTCTCCCTCAGCGCTGCCCCAGCCTTCGCCGGGGCGGCCGAAGCCAAGACCTGCGCCGCCAGCCTCGACGCCAACGGACAGCTGATCTTCAACACAGTTTTTAAAGACATTTCCGCGATGACGACGAAGACGACGAAGACCGAATTTCATCGAGTTGTGCCCTACAAGGTCTTACTTCTCGTCGCCTCGGGTCAGGTTCCGAAGTCGGCCTACAAGCAGGCCGGGGACGCAGCCTTGCCTTGCCTGTTCATGGCGTGCACCGCGGGCAGCATCTGCTCATTGCTCATCAGGCAGTGATGTCCCGCGAGGTCAGTCAGGCGGCACTGCACGTCGTCCAACTTGGCGGGCAGTGAGTTGACCTCGAAGTGCATTCGTGCAGGTGTCATGCGACGAGCTTGGTTAGCATCCGCACTCCAGCAGCTTCCGATCCCGTCGCAGCACTCCGATAGTGACGTGGACACTCATCCCTCCCACGCAGTAAGCGGCGCACAGCTTCCGAAACGGAGAGGTCTGGGCATGACTCGGGCATCTTCATTTTCTGGAACCGCCCACCCCGTCGTGGCATCCATTGGCTAGTTGGCAAACACCGACTCCGGTTTCGCCCTCATCCCCATCAGATCCGACTTCGCCACCTTCATCGCCAGGCTCCGGTTCATCGCCGCCGTCAGTGCGCTGCCCAGCGCAGGCTTCGCCGCCATGGCCTTCTTCAAGTCCTGCGAGGTCCACACGAAGTAATAGCAGCCCTGATCCAGCGTCACCGTTGCGGTGGCGGACCGGTCGAGTAGGAAAGCGATTTCGCCGATGAAGGTTTCGCCATCCATCACGGCGCGGCGGCCCGTCTTTTCGATGTCGATCCGCCCGCTGAGCACGAAGTAGAGCCGGTCGAGCGGCTGGCCCTCGGCTGTGATCACCATGGGCGCCTGCGCCTCTCCCTGCCCTGCCAGCCTTAGCAACTGGCGGAACTGGCCGGGGGTGAGGTCATGCAGCACGTCGAACAGTTTCCGCTCACGGCCGGTGAGCGTGAAGTGCCGCTGCTCGACCACGATGAGCCCGATCATCCAGATGTTCACGGCGATAAACAGCGCGCTCCAGAAGATGGCACCCCACAGCGGCGTTGCCGGGGCGAAGAAGAAATAGGCGATGTAAATCAGATCGCCCGCGATGATCAGCCCGCGCAGCAGCAGCTGGTTCCGGAACAGGAAGCCCGCAAGATAGAACAGCGCAGCGATGTGGACGATGTTGTCCCTGCTGAAAAGGCTGTCAAAAAGCGTGGATGTCAAGATCAAAACCCTCCCTTCGCCCGGCAGGCTAGACAGGAAGCCCCGGGCGTTCAACGTCAATGCGGATTTGTGGAGTATGCCCCGATCGACATGTCGGGGCCCAAGGCGGCGCCGCATCCGGAACAGCTTCCGGGCCGGTGATCAACCACATTCTGGGGGTGGGCCACCTGTTTCAACGTCTCGCCCTTGTGGCCCTTCTGGCCGCCGGGATTCTTCCCCGAGGCTTCGCGGAGGCTTCGCACCCGTGACGGCTTCTTCAATCCATCGCTCGAGGGTGGCTTGGAACTGTTGGTGCTGTTCAGTCCCAGGCGGCCGTTCAAGTTCCTCCACCTTGCACCTCAGGGCCACGTTCTCGGCAGCCATGGCCTCCATTTGGACCCGCTGGGACTGCATCTGCGCCGTCTGTGCGTCAAGGCGCGCCGTGAGTGCAACTATATGGGCCGTCTGGGCGGCGATGATGGCAAGGAGCTCTTCCTCTCTCAACCGATCTGCTGATTTGGCCCGACTCATCCGAATCTTGAATCGCCAAACCCCGGGGATGTCCAGCCAAATTGCTCAATCCGCCATCCAAGCTACCGCAGCCGGTACCTGGGCAGTTACGAGTTTAAAAACATTACTGCATGTAACGTGGCCAGAATAGCGCTTGAAGCAAAACATGCTGGCGCGAAGTTGAGTTGCGTCGATGGCGCCGTACATATGTTCGCGCTGGGGGGCGCGGTTTGGAACCCCAGCGTCCTCCCCTGAGTGTTCGGCGGGCCGCCGTTGTCCGTCACCACGGGGTTGGGATATCAGCCGTGATATTCAAGACGGTTGCTGCGTCGGCTCGATGCTTTCGATCAGGTGCCGGGACTGCCTCAGAAGCGCGGAAATATCCCGCCGCAGGGCGATGGCTTCGCGCGTGTAATGGCCTGTCTTGTAGTTCCCGTTCCGCTCGCCACAGGGCGCACCACCACCAGCGCCATGATGACGGCAGACCTTCCAGCCTGTGACGGCGGGAGACTGGCAGGGCTTACCAGTGCGCTTCGATGTGGCATGGCAGCGAGGAGCATCGAGGAGGGCCGGGGGCTTGCTCATGGGGTTGTGTCGCCCTTTTTGGAAGCCCCTCCCCCCGCCGTAACGGTCCCGCCCACGATGGCCTGTCCACCGTCAGACACTGTGACGTGCTGGACCGTGACCTTCTGCTCCCCAGTGCTGCGATACCGCTTCAGGGCTTCCATCTGGGCAGCTAAGGTGCGGGCGAGCTTGTTATAGCCATTGATGGCGCTGTCCTGCTGCTGGATCGTCTCCGTATGGTTCAGGCGGCGGGCGAAGGTCATCACGGCATTATGGGTGGCTACCATCTGGGCAGCCATCGCGGCCTCCAGCTCGTCCCGTGGCTTTAGCCCCCGGATGAAGCCCAGGGCGGCATTGACGGATGACGCGTCCGGGGCTTTCCCCTGAGTGGTGGCGTTCACGACTTGGGTCAGGTAGCCCGTGAAGAATGGCAGATCATGGGTGCCTATCGCATCCATCAGGTGAACCATCTCATTGGGCGCACCCGACGGATCCGTGTCGATGATCAGTCCATTCTCGCCCTTCTTGATCAAGATGCCGGGAGGGACGGTGGCCATATGCTCCAAGGCCCGATCCACAGCTTGCCTCACATGAGGGGCGACGGGCTTGGATGGCACTAGCGGGGATGCCGGCTCAGGCGTCGGCGCGGGCATTTTCTTGGTCTTCATTGCGTCGCTTCCTGAGCATTGGCGCGGCGGATATAGTCCAGGGCGGCGCGGCGCAGTAGCTCGGAACGGCTCAGGCCCATGCGGTGGGCGTCATCCGTCAACAGGCGGCGAGCACCAGCAGGCAGGCGCAGGGAAATGAACTCATCAAGGCGGTCGGCGGTGTTCATTGGGCGGTCTCCTATGGGGCCAGGAAGTCGGGTTGCACGGGCATGTCGGGCGGTCTGTCGATGAACTCGGCGAGACGGCGGGCGGCATCGCGGGACAGGCCAAAGGTGCCTCTCAAGACGTTGGTGAAGTGCGGGCGGGAAAGACCAAAGGCGCGAGCGGCCTTGTCTTGGGTCCAGCCCAGCTCCCTGAGGCGGCGGCGCACCTGAACAGCCACGGCCTCAGGCAGGGTGCCACCCTCATAAGGCTGGGGCGGACCAGGAACGGCGTCAGGCGGGCGCCGGGATGAAAGCAGGGGCATGCACCAGAACGGCGTCAGGCGAGGCCTTGGCGGCCTTCCTGCGGGCCTTCTGGGCCATCGGGGCAGCGGCATCGAGGAACGTCACCTTCACAGGTCCAAAGCGCTCCACCAGCCATTGCTCGGGGTCAGGGATCAGGCGGCGGTCGAAGCCGACGGCACCGTGGTTAGAACGCTTTGGCCCCCGTTTCAACAGGGAAGAACCATGCGGCCGGGGTCGTGGGTTCTACGGAGTGCGGGGCCCTCCAGCGCCGTGCTAACCTCGTCCATTACGGTTTCGGATGGGAGTGCAGAATGACGACGTTGAACCGCAGGCAGGCGCTGGGAACAAGCGTGGCGGCCGCTCTGGCGCTCGCGGGTTTCTGCAAACCCGCCCTGGCCGGCCCCGAGGAGCAGGCCAAGGCGATGGTGGCCAAGGCCATCGCGCTCTACGACGAGAAGGGCGAGGCCGCTTTGGCGACCTTCAGTGCGGGCAAGGCCTCTGGCTTCCAGGACGG
>CANJMQ010000151.1 GCA_947475225.1 Bradyrhizobiaceae bacterium
CCAGCTGGGCGACCGCCGGCAGGGAGCGAAGTCGCCTTGAGGGGTGGGGGCGGGGCAGGAGCCCCATTTTCAACCTAAGATAAGCGCGGCCGCCGCAGCCCAATATTCGGGTGTTTTTCTTCTTTTCGTTTTTCCATTTTGGTTTGAATCCGGGGGTTGTACGTCTGCCGGAATGCGGCGCTCCCAGGCGCCGAACTGGGGGCAGTGCAGCGGTGTTCGACCTCGATCGTTTTGTGCAGGCGCAGGATCCGGTGATTGATACGGCACTGCGTGAACTGCAGGCTGGTCTGAAACAGACCCACTGGATGTGGTTCGTGTTCCCGCAGCTCCGCGGCCTCGGCCATTCGCCGATGGCGCGGCATTACGGCATCGAAAATCTGGATGAGGCCAGGGCTTACCTCGGCCATGCAATCCTGGGCCCGCGGCTCAAGCAGTGCGTCGAGGCCGTCCTTGGTGTCTCCGGGCGCAGCCTCCACGAGATCTTCGGCTCGCCCGATGACATCAAGTTCTGCTCATCCATGACCCTCTTCGACCTGGCGAGCGGCGGCGAAAAGCTTTTCCAGCTGGCGCTGGAGCGTTACTGCGGCGGGCAGAGGGATCCCGCCACCCTTGAACTGCTGGGGATCCGGCAGGGGCGCTGACAGGCGCCCGCATAATTCCGATTACATCCGCGGGGTAGCCAATGATCGTCACCGACATGCCGGTGGAGAAGCTGGTTCCCTATGCCCGGAATCCACGCAACAACACGGCCGCCATTGATGCCGTGAAGGCCTCCATTGCCGAGTTCGGCTTCCGCCAGCCCATCGTCGTCGACGAGAAGATGGTGGTGATCGTCGGCCACACCAGGCTCGAGGCCGCCAAGGCGCTGGGACTTAAGACTGTTCCAGTCCACGTGGCCGATGGCCTCACACCGGCGCAGGCCAGGGCCTACCGCCTCATGGACAATCGCTCCCACGAGAACGCCGAGTGGGACGACGAGATGCTGCGGCTCGAGTTCGGGGACCTGAAGCTTGAGGGTTTCGACCTGGACCTGACGGGTTTTGCCACCGACGAGTTGGACAAGCTGCTGGGTGCTGAGCAGGTCGAGGGCCTTACCGACCCTGACGAGGCGCCCGAAGTGCCCAGTGAACCGGTGAGCCGGGCCGGTGACCTCTGGATCCTCGGCAACCACCGTCTGCTCTGCGGGGACGCCACCGTGCTCACGGACGTCGAGCGCCTGATGGACGGGCAGCTGGCAGACCTTGCCGTGACCGATCCGCCCTACAACGTCGATTACGCAAACGCCTCGAAGGACAAGAAGCTCGCCAAGGACCGCCGCATCTTGAACGATGCTCTGGGTGATGGCTTCTACCAGTTTCTCTACGATACCTGCGTGAACCTGCTCATGGTCACCAAGGGTGCCTGCTACGTCTGCATGAGCTCGTCTGAGCTCCATACGCTCCAGAAGGCGTTCACCGATGCCGGGGGCAAGTGGTCGACCTTCATCATCTGGGCCAAGAACACCTTTACCCTCGGCCGCGCCGACTACCAGCGCCAGTACGAGCCAATCCTCTATGGCTGGAAGCAGGGCACCGACCATTTCTGGTGCGGCGCTCGCGACAAGGGGGATGTCTGGTTCGTCGACAAACCGCGCGTCAACGACTTGCACCCCACCATGAAGCCGGTGGAGCTCATCGAGCGGGCCATCACCAATTCCTCGAAGAGCCGGGACATCGTTCTCGACCTCTTCGGTGGCTCAGGCACGACGCTCATCGCCGCCGAACGGACGGGTAGGTCTGCCCGGCTGATGGAACTCGATCCGCGCTATGCCGATGTGATCGTTAAACGCTGGCAGGAGTACAGTGGCGGCACCGCCGTTCTCGACGGCGAGGACCGCACCTTCGATGATCTCGCAGCCCAGCGGCTGAAGAAAGGTGTCTGGGCTGCCTCAGGCTGAGTGCTGTTTCCCTTCAAGCTCGACGATCTCGTCCTTCAGAAGGAGTTTGCGGTGCTTGATGGTGGCGATCTCCTGATCGCTGGCCGAGGCGTGGGCAATGGCCTCTGCAAGTTGTGCTTCGCAAGCCTTGTGCTTGCTCTTGAGCGCTTCGAGGTGGGCTTGGGTCGACATGGTCCCTCCCGTATCTGATGTCTGCGTGATCAGACTGCCATCGAGGAATGAATCGAAACTTGAGGTACGTCAAACAGTCAAAGGTTAACACCGCGAGGATGTGATGCAGTCGCGCTGGATGTCGCTTGTGGAGTCGCTGACGAACATTGCAGTGGGGTATGGACTGGCGGTTCTGACCCAGATCCTGGTCTTTCCGCTGTTCGGACTGCTGGCGTCGCTGGGCGAGAATCTCGTCATCGGCGCTGTCTTCACGGTGATCTCACTGATCCGAAGCTTTGCGCTTCGGCGGATCTTCAACCGGTTAAGTGTTTCCAACTAGCCATGACGCGCGTCAGCCATGCAGTGGCGGATCCGCGTTCCGAATGTCGTTTTCCAATCAATCTGCGTGGAGGCAGTTGCTACAGAGGCGTTCATATACCTCCCTGACTTGAGAGCCGCTGGATATCCACCCAGCGGCTCTTTTTTCTTTCAGGTCGGAAGGGAGGTTCAGGCGATCCTGTAGACCCGGCCGCGGGACTGGTCCTTCTCGGAGGTGATCGTCAGGCCCAGCTTCTTCTTCAGGGCTCCGGCCATGGCGCCCCTGATGGTGTGCTGCTGCCAGCCGGTCGCTTCGACGATCTCGAGGAGGGAAGCACCCTGGGGGCGACGCAGCAGGTCGATCATCTGCTGCTGTTTCGTGCCTTCGCGCGGTTTACGTTCCTTGGGGCCGACTGGCTCCTCAGTAGCGGTGGGGTCTTCAGAAGGCTTCTTCGCTTCCTCCAACTCGATCCCGATGGCGGCAAGGCCAGCGTCGGTGATGACCAGCGTCACGAGGCGACCTTCGTCGGTCTCGCGCCAGACCGGGTCATTGAGCTTGCGGTTGGCCTTCACTTCCTTGAGGAGGCCCTTCGCGACCAACGCAGTGACAACCTTGTGGGCAGCCCCGCCCTTGAGGCTCTTGGGGAGCGGAAGGGCGAAGCGGTCGGTGCGCTGCGCGGCGGCGCTGAGGATCACGCTCTGGGTATCGGAAAGCTTGGTCATGGGGTCTTGCTCCTTGGGGCTTCAGCAGAGCGGCGGTGTTGCCGGTTCCTACGAGCCCAAGCCCCGCGTCTCGTGCGGGGTGGAGCAAATGGGCAATGTGCGTTTCAGGGCATGGCAGACGCGGCAACCTCCCTTGCCATGCCGATGCTTGGAAGAACTCTTGGATCGCCGCTTGCGGTAACGCCGTAGAGGTAGAACTCAGAGCCAATCCGATGGCACTCGATCATGCGGCCGAATATGCCCTGACCGTAGTTGAACACCTGAGTGGGGGCGGGGGCTGGCTTGCTGCTAGGCATCTGGCGCTTGCGCATCGTGGGCTCCGTTGTTGGGCCCATACATGCTCTGTTTCCGCCTGAAGTGAAGCGGAATGGACGATCATTTCATTTCTCTTTTCGAGAGCAACTCCGGAGCCGGAGACGCAAAACGCGCCCCGTTTCCTGAGCGCGTTGCAGAAACCAGACGCAGGGTCTGGTATCAGCCCTTGTTCTTGAGAACGTAGATATAGGGCTTCGAAATGCCGAACTCGGCCGCAAGTGCTTCTGCGGACTTGCCGGACTTGAGGCCCTTGATGACGGCCTTCTGCAGCTTGGCAACATCCGCGCTGCTGCGGCGGGTCGTCTTGCGGGCTGCCTTCTTTGCCGCCGGCTTCCTGGCCTTCACGGATTTGACGGCAATGACCTTACTGGTCTTCTTGCTCGTCGTACCGGCCTTGGCCGCTACCTTCGTCTTCGTCTTCGTCTTCGCCTTCTTTGCCATGCGAATCAGAGTGCCTTGAGCTGTTCAGCGGACTGCTTGCCAGTCTTGCGATCGCTCGTCACCTCGAAGGACACGGCCTGATCCTCACGAAGCGAGCGAAGGCCCGCACGCTCGACGGCGCTGATGTGAACGAAGACGTCCTTGCCGCCGTCATCCGGCGCAATGAATCCATAACCCTTCGTCTCGTTGAACCATTTCACCTTGCCTGTCGCCACGTCGTGTCTCGCTTTCTAGAATTGGGTTGTCAGCTGTTCTTGACAGCGGCGGGACATGACAGCCTCGCCCCGGCAAAGTCAACCAACTTGCGGTTCGACTCCTGTCTAGGACGTGGGCTGACGATCTGTCGGGAGAGGAATGCACGTGGCGGAACATGCAGGCCTGATCCCCATCGGCCAGGCGGCACGCCTCCTGATGATCTCAGAAGAGCGCATCCGGCAGCTCGTAAAGCAGGGATTCATCCCCAAGCCGGAGAAGCGAGGCTTTGTCCAGCTTGTGGGTGCGGTTCAGGGCTACCTCAGATACCTGAAGGATGATGAGCGCCGGTCTGCCAAGTCGGCAGCCGACAGCCGGGTGCGCGATGCACGAGCATTGGAAATCGAGCTGCGCATAGCCGAGCGTTCGCGGGACCTGATCCCGATCGAGGATGCGCTCACCGACATGGCGGAACTGGCAGGGCTGGTCAGATCGGAGCTCGCTGGTTTGCCGGCGCGCCTCACCCGCATCGTGGCCGAGCGCCAGAAAGTTGAAACGGAGATCGATGGTGTCCTCTCGCGTCTTGCCCAGCGAGCCGCAGAAAAGGCTGAAGTGCTGGAGGCTGGCCGAAGCCATTCTCCGGCCCGCGCCGAAGCTGCAGCTTGAGATGGAATTCTATCGATTGAGGGGTTCGGTGCCGCGGTTCAGGATGTTCAGATATTCGCCGTAGACGAACTTGCGGCCACGCTGCCGGCCAGTCGTCTCGCGAAC
>CANJMQ010000152.1 GCA_947475225.1 Bradyrhizobiaceae bacterium
GGCCTGCATACCACCGAAGCGAAACCGAAAGATCCAGCACGCCTTCGACAAGCAAATCTACAAGACCCGCCACAAGATCGAAAACATGTTCGGCAAACTCAAGGACTGGCGACGCATCTCAACCCGCTATGACCGCTGCGCCCACACCTTCTTCTCAGCCATCTGCATCGCTGCCAGTTTCATCTTCTATCTCAATCAATGAGTCCTGACCCTAGAGAAAAACACCGTTGCAAAGGCAATTGTTTATCGGAATCCTGATCGTCGAGGTTGGGAGCAGATTGCAAGGGAGCATCAGGAGACAAGAGCAGTCACACTGATTGTCGTTCAGGGCTGATCGCCTCTCGACGAATTTGCCGCAACGCTTTTGTTCATTAATACAACCGCTGGGATTAGAGTCAATCAGACTGCAAGCATTGGAGAAGCGAGATGACGAAAACCGCTATCCGCAGCTCAAGCAAATTTCTGCTTGGAACCTTCCTTGCGAGCGCGCACTCCGCCAGACCGAAAGGACAGCATTCATGAATGTTCATTCAGCCCTTACCCTCGAAGATCTAAGGAAATCCTTGCCCGAACTGGCCGCCGAAGCGCGTCACCGCGCCGAGGAATTCGAGGCTGCGCGCCACATTGCACCTGACTTTGTGATCAAGCTTAAATTGGCTGGGGTGTATCGGATTCTTGTGGCGCGGGAACAGGGTGGCCTTGGCGGCAGCCTGCGCGACTGGTTCGACATGGCGTCAACGCTGGCCGAGGCTGATGCCTCGACCGGCTGGGCAATCGGTCATGGCGCGATCTGCAGCGCACTGGTGGCAAACCTCGCAGAGCCGGGGTTTGTCGACAGTGTCTTTGCTGACCCGATGAGCAGCATCGCCTGGAGCAATCTTCCGCGCGTCACCGTATCGCGGGAAGACGCGGGTCTGAGGATCGACGGCCGATGGTCCTTCGTGACGGGCTGTGTCGCGGCAACGCATGTGGGCGGCATGGTCGCCTGGCCCAATGACGGAACCGGGACCTCGCCGCGCAACGTCGTGGCGCTTGCTCCCAGTGCCGAGGCGCGGATTGAACGGACGTGGGATCCGGTCGGGCTGGCTGGGACGGGCAGCCATGACGTAGTGTTCGAGAATGTCCTGATCCCTTGGGAGCGAATTTTTGATTGGCCACGAGGCAAACCCAGGACCCAATTGCCAACGGCGGTCTTCGCCAGAGGGACATGGTTCATTTCAATGTGCGCTGCGGCGACCCATCTCGGTCTGGCGCGGCGTGCTCTGGATGAGGCGCGGCGCGCGTTGAACGGAAAGAAGGACCGCTATTCGCTCTTGCCGATCCTTGAAGAGCAGGCGGTGTTGCGCAGCCTGGAGGCCGCCGAGGGGATGCTTTATGTCTGTCGGGCCGGGGTGATCACTGCCCTCGACGAGATCTGGGAGAGCGCCCAGCGCGGTGAACCTGCCGGTGCCGAACAACGCATCAATGCCCGGCTTGCCTGTGTAACGGCGGTTCATCAGGGCGAGCGCATCGTGCGAGATGCCTATGGCGTGGCGGGGGCGAGCGCGGTGCACCGCGCAGGTGTGATGCAGAAGCTGTTGCGCGATGCAAGCTGCCTGATCCACCATGTCTCGGCTAACCTGAAAACGCTCGACGACATCGGCGCATGCCGCATTGGCCTCGATACAGTCGAAGACTCAATCATCTAAAAGATGGACTCTGAGCCGCGGTCAGAGCCGCTCCACCTCTAGTGCTCGCCAGTGCCGGCCAGCCGACCATATCAAATGGGACATCTGGCATGACGTGCAATCTTGTCCGGCGGCAGCGCTTCTGAGACATATTGGGTGAGCTGCGGAAGGAATGTTTTCTGCATAGACGACAGGTGACAGTTAGGCACACAAGGTTTCAACCACTTAGCATTGGGCATTTCGCGGGGGGTTTCTGTATAGGGGAAGTATAGGCCGTACCCACCCGCACGCACTTTAGGGCGAACCCATTTGCTGGTGCTGTTCAAACACGGTGGCTGGCTGCGGCGTACCATCGTTGCTCATGGCGTGTTCAATGAAGGTGGGCAGCCCCGCTGGTATCACCGTGTCATGCCGCGCTACGCCAAGGAAGATATGCTTTGAGGACTGGGGCAAGATGGAAAACCAGCAAGGATCATCAAAGGTGCCTGCATAGACGCCCACCACGTCTTGGAACCGCTCGAAGCTGAGCCACAGCTTGGTGCCGCAATCCGCGCAGAAGTGAATGTGGACGATTTTGCCGGAACCCGCTGACCGCTGGTCATAGATGCGCGGCGTCCCCGACAGAAGGGTGAAGTCATCCTTGTTGAAAATCGGCTCCACCATGTAGGCGGAACCCGTAGCACGCTGACAGAAGCGGCAGTGGCAGACCGCCACCATCTCCGGTTCGTTCAGCGCCGCATAGCGCACCTTCCTACACAGACATCCGCCGTCCTGCTTGGTCATGGGGTGCGTCCTCCTCCCACTCTGTGACCTATAGTTAAACATACGTTAACGGCTCAAGTCTAGCGTGGGCACTCAAGCCGCCATCCAAATTACGCTCTATCGGACCACTCATGCCGCCGTTCTAACGCAACCGAAGACGAGCGCATCCGCTTCCCCAATTTCTCGTGGCGAGCGCTTCCACCAAGTGTCTCGCAACCTCGCCGCCGCCCCTGCCGCTCAGCCGCCGCTCCACTAATCTCTGCCCCATCGCGGGCGTAGTTCAGTGGCAGAGCGGCAGCTTCCCAAGCGGCATGTCGTGAGTTCGATTCCCATCGTAGATGTGAAATTAGGCCTCGCTTATTGCAGCCTCGGCTACGACTTAATCCATCGCGTGTGATCGGTAGCCTACATTCCTGGCAACGAATTGCTGCTGTTCCAAATGTCACGCGCCATTCGCCATGTGCCCGACGGCTCTCGCCTGTAAAGTGTGATGTATTTGCCTGCATCCTTCATCGAAAGTCCGCCGGCTTTCGAAGCCAGGGCAATCGTGTAGTCACCGCGTTCGAATGCCCACTCGTCGAGGATGCGGACTTCGTCGGCGTCGAGAGCGAAATGGACGCGAAAGTGACTGAGGAAGCCTTGTGACCAGGAGGCAATCGCCTCCTTGCCAATGTTTGCGGGGGCGTTGGGGGGCATCTGCACGCCGTCGTCGGTAAACTTGGATACCCAAGCATCGGCATCGCCATCATTAAGTGCAGCGACATGTTGCTCACGCACGCTATCGATCGCCTTCAAGTCAGCTTCATGTCCGTGTCGCTCGTGCTTCATCGCAAGGTTTCCTTGGGGTTCAAAGTCGGGACGTGGGTGACTGCGCCGGGGAGGCGCTGGTTCTGATCAGAACGCGGGCAGTGGGCCGAGGATGGAAAGGCCGTGGGCCTCGGCCGCGGCGATGAGCTTCGGAATATCTGCTTCGGACGGTTCTGGCGGCGATGCACCATCGGCAGGCACACTGGTGGCGCGAATAAAATCCGCGAATGTACCGCCGTTGGTCAGCAGGATGAGGCGCGTGGGCGTTGTCCCCTCAGTGCGGAACCCATGGGGAACCCCACGTGGACCGAAAGCAAAGCCACCCGTGTTGAGCGTGATGGCGCTATCAGCGACAACCACAGTCAACTGGCCTTCGACCACCAGAAAGGACTCAACTTCGTTGTGGTGAATGTGCCAGGGAGATTCAAATCCCGGTGGAATAACTTGCTCGATCAGGCTGATGGTGCCGTTTGTTTCCCCGCCACCAGCGCGGATCCAAGTCGGAAGCGTCAGGAACCACCGCTTCGGCGCAGAAACGGCCGCAAAGTTTCTCGGCGTTGGGTGTTGGACAGTCATTGCAGGATCTCCTCTCTTTGACAGATGGGCTGGAGACGTGTATTTTGTGAAATTATAATTTCACGGAATTATTATTCCGTCAATAGGGTTCGCATGGCTCGGCAATATCTCATGAAGAAACGGGCGGACGCCCGAGGTGAAACCCGCGATCGAATTGTGAAGGCGACCATGGCGCTGCACGATGAGCAGGGCGTGGCGACGACAACGTTCGCGGACATCGCCGAGCGGGCGGGAGTTGGACCAGCAACGGTGCTCCGGCATTTTCCAAACTTGGGGTCGCTGGTGATGGCTTGCGGCCAACATGTTGCGGAGGAAATGCGCCCACTGACCCCGGCCGATTCAGCACGTGTATTTGCCGGCCATGCAACGACAGCTGCGAGACTGGAGCGCCTGGTCAGCGAAATCGATGCCTTCTACGAGCGCGGTTCATTCCGGTTGATTGCCGCCGGCAACGATCGCGATCGCGTTCCGGAACTCGACCAATTCCTCAAGATGGTTGATGCCGGACTGGAAGGGCTTATCCGCGAGGCGATTGTTGATGACGCGCCCGGCGAGCCCCTCATGTCCGTGCTGATGGCGCTCTGCAGCGTCACCGTTTGGCAGCGCCTGAACCGCGCTAATCTCAGCGCACTGGAGCGACAAGCTATTCTGATGGATCTTCTAACCTGTGCCATCGCATCGGTTCGTTCGAGAAAACCTGCAATGCCATAAGGCCGTTACCTAGGATAGCTTCATCGACAGAAGCGTTCGCACCTAAGGCGCAGGTACTTCAATGACATACGAGTTATCATCTCTATTCCGTATGGTGCTCCAACTATTAACAGCAGCTCTGAGCCATTCGGCGGGCCAAAAGTGCTGCAGGTCGACTGTCGGGTTGGCCCGTGCGGCAGTATTGCAAATGCAATTCGAAGAACCGTAGCCAGTCCGCGAGGTCAGAGGGCAGTTCCGAATA
>CANJMQ010000153.1 GCA_947475225.1 Bradyrhizobiaceae bacterium
CCGAACCTTCGGGCCTTGCACCACTTCGTCGCGTCCCATAACCTCTACAAGAGCCGGGTCTTCGAGGTTGGGCGCTTTGTCCTGTTCTCGTCGCGCCCGTCGCGTGGGGGTGGTCCCTATGCGGTCGAGGAATCTTATCGTTTGCAGGCAGGTTTATGACGGACAAGCCACTGGTCGGGGTCGAACGCGCCAAGGCGCTCCATGAATTGCACGGGTGGACGGAGGCCAAGGGCCGCGACGCCATCACCAGGACCTACCAGTTCAAGTCCTTCAGCCAGGCCTGGGGTTTCATGAGCCGGGTGGCGCTCTATGCCGAGAAGGCGGACCATCACCCGGAATGGACGAACGTCTATGGCCGGGTCGACGTGACCCTCTCCACCCACACGGCGGGTGGCGTCACCGAAAAGGACGTGGCGCTGGCCCGCAAGATGGAAACGCTCGCGAATTCGTGATCGCATTGGCACTTTTCTAAATTTCCTGTAACTTGTCGCAGAAGTGGTACGACCCCATATTCGTGCCAAGTCTTTCTGGAGGAACGAACACTATGGCCGACACTCGCTTTCAACCCCAGGTCAGAAATCAGTCCCGGGCGGAGATCGACCAGGGGCTCCGCTCCTATATGGTCAAGGTTTACAACTACATGGCTGCCGGTCTCGGGATCACGGCCGTGGCCGCCATCCTGACCTTCATGGCCGCCGTCGACGGATCGGGCGCAACCATGCAGCTCACGTCCTTCGGCCAGGCGATTTTCACCGGCCCGCTGATGTGGGTGCTGGTGCTGGCGCCGTTTGCCATGGTGATGTTCCTGTCCTTCCGGATCAACAGCATGAGCGTGTCCGCCGCGCAGCTGACGTTCTGGATCTATGCCGCCCTGATGGGCGTGAGCTTTGCGTCGCTCGGCCTCGTCTACACCCATGACAGCATCGCCCGGGTCTTCCTGATCACCGCCATCACCTTCGGCGCCATGAGCGTCTATGGCTACACGACGAAGCGCGACCTGACCTCTATGGGCTCGTTCCTGTTCATGGGCCTGATCGGCATCATCGTCGCCTCGCTGGTCAACATCTTCTTCGCCAGCTCGACGCTCGCCTGGGTGATCTCGGTGCTGGGCGTGCTGATCTTCACCGGTCTCACCGCCTATGACACCCAGAAGATCAAGGAAATGTACCTCGAGTCGGATGACGGCACGGTGAGCGGCCGCAAGGCCATCATGGGTGCGCTGAACCTCTACCTCGACTTCATCAACCTGTTCCTGATGATGCTGCGGCTGTTCGGCAATCGCAACTAGCCATCCTTCACGCAATCGAAATGCCCGGCCTTGTGCCGGGCATTTTGCATTTTGGGGTCCGTCTCAGATGGAGGAGAGCTTCGGCGCCTTCACCAGCACGCGGAGAACGGCTGAAAGATCATGCCCGCGCTTGAGGATCAGGCCGGTCTGGGCGACGACGGAGTACATGCCCTGCTTGCGGGCCAGCGAGGGGTCCTTGACGATCCGGTAGAGCGGCACTTCGGAGGCGCGGCGGAACACCGAAAACACCGCCTTCTCGCGCCCGAAGTCCATGGCATAGTCGCGCCATTCACCCTCGGCAACCTTGATGCCATAGAAGCCCAGGATGGTCTGCAGTTCCTTACGGTCAAAGGCGACGCGCTCGGGCGGCTTCTGCGGGTGCGGATGGCTTGAGAGGCTCTGACCGGCCGGGTCTTTCGCCTCCCAGGGCCGGAGCGGAATTATATCGTCTGTCTTGTCCAACTGCGCGACCCCGCAAGCTCATGACAGGCTGATGACAAATGGCAGGATGAACCCGTTCCGCCGCCTTGGCAAGCCACGCCAAGAAATCACTTTTTGGCCGCATTGCGATCAAGCTGCCGCCCATGTCGGCGGCCATGTTGTGATCGTTGCCTCTATTGGCCCGGCTGGTGTTGAGCTTCGGAATCTCAGCCCCCCAGCCCCCCGGATCTCGTGAAGCCGGCCGGGCCACCCCAAGTTTCAGTGAGTTGAGGCGTATTCTCAAGAGAGTTTCGAAGGCCGGAGCAGGCAATGCTTCGGCCTTTTCTGTTTTGTTTCCGGCTCTTGACCATCGGGCTGCGGCACCCGATATCCAACCCATCAATCACATCACACACTTGTGAAGAGGGTGACATGGCCACTGACACGACGGCGACCACAGACGCCACGACAACCGCAACCTCCCACCCGTTCCAGGCGGAGGTGGCAAAGCTCCTCCACCTGATGGTGCATTCGGTCTATTCCGACCGCGACGTCTTCCTGCGCGAGCTGATCTCGAATGCCGCCGATGCACTGGATAAGCTGCGCTACGAGGCGATCGCACACCCTGCGCTGCTCGAAGGCCAGCCCGAGCTCACCATCACCATCACGCCGGACAAGGAGAAGAAGACGCTTACCATCACCGACACCGGCATCGGCATGAGCGAGCAGGAACTGATCGACAATCTCGGCACCATCGCCAAGTCCGGCACGCAGGCCTTCGTCGAGCAGGTCAAGGCCAAGCAGGGCGACGTTCATCTCATCGGCCAGTTCGGCATCGGCTTCTATTCGGGTTTCATTGTCGCCTCGCAGGTGGACGTCATCTCGCGCCGCGCGGGATCCGACACGGCCTGCATGTGGTCGTCCGATGGTTCGGGAAGCTTCACCATCACCCCCGTCGAGACTGCGCCGCGCGACACCTCCATCGTCCTGCACCTGAAGGATGATGCGCTGGAATTCCTCGAGGACTGGAAGATCGAGAGCGTGGTGCGCACCTACTCGGACCACATCGCGCATCCCATCATGCTTGCCGTTGGCAACGAGACGGCCAAGCAGATCAACTCCGCCAATGCCATCTGGACGCGCGCGAAGTCCGACATCACGCCGGAGCAGCACAAGGAATTCTTCGGCCACATCTCGGGGAGCTATTCCGATCCCGCACTGACGCTCCATTACCGCGCCGAAGGCCGCAATGAGTACACCGTGCTGCTCTACGTGCCGGGCGAGCGCCCCTTCGACCTCTATGAGCCGGAACGCCGTGGCCGCCAGAAGCTCTATGTGAAGCGTGTCTATATTGCCGACGACGTGGAGATCCTGCCCGCCTATCTGCGCTTCGTGCGTGGCGTCATCGATTCGGAGGACATGCCGCTCAACATCTCGCGCGAGATGTTGCAGAACAATCCGCAGGTTGCCGCCATCCGCAAGGCCGTCACCAACAAGGTGCTGTCGGAGCTGAAGAAGCTCGCCGACAGCGACGATGCCGCCTATCGCAAACTGTGGGACATCTATGGCCCCGTGCTGAAGGAAGGCCTCTATGAGGACATGGAGCGCCGCGACCAGCTCTATGAACTCGTCCGATTCAAGTCCACCAAGGGCGACTGGGTGAGCCTCAAGGACTATATCGCCGGCCTCAAGGAGAACCAGACGGCGATCTACTATCTCACCGCCGAGGATGCAGCCAAGGCCAAGGCCTCGCCGCAGCTCGAAGGCTACAAGGCGCGCGACGTCGAGGTGCTGCTGCTCACCGACCCCGTGGACAGCTTCTGGGTGCGCACCGCGCTGGGCTACGAGGGCAAGCCCTTCAAGTCAGTCACGCAAGGCTCGGCCGATCTTGACCTGATCGCGGCCAAGGACGAAGCCAAGCCCGATGCCGCCAGCGATGCCTCAACCGCCGTGCTCACCGCCGCTCTGAAGCAGGCGCTGGGTGACAGGGTGAAGGATGTCCGTGCCTCGAAGCGCCTCACCGAGAGTGCCGTCTGCATCGTCAACGACAGCATGATGGACCGCACGCTGGAAAAGCTTCTCTCGCGCCAGAAGGATTCCGGCATTTCGGTCTCGGCGCCGATCCTCGAGGTGAACCCCACCCACCCGCTCATCAAGGCGCTCGCCGCGCTGGTGCAGGCCAAGGGTGCGGCGTCAGTCGATGATGCCGCGCAGCTGCTGCTCGACCAGGCCTTCATCATCGAAGGCGAGCAGGTTCCGGATCCGGCGAGTTTTGCCAAGCGCCTGGCAGATGTGATGGCAAAGGCGTTCGGGTAATTCTCGTCCTCTCCCGCAAGGCGGGAGAGGAGGGGGCCCCGACGCAGTTGGGGTAGGTGAGGGGACGTCAGCCGCATGCACTCCGTGCATTTCCCCTCATCTCCCCGTTGCGTTCCGCGACGGGTCGCTTCTTCTCCCGCTGCAGGGAGCGGGAGAAGACACAAAAATGGCCGGGTCAAGCCCGGCCATGATGATTACTGCAATGAGCGAGGATATCAGTCCTTCGCGCGTTCGACGTAGGAGGCGTCTTCCGTCTGCACCACGATGCGGGTGCCGGATGCGATGTGCGGCGGCACCATGGTGCGCACGCCGTTGGACAGGAGCGCGGGCTTGAACGAGGAGGACGCCGTCTGGTTCTTGATGGCGGGCTCGGTCTCGACGATCTCGAGCGTCACGCGCTGCGGCAGTTCGATGGAGATCGGCACGCCGTTGAACAGCGCGATCTGGCATTCCATGCCTTCCTGCAGGAAGGGGGCAGAATCGCCCAGCATGTCGCCCGGAACCTGGATCTGCTCATAGTTCTCGGGGTTCATGAAGACGTAGTTGTCGTCATCCTTGTAGAGATAGGAGTGGGTGATGGTCTCGACGAAGGCGCGCTCCAGCGGATCCGTCGTCTTGTAGCGCACCACCGTCTTCACGCCGTCCGAGATGCGGCGCATGTCGATCGTGGTGGTCGGCGTGCCCTTGCCGGGGTGCATGGATTCGGCCTTCAGCACGA
>CANJMQ010000154.1 GCA_947475225.1 Bradyrhizobiaceae bacterium
ATCTATGTGCCGGGCTGCCCGCCCACCGCTGAAGCGCTGATCTACGGCGTGCTGCAGTTGCAGAAGAAGATCCGCCGCACCGGAACAATCGAGCGTTGATGATGGCTGAAACCTTGCAGGAACTGGGCGAACACGTTGCCCACAATCTTGGAAGCGCGGTAACGGGCTTCCACGTGGCATATGGCGAGCTTACGGTGGAGGCCGACGCCGCGGAGATCATCCGCGTGCTGAGCTTCCTGCGCGATGACGCCGCGTGCAACTTCGTGTGCTTCATCGACATCTGCGGCGTGGACTACCCTGACCGCGAAAAGCGCTTCGACGTGGTCTACCACTTGCTCTCTCCTTACAAGAACCGCCGCATCCGCGTGAAGCTGCAGACGGACGAGGACACGGCTGTCCCCTCGGTCATCTCGGTCTTCCCGGCGGCCAACTGGTATGAGCGCGAGACCTTTGATCTCTACGGCGTTCTGTTCTCCAACCACCCGGACCTGCGGCGCATCCTGACCGACTACGGCTTTGCCGGCCATCCGCTGCGCAAGGACTTCCCGCTCACCGGCTATGTCGAGGTGCGCTGGGACGATTTGGCCAAGCGCGTGGTCTATGAGCCCGTCAAGCTTACCCAGGAATTCCGCGCATTCGATTATTTGAGCCCGTGGGAAGGCACCGAATACGTCCTCCCCGGCGATGAAAAGGCGAAGCAGTGACCGACACGTCATCCGTCCGCAATTTCTCGATCAACTTCGGGCCGCAGCACCCCGCGGCCCACGGCGTGCTGCGCCTCGTGCTTGAACTCGACGGCGAGGTCTGCACCCGCGTCGACCCGCATATCGGCCTTCTGCACCGCGGCACCGAGAAGCTGATCGAATACAAGACCTATCTGCAGGCCATTCCCTACTTCGACCGCCTCGACTACGTGGCGCCGATGAACCAGGAACATGCCTGGTGCCTGGTCATCGAGAAGCTGCTCGGCCTCGAGGTTCCCATTCGCGGGCAGTTGATCCGCGTGCTCTATTCCGAGATCGGCCGCATCCTGTCGCATCTCCTCAACGTCACCACCCAGGCCATGGACGTGGGCGCTCTCACGCCGCCGCTCTGGGGCTTCGAGGAGCGCGAGAAGCTGATGGTGTTCTATGAGCGGGCGTCCGGCTCGCGCATGCACGCCGCCTATTTCCGACCGGGCGGCGTCCACCAGGACATTGACCCAGGGCTCGTCGAGGACATCGCCGCCTTCTGCGATGGCCACAACAAGGTCCTCGACGACATCGAGGGCTTGCTGACCGACAACCGCATCTTCAAGCAGCGCAACGTCGACATCGGCGTCGTCTCGCTGAAGGAATGCTTCGAATGGGGCTTCTCCGGCGTCATGGTCCGCGGCTCGGGTGCTGCCTGGGACCTGCGCAAGGCGCAGCCTTACGAGTGCTACAACGACATGGAATTCGACATTCCAATCGGCAAGAACGGCGACTGTTATGACCGTTACCTGATCCGCATGCAGGAAATGCGCGAGTCGGTGAAGATCATGAAGCAGTGCATCGAGCGCCTGCTCGGCGCCGAGCGCAACGGCCCGGTGTCATCGAAGGACGGCAAGGTGGTGCCGCCCAAGCGCGCCGAGATGAAGCGCTCGATGGAAGCGCTGATCCATCACTTCAAGCTCCACACCGAAGGCTTCCACACGCCGCCGGGCGAGGTTTATGCCGCCGTCGAGGCCCCCAAGGGCGAGTTCGGCGTCTATCTGGTGTCCGACGGCACCAACAAGCCCTACCGCTGCAAGCTGCGGGCCCCAGGATTCGCCCATCTGCAGGCCATGGACCACATCTGCCGCGGCCACATGCTGGCCGACGTTTCCGCCGTGCTCGGCTCTCTCGACATCGTTTTTGGTGAGGTGGACCGGTGAGCGTCCGTCGTCTTCATCCCATTCAACCTGACAGCTTCTCCTTCAACCCGGAGAATCTGGCCTGGGCCAAGCAGACCATCGCCAAGTATCCGGCGGGCAAGCAGGCGTCGGCGGTGATCCCGCTTCTGTGGCGCGCCCAGGAGCAGAACGATAACTGGGTGACGAAGCCGGTGATCGAGTACATCGCGACCATGCTCGACATGGCTTACATTCGCGTGCTCGAGGTCGCCACCTTCTACACCATGTTCCAGTTGCAGCCGGTGGGCAGCGTCGCCCACATCCAGGTCTGCGGCACCACGCCCTGCATGCTGCGTGGCGCTGAGTACCTCAAGAAGGTTTGCCAGAGCCGAATTCATCACGAACAGCACCACATCTCCGCAGACGGCAAGTTCTCCTGGGAAGAAGTGGAATGTCTCGGCGCCTGCGTGAACGCACCGATGGTGCAGATCTTCAAGGACACCTACGAAGACCTGACGCCCGCCACGCTCGAAAGGCTGATCGACGATCTCGCCGCCGGCCGCAAGGTGAAGGTGGGCCCGCAGATCGATCGGCACAACGCTGCTCCGCAAGGCGTGCAGACGGCGCTCACGGATCCGTCCCTCTATCAGGGCCAGCGCACTTTCACCCGTGTTGAGGCGCCCCCGCCGCCACCGGCCGCCCCGTCAGCGACGGGCACGGCCCCGGCTGCCGCACCACCCGCCGCCGCGCCAGCCGCAGCCCCGCCGCCGGCCGCCGAGAAGAAGGAACCGCCGCCGGCTGCAGTGGCACCCGCTGCTGCGCCCGTCGAAACTGCTCCGGTTCTCCACGCCGCGCCGAAGGACGGCAAGGCGGATGAGCTCGAGCTCATCTGGGGCGTCGGCCCCAAGCTGCGTGAACTGCTCAACAAGATGGGCGTGTGGCACTTCGACCAGGTTGCAAGCTGGACGGAGAAGGAAGTCCGCTGGGTCGATGCGCGACTGGAGGATTTCAGGGGCCGCATCGAGCGTGACGACTGGATCGAACAGTCCAAGAAGCTGGCCAGCGGATGGCGTCCGGCAAACCCCATCGGCGACAAGCCGCATAAGTGAGGAAGAGCGATGCTCGCTGACAAGGACCGCATCTTCACCAACATCTACGGCTTCCATGACTGGGGTCTGGAGGGTGCCAAGAAGCGCGGCTGCTGGAGCGGCACCAAGGGCTTCATCGACAACGGCCGCGACTGGATGATCAACGAGATGAAGGCCTCGGGGCTGCGTGGCCGCGGCGGCGCGGGCTTCCCCACCGGCCTCAAGTGGTCGTTCATGCCCAAGGTCATAGGGGAGCGTCCGCATTACCTCGTCGTCAATGCCGACGAGTCGGAGCCCGGCACCTGCAAGGACCGCGAGATCCTGCGCCACGAGCCGCACCTGCTCGTCGAGGGCAGCCTGCTGGCGGGTGCTGCCATGGGCTGCCACACGGCGGTGATCTATGTGCGTGGCGAATTCATCCGCGAGCGCGAGCACCTGGAGGCCGCCGTCGATCAGGCCTACGAGGCGCGTCTCATTGGCAAGAACAACATCCATGGCTGGGACCTCGACATCATCGTCCACCATGGCGCCGGCGCCTATATCTGCGGCGAAGAGACGGCCATGCTTGAATCGATCGAGGGCAAGAAGGGCCAGCCGCGCATGAAACCGCCGTTCCCCGCGAATGTCGGTCTCTATGGTGCGCCGACCACGGTGAACAATGTCGAGTCGATCGCCGTCTCGGGCACGATCATGCGGCGCGGCGCCACGTGGTTCGCCTCCCTGGGCCGCCCCAACAATACGGGCACCAAGCTGTTCTGCATCTCGGGCCATGTGAACAAGCCCTGCGTCGTTGAAGAAGAACTCGGAATTCCCTTCCGTGAGCTGATCGACAAGCATGCCGGTGGTGTGCGTGGCGGCTACGACAATCTCCTCGCGGTCATCCCCGGCGGCTCGTCGGTGCGCATGGTGCCGGCGGACCTCATTATCGACACGCCGATGGACTTCGACTCGCTTGGCAAGCTGCGCTCCGGCCTCGGCACGGCCGCGGTGATCGTCATGGACAAGTCGACCGACCTCATCAAGGCCATTGCGCGGCTCGCTTACTTCTACAAGCACGAGTCCTGCGGCCAGTGCACGCCCTGCCGCGAAGGCACGGGCTGGATGTGGCGCGTGATGTCGCGCATGGCCGAGGGCCGCGCGGAGAAGCGCGAGATCGACATGTTGCTGGACGTGACAAAGCAGATCGAGGGCCACACCATCTGCGCCCTGGGCGATGCGGCGGCCTGGCCGATCCAGGGCCTGATTGCGCATTTCCGCCCGGTCATCGAGGCGCGCATCGACCAATATGCGGCGAACCCCGACCACGATGGCGCCGTTCGCAAGATCGCGGCCGAGTAAGAATTGTAAGGCGAGCAAGCTGATGCCCAAGATCAAGATCGACGGAGTGGAACTGGAGGTCGAGAACGGCCTCACCCTCCTGCAGGCCTGCGAACAGGCAGGCGCGGAAGTGCCGCGCTTCTGCTATCACGAACGCCTGTCGATTGCCGGCAACTGCCGCATGTGCCTCGTCGAGGTGAAGGGCGGCCCGCCCAAGCCGCAGGCCTCCTGCGCCATGTCGGTGAACGACCTGCGCCCTGGCCCCAACGGCGAGCCGCCGGAAGTCTTCACCAACACCCCGATGGTGAAGAAGGCGCGCGAGGGCGTGATGGAGTTCCTGCTCATCAACCACCCGCTGGATTGCCCGATCTGCGACCAGGGCGGCGAGTGCGACCTGCAGGACCAGGCCATGGTCTATGGCATCGACAAGAACCGCTTCCACGAGAACAAGCGCGC
>CANJMQ010000155.1 GCA_947475225.1 Bradyrhizobiaceae bacterium
CGGGCGCTGCCCGGCGCGGTGTGCCAGCTTGTGAGGCTGGCGATAGTGGCGCTGAGCAGCGCCCGCGATCCGACAGGTCTTAGGCCTTTGGAGGAGCGCTTGCGGACTGTTCCCAAGGAACGTGTCGCCTTGCCTGAGGCGCGGGGGTCGTATTGCCCCCGGGTCTCCTCCTCGGCCCCCGGGAGTGCGGCACACGTTACGCCACACCCGCAGGCCTGCCCTCCACCCCGCCCGAGCTCACCGCCATGAGCAGGCCCCCGACTGGGGAGAGCGATGGGATATAGGCATATTATAGGACTAAAGTCAAAGAAGATTTTGATCCCTCGCGTCTTCTCCTGCTGAAGAGACGGGAGAGGATGCAGGTTACGCAGTGGCCCAACCTTGCGCATCGAACCCGATGAAGATAGGGTGCACGCCTTGTCAGTCAGTCCCCGGACAAAGCACCCGCATGCCCTCCCTGTCGCTCCCGTGGTGAAGGCCTTCGACCGGTTCGGCACAAGCGCGGAGGTGCTCCGTGCGGCCGTGCTCTCGGCGCTTGGCTACATCGCGATCATGGCGGCGGGCATGTTCGTGACGGGTCAGGTCATCGGTCTCGGCTATTTCGATCCGGAGTTCGTCTTCGCACTCTTTGTCGTGGAGGTGGTGCTGAGCCTGTTCGCTCTGGCTGTGGCACGGCGCCTCTTCGGACACTGGCACTGCGGCTTCGGGCCGGTCCGCTGGCGCGGCCTCGCCGGGCTGCTGCCCTATCTCGTGCTGATGGCCGCCTTTGCCATCGCCGTGGTCACCACACGCACGCCCAAGCCCTCACTCCTGGCGTTCACCATCGTGGTGACGACGATGCTCATCGGCTTCTCGGAAGAGCTGATGTTCCGTGGCATCGTGCTGAAGGCTGCCGTAGGCCCGCTCGGCCCGGCCCGCGCCATCCTGCTCTCGGCCATGCTGTTCGCTCTGCTGCATGCGGCGAACCTGCTGGCCCTGTTGCCGCTGCTGGCCGTGGTGCTGCAGATGAGCTTCGTCTTCATCCTGGGCATCGCCATGGGCTGCATCGCGCTGCGCGCCAACAGCCTCGTGCCGCTCATGGCGTATCACACCCTGTGGAACATCGTGCAATTCCTCGGCCGCCTCTGGCACGTGGACTTCGGCAGGCTCATCGTCCTGACCCTGTTCGTCAACATCGCGACGGCCGCCGTGCTCTGGCTGGCCATGCTGCGCCGGAACAAGTCCTCGCCCATCGCGCCCCAGGCGCCGCCCATCCCCGGCTGACCGCGCCGTTCCGCACGGCACCGGAAGCCCCGTTCCGAGGCTTGCCCGTACAAGGTCCTCTCGCGCTGAAGCAGCGGGAGAAGACGTGCGTCCGGCGACACATCACCACCTCTCATCAAGCTCCCGCATGACGAGGTCAGTGCGTCTCCCCAATCCCTTCTCCCATTGCTTTGCAACGCGAGAAGGGGTGGTGCAAGAGCGTGCGCCACGCCCATGACCGTCACCCCGGCGAAGGCCGGGGCCCCGCTTTGGTTCCGCATGCGCGGCGACACAGCGGGGTCCCGGCCTGCGCCGGGATGACGGCCTCGAGGGGATGTTCCACGTCCCGTGGGACATGGTGCAGTTCCCCGGCGGCCTGTCGCAGGCAGACTTCGCCCACCTGATCTTTATCGGCATCATCGCCAACACGGTGATGGGCGCGGGGCTGTGGTGGTTCGTGGTGCGGACGTGGAAGGGGTGAGGGGGTGGCCGACCGGCCGGATGAGGGCTCGGTCAACACGTGGCAATCTTGATGCCCTCCCGCGTCGCCCGCAGTCGCTTCTGGATGCATTTCACGTTGCAAAAGTGTTGCCGCCGTAGCTCCGCGGATGCCCAAACCGATGCAACCAGATCATGTTGCCGCCGGTGCAGTCCAGATGCTGTCGCAAACCATTGCAAACACAGCCTGCTAAACCTGCACATCGCTCCGAAAACAAAATTGACAGCGCGCGCTGTCAGATCGGCATGGCAGATCTTCGATCCGCCCCCACCCCCTCAAGCCGTCACCCCGGCGGAGGCCGGGGCCCCGATTTGGTTCAGCATGGGTGGTGAGTCAGCGGGGTCCCGGCTTTCGCCGGGATGACGAACGCGAGGGATGCTCCCCGCCCTGTGGGACATTGTGCCGTTCCCTGGCGGCCTCTGGCAGGCCGACTTCGGCCAGCTGATCCTCATCGGCATCATGATCAACTCGGTGATCGGCGCGGGGCACTGGTGGTTCGTGGTGCGGAGGGGGAAGGGGTGAGGGGGCGCGCATTCTCCTTACCCGCCGCCGTCACCCCGGCGAAGGCCGGGGTCCAGCTTCGATAAGCTTATTCAGCTCAATCCGGGGGTAGGCCGGAATTCGCCTCTTGCGCCTCGATAGCCATTTCTTCCCATGGCCATTTGCGAGTTGCGTACTTGCGGTAAAACAGAAGAGCTCTATCAACTATGATAATTGAATCTGTAGGATCGTCGAAAGTGAGCACTAGGCGGTTGCCGCGACTATCTACTTGCAATTCCTTGAACTTTCTTAGCACTGATCTTAGGTTCGGTTTCTGAATTCTCGGTTGACGTTTGTTCGCTATCTCGAATATCTCGTCAACTGTCATCCCACGAATAAGAGTGACGTCATCAGCTTCGATGATGGCCCACATTGCAAATGCGTAAATTTGTGTGGCGTCTTTTCTCTTGCGAATTCCGTCAGAAACGCTTTCAGCAAAAAGCGTATAAATCGCCTCGATCTGGTCGGCATAAGCCATACCAGCATCGTCAACACCGCTTAAGCTGTCTAGCTCTATTGCTGCTATCTGCGTTTCGCTTATGCCCATTTTTTCAAAGTAGGAAAGAGCCAGCGATTGCAAGATACCAATATTGGAGTAGCTATCATCAGCTAAGCGCTTAGTGACTCTGCTGTCGATCATTACATTTAGCGCCAGAGCACCTTTGATAATTGATTGGGCGAGTTCTTCTGTGGTCCAAGAAACCTCAACTTCAGTAATTCGACCAGCTAGATCTGGGTTCAAGAAAGTGACAAAGTTCTTCCTATGCCAGACGCCCACTACAACAAAATAAATGCCAAAATCCCAAAAGGACTTTAACTCGTGCGCAAGAATTTCCTGAACGCTTGAGCCCAAGTAATGGAAGTCTTCAATGATGACTCTGCGACCCGAAGCAGAGATGATCTTTGCGAGGAACTCAAAATCAAACTCGTTCTTCCCGATGGGCCGCTTGATTGACTGTGAACTGATCTCACCACTTGCCGTTACAGTGCCGCTTGCACTCGCCAACCACTTCCATCCAATTCCGGATGTTCCTTGAAGCTCGATAGAGCCGACGTAGTCCTTCGATCGTTCTACTGTTACCGATATGTCCAAGTTGGCCAGTATCTGGCGATATATGTCGACTGGCGTGTAGTCCAGACGGCAAGCAACGACGTTGCTGTTGGGAAACACGCGCTGCCTAAGCCAAGATTTTCCGGACTTGGACTCTCCTCGTAGTGCGATGTGCTGATTTTGATTGGATAATTTTTGGATCTCACTATCGAGTTTTCCTCGATCAATGTATGAATTCGCTCACATTCGTTCGAATTCCAAAAACATCGATTGTCTTAAGCATTCAGCCCTCGGCTTTCCGTAACGGAACACTAAGGGACCTCTTCTCAATATGCAACCAAGCGGAGTATTCTACCTCTTCGGCCCCCGATAAGCCCACGTCCCCGGCTTGCCCGCTTTTGAGCTCGCCTTCCGGTCGCCCGGTTTCGGCTGCGGCCAGCTGGCCGTGGTGTCCTTGATGTTGCTCTGCCGCACCGTGGGGTCGTCGATGATGGCCATGTCCACGGATCTCAGGCGCTTCACCTCGTCGCGCAGGCGGGCGGCGGGCTTTATCGGATCAGCCGGTCATAATCGGCGTGGGTGCCGATCCAGAACCAGATGAGGCCATCGGGTGACTCGACGGCGAGTGTACGGTGGTGGTCTCCGATTCTCGCGGACCAATAGCGGCCCACTTTCTTGAGCCGGAGTGAGGGGTGGCGCGGGTCGGCTTTGAGGAGGTCGAAGTTCTTGTCCGCAAGCCGCCGGATGGTCTCCGGCAACTGCTCATAGAGACGCCAGAAATCGGGTGACGCAAAATGCGTCACAGCGGGCGGGTCTTGCCTGCGTGGTGGCTGGCCAGGGCCTCGTCCGCGAGACTGTCGAGGCGGCCGGCCTTGGCGTCGTCCTCGATCTGCTTGTCCCACACATCGGCCTGGAATTCGGCGAACCACCGGGCCAGCTTTGCCACTTCGCCGGGGGTGAGGCTGGCGATGTCCTGTTCGATTTTCTCGAGCTTGGTCATGGTGGGAGAATAGCACGGAAGGCGAAAGGTTTCCACTGGGTGGCGGCCGAAGCTGGGCCCCGGCTTTCGCCGGGGTGACGGAAGGAGGGGGCGGGCTGCGCGACGCCAGACCCGGATTCCGCAGGGATGACGGGAGGAGGGGGTTAGCGCTTCGGCCCCCGATACGCCCTAGTCCCCGGCTTGCCCGCCTTCGAGCTTGCCTTGCGGTCGCCCGGTTTCGGTTGCGGCCAGCTGGCGGTGGCGTCCTTGATGTTGGACTGGCGCACCGTGGGGTCGTCGATGATGGCCATTTCCACGGCCTTCAGGCGCTTCACCTCGTCGCGCAGTCTGGCGGCTTCCTCGAACTC
>CANJMQ010000156.1 GCA_947475225.1 Bradyrhizobiaceae bacterium
GCAGTCGCAGTCGACGTCGAACCCGTCGTCCATCGCCCAGTGGGCAGCGGTCGAGGCGCTCAACGGGCCGCAGGGCTTCATCGACGACAACAACAAGGTGTTCAAGGAGCGCCGCGACCTTGTGGTGTCGATGCTGAACCAGGCAAAGGGCCTCGCCTGCCCGACGCCTGAGGGCGCCTTCTACGTGTATCCCTCCTGCGCGGGCTGCATTGGCAAGACCGCGCCCTCGGGCAAGGTCATCGGCAACGACGAGGACTTCGTAACCGAACTTCTCGCGGCGGAGGGTGTGGCGGCCGTCCATGGCGCGGCCTTCGGCATGTCGCCCTTCTTCAGAATTTCATATGCAACTGCCACTGAAACCCTAGAAGACGCCTGCAAGCGCATCCAGCGATTCTGCGGCAACCTGCGCTGAAGGAGCCAGACCATGAACATTTATGACGCCTCCGTCCCCGTCTTCACCCACTTCCTCAAGTCGCTGTCGGCGATCCTGAAGAAGGCCGAGGCCCATTGCGCAGCCAAGAAGATTGACCCGTCGGTGATCCTCAATGCCCGCCTCTTCCCGGACATGTTTGCGCTCTCCCGCCAGGTGCAGATCGCGTCGGATGCCGCCAAGGGCGCGGGTGCGCGGCTGGCCGGCATTGCCGTGCCGAGCTATCCCGACGAGGAAAAGACGTTCGAGGACCTGCAGGCCCGCATTGCCAAGACCATCGATTTCCTGGCCGGCCTGAAGCGCGAACAATTCGACGGCGCGGCTGAGCGCGACATCCACATCAAGGCCGGCCCCCGCGAGCTGGATTTCAAGGGTGCGGCCTTTTTGGAGACCTGGGCAAAGCCCAACTTCTTCTTCCACCTCACCACCGCCTATGCCATCCTTCGCCACAATGGAATCGAGTTGGGCAAGCCGGATTTCCTGGCAGGCGGTCAGTAAGCGTAGCTGCAGAACAAATCCCAATAGGACGGTACCCATGAAGAAAATAGCTGCTTCAATCCTGGCCCTCGGCCTTCTCACCCTTCCCGCCCACGCTGATGGCGGCGTCAAGCTCGGCGTGCTGGTGTGCGACGTGTCGGGTTCGATCGGCCTGATCCTCGGAGGCACGGAAGCGGCGAGCTGCACCTTCCAGGGCCCTAACGGCGCGGAAAGCTATAAAGGCCGCATCACCCAGATTGGCCTCGACATCGGCGTCACGGCCGGTGCGGTCATGTCCTGGGCGGTGTTCGCGCCGGGCCAGGTTGGCAAGGGCGCGCTCGCCGGCACCTATGCAGGCGCCACGGCAGATGCTTCCTTTGCAGTTGGTCTCGGCGCAAACGTTCTGGTCGGTGGCTCGCAGCAGTCGATCGCGCTGCAGCCGGTCAGCGTCGAAGGTTCAGCGGGTGTGAACGTGGCGGCAGGCCTCGCCTCCTTCAAGCTGGAATACGTTCCCTAAGCGGGCAAGAGCAGTTAACCCTGCGGATTAACTGCCATTTCGTCCTTCTCTATGAACTTTGTCCAATTCCTGACACAATACGGGCCTCTAGCCTAGAGTTCCCAATAGGAGACTTAGACACATGAAGAAACTGGCCATTGCGGCTCTGATCACCCTGGGCCTCGCGGTATCCCCGGCCTTCGCCAAGCAGACCGGCGTCAAGATCGGCGTTCTCAACTGCGACGTGTCGGCGGGCGTCGGCATGATCATCGCCTCCTCCAAGACGGTGAAGTGCAAGTTCGACCGCGCCGTGGGCGGCACCGAGCGCTACACCGGCACCATCGAGCGTCTTGGCATTGACATCGGCTTCACTGGCAAGGGCGTCATGTCGTGGGTCGTGTTCGCCCCGGGCCAGATCTCCAGGGGCGCGCTGCAGGGCCGCTACGCCGGCGCTTCGGCGGAAGCCTCGATTGCCGTTGGCCTCGGCGCCAACGTGCTGGTTGGCGGCGGCAACAAGTCGATTGCCCTTCAGCCGCTCAGCGTCCAGGCCCAGACCGGCCTGAACATCGCCGCCGGCATCGCCGGGCTGCGCCTCAAGGCCGTCAAGAATTAATCATTCGAAATTTCCTGCGAAGGGGCCTGGCGGAAACGCCGGGCCCTTTTCGCTTTGCGAATTCCCTTGCCGGGGCTTGGGAACGGAGTCAGTCTTGTCGCTGTGGAACCGCCCCGGAGTGGTGACACTGGTATTCGAGAAGGGCGGTCCTTCGCTGCACTGATTTTCAGCAGTCAAAGGAGCATTGTCCATGGATACCCAAACCGGCAGAAGGCCCCAGGGTTCGCGGTGCGTCGCACTGGTGGGCCCTTATCTCAGCGGCAAGACCACACTCCTCGAAGCCATCCTGTTCCGTACCGGTGCCATTGCGCGCCAGGGCAGGGTGTCCGACAAGTCATCGATCGGCGATGCGGCACCCGAAGCCCGCGCCCATGGCATGAGCATCGAACTCAATGCCGCCACCACCAGCTATCTTGGCGAGAACTACACCTTCCTCGACTGTCCCGGTTCCGTCGAATTCGCGCAGGACCAGCGCGCGGCACTCTCAGGTGCCGATATTGCCATTGTGGTCTGCGAGGCCGATGACAAGAAGGCGCCCGCCCTGCAGCTGATCCTGAAGCAGCTCGACGAGATCAATCTGCCGCGCATCCTGTTCATCAACAAGGTCGACAAGTCGGACTCCTCGCCACGCAACGCCCTCGAATGGCTGCAGCCCGCTTCCTCGAAACCGCTCATCCTGCGCCAGCTGCCGATCATGAAGGGTTCGATCGTGACGGGCTTCGTCGACTTGGCGCTGGAGCGCGCCTTCGTCTACCAGGAGCATCTCGAGAGCAGGCTCATCGACATGCCTGCCGACATGGCGGAGCTCGAGAAGTCGCAGCGCTTCGCCATGCTTGAGCGCCTCGCCGACCATGACGACGAGATGATGGAGCAACTGCTTTCCGACATGGAGCCGCCGCGCGACCGCATCTTCAGTGATCTTGCCAGCGAACTCGCCGATGGCTTCATCACGCCCGTGCTGTTCGGTTCCGCCGAGCATGGCACTGGCATCGAGCGGCTTCTCAAGGCGCTGCGCCATGAGGCGCCGGGCATCGCCGAGACGGCGAAGCGGCTGGGCCTCAAGCCCAATGGCACGACGATCCAGGTGCTCAAGACCTTCCACACCGCGCATGGTGGCAAGCTGTCATTGTCGCGCGTTCTCTCGGGCGAAGTGGCCGATGGCGTCGTGCTCCATGACGCGCAGGGCCAGGACAGTCGGGCGGCCGGGGTCTTCACGCTGATGGGCTCCACGCCCGGCAAGGTGCAGAAGGCTGTGGCCGGAGATACGGTGGCGCTCGGCCGCCTCGAAGGCGCGCATACCGGCGCGACGCTGTCCTCTGCCAGGGGCAACACGCCGCAACTGGTGACGCTCGAGACCGCGCCCGGCGTCTATGGCCTCGCCGTTTCGGTCGCTGACCGCAAGGACGAGGTGAAGCTCACAAGCGCCATCGCCAAGCTGGTGGAGGAAGATTCCTCCCTGTCGCTCGAACATAACCATGACACGCGTGAGATGGTGCTGTGGGGCCAGGGCGAGATGCACCTGCGCGTGGCGACCGAAAAGCTCATGGGCAAGTTCGGCGTCCATGCCAGAACCAGGCCGCGCCGCGTCGCCTACAAGGAGACGATCAGGAAGCCCGTGCAGATTCGTGGCCGACACAAGAAACAGTCGGGCGGGCACGGGCAATACGGCGACGTGGTGGTCGAGATCACGCCGCTGCCGCGTGGCGCCGGTTTCGAATTCACTGACTCGATCACCGGTGGCGTGGTGCCGAAGCAGTATATTCCGGCCGTCGAACAGGGCGTGCGCGAGTGGATGGGCCACGGGCCGTTGGGTTTCCCTGTTGTCGACTTCGCGGTGAACCTGTCGGACGGCTCGTATCACGACGTCGACTCGTCGGAAATGGCCTTCAAGACGGCGGCACGCATCGCCATGGCGGATGGCATGCCGCAGTGTTCGCCGGTGCTGCTCGAGCCCGTCGTGCTGGTCGAGATCCATGGCCCGAGCGATGCCACGTCGCGCATCAACCAGATCGTGACCGGCCATCGCGGCCAGCTTCTGGGCTTTGACGGGCGTGACGGCTGGCCCGGCTGGGACACGGTACGGGCCCACATGCCCGAGTCCGAAATGGCCTCGCTCATCATCGAACTGCGCTCGGCCACGGCGGGTGTCGGCACCTTCGCCTTCATGCTCGACCACATGTCTGAACTGACCGGCCGCGCCGCCGAGCAGGTGGTGGCGGGACGGAAGGCCGACGCGGCCTGAGCCGACCGAAAGGCACCAGAGCCGTTATCGGCCGGCATGTTCGGGCGATTTTTCGTCGTGATCTGGGCACGTGATCCAGCCATGCAAGGCGGGTCGCCGGATGCGGAACACTGCAGATTGCGCGTTCGTGTTGCGCCGTTGCCAAAATTCAACGTGGCGCGGCACAAACTGCATGGCACGCTGGCAAATTTTTATGACGAAGACGAAGCCTTGAGAAACGGCTGAAACTAGCTCCCAGAGAAAGAGTAATGACAGGAACATGACGAATTTATAAATTCTAAGAGTCTGTCCGAAGAGTTCATGCTGGATTGCATAGCTTCCTGAGCATGAGCCTGATTGAGGCGAGGTGCAGGAAGGAAAGGGCTTTTCGGTTGAAGCATTCCCAGTCTTTGGCCAGCCTTCGGCA
>CANJMQ010000157.1 GCA_947475225.1 Bradyrhizobiaceae bacterium
ATTGGCGAGTCAGATTCGATTTGCGGTAGGCACAGGCCGCAATGCTGGGCAATGGTGTTCTCCTACTGTTGCGCGTGGTTGGCATTCTTCTAGGTCGGTCTGAAGCTCTCAATGACCTCCCAAGATTCACTTCGACTCGCGAAGCCATCAACAGCACACTGCTAATCTCTAACCGAACAAGCCGGATACCGATCCTTCCACGGCAACTCCTCTTCAAGCAGCAGCGCGGCCTGAATAAGACGTTCCTCCTCCGCAAACCTGGCAACTATTTGGATTCCCGCGGGGAGCCCCTGGTCAGTCGAGTGAACCGGTACCGAGATCGCGGGATGGCCCGACGCATTGAACACCGCCATAAATGCGTCGATGCGGTTCATCGATCTGTCCCACCGTTCAGCATCGACTTCACCAGCGGGGTCGCAGTTGAGTTCACCGATTCGAGGGGCTGTCGACAGACATGTAGGCGTGACGAACAAGTCATAATTTTGGAAGAACTGACCAACGATTCGATTGGTGTTGTCGATAACACCGAGTGCGTTCATCAGACCATCAAGGGTGAGTTTCTTTCCGCGACGGTAATAGGCCAATATTGAGGATTGAAGATTGTCGCAACTTGGTTGGCGACCAAATTTTTTGGCTAGTGCATCAATCGAATGCACAATATTGCAGCACCAGACGTCGAGAATGGCCGATGAAAAGCCACTGTAATCGAATTTCGGCATCGCCTGCTCCACAGTATGTCCACGCGCCTCGAGTACCCCTATCGTCTTATGGAGCCCACGGAGCATCTCGGGGCTGACTCTATCGCCGGACCAGGGCGCTTCAGCGAAGGCGACGCGAAGACGCGCCATTGGCGTCCTCATGCTGTGGGTGAAAGAGCCAGCTGTTACTTCCATGCCATATGGATCGCCTGGCTCTCGACCCTGGCACACATCCAGGGCAAGAGCGCAGTCGCGGACCGATCTCGTGACTACAAAACTGACTGACAGTCCCACAAGGGGATCAGCCCTGAAGGGCATTTGTGATATGCGGCCACGTGAGGGCTTCAGACCGACGAGGCCGCAATGCGCAGCTGGGCTACGGATAGAACCTCCTGCGTCAGTTGCCGTGGCAATGGGTACGGCCCGTGCAGCCACCATTGCACACGATCCTCCACTCGATCCACCAGGGGTGCGATCAAGATCCCAGGGGTTTCGCGTAATCCCGGCGATCCGGCTCTCCGTCACGGTGGCCATGCCGAATTCAGGAGTGGTAGTCCTGCCGAGTGCAACGGCGCCCTGCCGCTTGAGACGTCCCAGCAGGCTATCCGTGTAGGGAGCGACGAAGCCTCGCGCCAATTCGCTGCCCATCTCCAGTTTCCGTCCCGCATCGGCGAGCAGATCCTTGTTGAGGATGGGAACGCCCGCAAACACACCAGTACGCTGCACCTGCCGGCGTAGCCGATCGATAAGGTCCGGGAAGATCTCAACGACAGCATTAAGGCGAGGATTCACCTTTTCAATTGCATCTATGGCCGATAAAGCGAGTTCTACAGATGTGATCTCACGCCTTCGTACGAGTTCAGCCAGCCCTGTCGCGTCGTAGGCTGCATATTCAGAAGGTCTCACCGCTGATGCGGCTTATCGCGCTTATTGGACATCCTTCGCATAGATGTAGCGATAGTTCAGCGGCGTGTCGAAGGGATCAACAAACACGCTCGGTTCTGCACCAATCCGGTCGGAATGGAACGTGATATGCTTCTCATTGTAGACCGGAGCCCACGGAGCATCCTTCATGACATCCTGGAAGATGGATTGCCATTCTGCGATGCGCGCTGCTGCCTGATCGGGTTTTGTCATCGAATCCGCTTTTGCGGCCCGCGCGTCTATTTCCTTGTTGCAGTATTTGGCCCAGTTCCAACCACCCTCCGACGTACCAGCACAGCCGAGGATCGCGGAGTAGAAACCTGCGGGATCCGGAAAATCTGTCAACCAGCCCATCCCGCCTGACCAGATCATGGGTGCTTTGCCGGATCCACCGGCCCCGATTACTTCACCTTGGGCGAGTGATCTTATCTCTGCCTTGATGCCGATGGCGGCGAGGTCCTGCTGGATCGCCTGCGCGATACGAGGATGCGGATCAACGTTCATGGCGTAGAGTTCCGTGTCAAATCCGTCAGGATATCCAGCATCGGCGAGCAGTTTCTTTGCCCTTTCGATGTCATTGCCATAGCCCTTGTATTCCGGATCATATCCCGGCATCGCCGGAGGCAGAACCTGTAAGGTTGGGTTGGCCCGGTTATTAATGAGGCGAACAATCCGGTCACGGTTGATCGCCATGTTGACCGCTTGGCGCACTTCAACTTTATCGAATGGTGGTTGAGTAACGTTCATGGTGATAAAGGCAGTCTGAAGCCAGTCGCCCATCGCCACCAGGTCCTTTGTGGAGGGGTCAGTGGTAACCGCTGCGAACTGCGCGGGCGGCACGCCGTCGCCAGCAACATCAATTTCCCCCTTCTTGAGACGAAGGACTGAGACGGTGGGATCCTGACCAAATTCGAATGTCAGTCGGTCAAGATACGGGACGCCGGAAAGCCAGTAATCCTTGTTGCGCTCCAGGATTACGTGCTGGCCCGGTATCCACTCGACGAACTTGAACGCGCCTGACCCGACAGGTTGTTTCCCCCAGTCGGCTCCTGCTTTCTCAACTTCCTCTTTAGGAACAACCGACGCAAAGTGAAGTGACATGGAATAGAGGAAGGTAGCATCGGCCCGGCTGAGCTTGATTTCCACGACATCGTCGCTCGGCGTCGATATGCCTGAAAACTCCGTTGCCTTGCCCGCGGAAAGTTCGTCATATCCGACAATCGCACTGAAATAACCGCTACCCGGCGACTGGGTGGCCGGATTCACAGCACGCTCGAGGGAGTACTTGACGTCGACCGAGGTCAGCGGACGACCATTGTGAAACTTCACACCCTTGCGAAGGTTGAACGTATAGGTCTTTCCGTCCTCGGAGATCGTATACTTTTCTGCAAGCGACGGAACGAGTTCGACTGTGCCTGGCTTGTAGTCCATCAGCCTGTCGAAGATGCCGCGAATTGCGACATAGTTCTGCAAGTCGTAGCCGACTTGGGGGTCAAGAGTAGTGAAATCATTGTTGAAAGTGATGACCGCTGCCCCACCTTGTTTGGGATCAGCAAAAGACTGTTGCATGCCAACAAGCATGGAAAATGCAAACAATCCCGATAGCAAAGTCTTACGCATAGCGTTCGCCCCCAAGGAATTATGCTTTGTGGACTCTATATATAAGAAAGCGTCCACCAACAAGTGGCTACGATCGAATTGAAACCCTCCGGAATCACCCATTCGATATGCAGCGTTCAGAGGATTCAACAATCTAACAATACCCTGTGACTACGCTACCGCGACCAACCGGGGAAGAAAGATGCACTTCTGACCCGCTTCTTGAACGTTACAAAAGGCCTGTTTGAAAGCCACCGGATCATTGAGGTGGTCCTAGGAATTCGGACAGGGTGTTAAGGTGTAGTCCGCCGATCAAAGGAGGACTGCGAGATGACGACAAGACTGCGTTTTACGGGAGATTTCAAAGCGCGGGTTGCGATTGAAGCCTTGCGCGGCGACAAGACGATCCAGGAGATCGCATCCAAGCACAAGGTTCATCCCAACCAGGTGAGCGTGTGGAAGCAGCAGGCGATTGCGGGATTGTCTGAAGTGTTTTCGAATGGCACGGACCGCGAGCGACAGGATCATGAAAGCGAGGTTCGCGACCTTCACGCGAAAATCGGTCAGCTGACGGTGGAACGCGATTTTTTGTCCAACGGGCTCAAGCGATGAGCAGAGACGAGCGCAAGGCGATGATTGCGCCTGGCTGCCCCAGCCTGAGTCAGAGCCGTCAGTGCCGCCTGCTTTCGATCAGCCGGTCGTCATTTCACTATGCGCCGCGGGGGGAGAGTGCAGAGAATCTGATGGTGATGCGCCGCATCGACGAACTCTATGTCAAGTATCCGTTTTACGGCAGTCGTCAGATGGTGCGTCATATGTGGCGGGAAGGCGTTGTGATCGGTCGGCATCGCGTGCGCCGGTTGATGCGTGTCATGGGTCTGGAGGCGATCTATCAAGCGCCCCGGACCAGCACGCCCCATCCGGAACACCGCATTTATCCTTATCTTTTGCGCGACATGACGGTCGTGAGGCCCGATCATGTCTGGTGTGCGGACATCACCTATATTCCGATGAAGCGCGGTTTTCTGTTTCTGGTGGCCATCATGGACTGGGCAACGCGGCATGTGCTGGCCTGGCGTTTGTCGAATACGATGGATGCAGGTTTTTGTATCGAAGCACTGAACGAGGCCTTGTCAAGATACGGCAGTCCGGAGATATTCAACACCGATCAGGGCAGCCAGTTCACCAGCGTGGTCTTCACCGGCGCACTGACAAAAGCCGGCGTGACCATCTCGATGGACGGGCGGGGACGCTGCATGGACAACATCTTCATCGAACGCTTGTGGCGGTCGCTGAAATACGAGGCGGTCTATCTGCATGAGCTGACGGATGGCTTCATCGCCGAACGCGTCATTGCTGAATGGATCAGATTCTATAGCAGCGAACGCCCGCATTCGGCTTTGGACGGGCTTTCGCC
>CANJMQ010000158.1 GCA_947475225.1 Bradyrhizobiaceae bacterium
CAGCGCGGCATCGTCTACATCGACGAAGTCGACAAGATCAGCCGCAAGTCGGACAACCCGTCCATCACGCGTGACGTGTCGGGCGAGGGCGTCCAGCAGGCGCTGTTGAAGATCATGGAAGGCACCGTTGCCTCCGTGCCGCCGCAGGGCGGCCGCAAGCACCCGCAGCAGGAATTCCTGCAGGTCGACACGACGAACATCCTGTTCATCTGCGGCGGCGCCTTTGCCGGCCTCGAGCGCATCATCAACCAGCGCTCCAAGGGTTCGGGCCTGGGCTTCGGTGCGGAGATCCGCTCCAACGAGGACCGCCGCACCGGTGCCGTGCTGCGCGAGCTGGAGCCGGAAGACCTGCTCAAGTTCGGTCTCATCCCCGAGTTCGTCGGCCGTCTGCCCGTCGTGGCGACACTCGAGGACCTCGACGAGACGGCGCTGGTGCAGATCCTGGTCGAGCCCAAGAACGCCATCGTGAAGCAGTACCAGAGGCTGTTCGAGATGGAGGGCGTCAAGCTCACCTTCCCGGACGAGGCGATGTCCGCCATTGCGCGTCGCGCCATCGAGCGCAAGACGGGTGCGCGCGGCCTGCGTTCCATCATGGAGTCGATCCTGCTCGAGACCATGTTCGACCTTCCCGCGATGACGGGTGTCGAGGAAGTTGTGATTTCCAAGGACGTGGTGGACGGGACGGCCAAGCCGCTCCTCATCTATGCCGACAAGCAGAACGGCAAGGCGACGGCATCCGCCTGAACCTGCCGGTCGTAAGCCCTTGAAATAGCCGGGCCTCGTGCCCGGCTATTTCCTTGTGTGGGTGGATTGAAATTTCCTCGTGCCCTCTCCACATCTTATCCAACGCTGAGGCTGCTCTTTCGGGGGGATTTGTGCGTAAGATGCATGTGATTCACTGATTTGCGGCTCGACGGCCAAGAACCCGGGCGCCCTTGTCTGGCGGCATTATTGCGCCAGACCCAGTCGGCGGCCCATGAAAGGAAGTAGTATGAGCAACACGACCCCCGCCGGAAGCTTCGAGACGATCCCGGTCCTGCCGCTCCGCGACATCGTCGTCTTCCCGCACATGATCGTCCCGCTCTTCGTGGGGCGCGAGAAGTCCATCAAGGCGCTGGAAGAGGTGATGCGCGAAGACAAGCGCATCCTGCTCGTCGCGCAGAAGAACCCCGCTGACGATGATCCGGCGTCCGATGCCGTCTATGAGGTCGGCACGCTGGCGCAGGTGCTGCAACTCCTCAAGCTCCCGGACGGCACCGTGAAGGTGCTGGTCGAGGGTTCCGACCGTGCGCGCGTACACGGCTTCTCCGACCGCACCGATTTCTTCGAGGCGGAAGTTGAGGTGCTGCCCTCCGACCACGGCACCACGGCCGAGACCGAGGCGCTGGCGCGTACCGCAGTCTCCCAGTTCGACAGCTACGTGAAGCTGAACAAGAAGGTGCCGCAGGAAGTGCTGGCATCGGTTGGGCAGATCACCGATCCTTCGAAGCTGGCCGACACCATCGCCGCACACCTCGCCATCAAGCTTGCCGAGAAGCAGGAGCTTCTCGAGATGATCTCCGTCGCCCAGCGGCTGGAGAAGGTCTATGCGCTGATGGAAGGCGAGATCTCGGTTCTCCAGGTGGAGAAGCGCATCCGCTCGCGCGTCAAGCGCCAGATGGAGAAGACGCAGCGCGAATACTACCTGAATGAGCAGATGAAGGCCATTCAGAAGGAACTCGGAGACGGCGACGAGAAGAACGAGATCGACGAACTCGAGCAGCGCATCAAGAAGACCAAGCTCTCCAAGGAAGCCAAGGAGCGCGCCGACGCGGAGATCAAGAAGCTCCGCCAGATGAGCCCGATGTCGGCGGAAGCCACCGTGGTGCGCAACTATCTCGACTGGCTGCTCGGCATTCCCTGGGGCCAGAAGAGCAAGGTCAAGCACGACCTGAAGTTCGCGGAAGAGGTGCTCGATGCCGATCACTTCGGCCTCGACAAGGTGAAGGAGCGCATTCTCGAGTATCTCGCGGTTCAGAGCCGCACCAACAAGCTGCGCGGGCCCATCCTGTGCCTTGTCGGCCCGCCCGGCGTCGGCAAGACCTCGCTCGGCAAGTCGATTGCGAAGGCCACGGGGCGCGAGTTCATCCGCATGTCGCTCGGCGGCGTGCGCGATGAGGCCGAGATCCGCGGCCACCGCCGCACCTATATCGGCTCGATGCCCGGCAAGGTCATCCAGTCGATGAAGAAGGCCAAGAAGTCCAACCCGCTCTTCCTCTTGGACGAGATCGACAAGATGGGCATGGACTTCCGTGGCGATCCGTCGGCTGCCCTTCTCGAGGTGCTTGATCCCGAGCAGAACGCGACCTTCATGGACCACTATCTGGAGGTCGAGTACGATCTCTCGAACGTGATGTTCGTGACGACGTCGAACACGCTCAATATTCCGCCAGCACTGCTCGACCGCATGGAAATCATTCGGATCGCCGGCTACACGGAAGAAGAGAAGTACGAGATTGCCCGTCGCCACCTGATCCCGAAGTCCAGCGACCATCATGGCCTGATGCCTAAGGAGTTCGAGGTGACGGAGGAGGCACTCTATGAAGTGATCCGCCGCTACACCCGGGAAGCCGGTGTGCGCAACCTCGAGCGTGAGATGAATTCACTCGCCCGCAAGGCGGTGAAGGAACTGATGACGAGCAAGGGCAAGAAGAAGATCACCGTGACGCCTGACGTCGTCCAGCAGTATCTCGGCGTGACGAAGTACCGCTATGGCGAGGCGGAGTGCGAGGACCAGGTCGGTGTCGTCACCGGCCTTGCCTGGACTGAAGTCGGCGGCGAGATCCTGACGATCGAAGCGCTGATGATGCCGGGCAAGGGAAAGATGACGGTGACCGGCAACCTGCGTGACGTGATGAAGGAGTCGATCTCGGCTGCTTCCTCCTACGTACGCTCGCGGGCGGCGACCATCGGCGTCAAGCCGCCGGTCTTCGACAAGCGCGACATACACGTGCACGTGCCGGAAGGTGCGACGCCGAAGGACGGACCGTCCGCCGGCATCGCGATGGTCACCGCCATCGTCTCGGTCATGACGGGCATACCGGTCCGCAGGGATGTGGCGATGACGGGCGAGATCACGCTGCGCGGCCGCGTGCTGCCGATCGGTGGCCTGAAGGAGAAACTGCTCGCGGCACTTCGCGCCGGCATCAAGACCGTCATGATCCCTGAGGAGAACGTGAAGGACCTGAGCGAGATCCCGGAGAACGTGAAGAAGGGCCTCGAGATCATTCCCGTCGCCCGCATGGATGACGTTCTGAAGCATGCGCTCATCCGCATGCCGGAGCCCATCACCTGGGACGAGGAGGCCGAGGAGGCGGCAGCCGCCGCCCGTGCTGCCGCCGAGAAGGCCGGCGAGAGTGCAGCCCGCGCCCATTGAGCGATCCTTCCTGACAACACGCGGGCCGCCCTTCGGGGCGGCCCTTTTCATTGCTGCCGCAAGATCAGGCAATGGCCCCGCACACGGCTACAAAAGCTTGAAGTTCCCCACGAATCACCGACACATAGGTCTGGTAAGGCGTTTCGGGCGTGGCAACGGCAGCGAGGAGACGGGACAGCGCAGAGCTAGTTTCTGGAACCACTCAAATCACATCGGCCCCGTGCGCCCTCAGAACTCGCACGGGGTTTTTTGCTGGCTTGATTGTGGGTGCAGGTGGCGCTAAGCCCATCCCCGAGCGGGCGATTAGCTCAGTTGGTAGAGCGCTTCGTTTACACCGAAGATGTCGGGAGTTCGAGTCTCTCATCGCCCACCATTTCGCTGAGTCAATACAACGACTTAGACAGCGCCCTTCCTCACCAGATCTTCGCATCCTTTCGACTGTCACAACTGTGTCACAGCGAGGGATCGACATGGCAACCATCCGCAAGAGACGTAACCGCTGGCAAGTCCAGGTCAGACGGGCAGGGCATCCCCCGGTCTCCAACAGCTTCCTATCACGCAAGGACGCCGAGGCCTGGGCCCGACAGGCAGAACTGGAGGTCGACCGTACCGCTCTCCCCCAGGATCCAAGACACCTGGAGCGCCATACGCTGGGCGAACTGGTGATCCGCTACCGAGACACCATCACACCTCTGAAGCGCTCTGCAGCCGTCGAGAAGGCCGTCCTGAATGCCTTCCTGAGACACCCAATCTGCTCCAGGAAACTCAGCGAGCTGGGGCAGGGGGACTTTGCGAGGTACAGAGACGAGCGCCTGGAGGAAGTGACACCCAGGAGCCTCAAGCGAATGCTGTCTCCAATCCAGAACCTGTTCGAGGTTGCCAGGGAGGAGTGGGGCCTTCCTATCAGGGAGAACCCTGTCTCCCGGCTCAAGATCGTCTGCGAGACGACAAGGCGCGAGAGGCGGTTGAGAGATGGAGAGCTCGATCTGATCATCAAGGCGGCTGCCAGGACGCAGAACAGGCTGGTTCTTCCTATCATACACATTGCACTGGAAACGGGACTCAGGCGGTCTGAGTGTCAACGCCGGAGTGAATCTGCAGCAGTTTTCCGGAGTAAAAGTGCAGCACGTGCTCAGGCAAGAAGGCCCCCGATATCGGGGGCCTTCTGGCTTAACGAGCGTTTCTATGTTGCGGCGCCTGGCGGGTCTTCAATGGGGTGCTCG
>CANJMQ010000159.1 GCA_947475225.1 Bradyrhizobiaceae bacterium
CATCAATTCGGTGAGACAGCGGTCGAGACCTTCGACCAGCTGGTTCACATGTGCCTCGGTCGTCGCCGGGCAGATGAGCATCATGTTGTGGAAGGGGGTGACGATCACCCCGCGATTGAGCAGATAATGATGCACGGCTTCATCGATTGGCCGGTGGATCACTCTTGCAGCTTCGCCGCCGTTGCGGGGCCTTTCGGGAGTGCACATGAACTCCACCCGGGCGCCGACACGGACGACGTGCCACGCCACGCCATGTTTGATGATGACATCGGCAATCCCCTTCTCAAGGCGCCTGGCCAGCGCCACGAGTGGACCGAACGCCTCCTCCGTGAAATAATTCTCCAGCACGGCACGCATCAGCGCCAGCTGGATTTTGGACCCCGACAGCGTGGTGCCGATGCCGGAATGGCCGGGCGTGCGCGTCGCGAGGAATGTGCGGATGCGGTCCGTCACACCTTGCGTGAAGCCATAGACCGCGGCGGGAATGCCGCCGGCGATAGGCTTGCCCAGCACCATGGCGTCAGGTTCCAGCCCATATTCGCGCGTGTAGCCGCCGGGCCCGGATGACATGCAATGCGTCTCGTCGATCACCAGCAGCGTGCCGTATTTGCGGGTCAGCTCGCGCAGCGCCGTGTGATAGCCGTCGTCCGCCAGCACCATGCCGACATTGGTCATGATCGGCTCGGCCAGCACGCAGGCCACATCGCGATCGGCCAGCGCCGTCTCCAGCGCCGCGATGTCGTTGAACTCGACGACCTTGGTGAACTGCGTGAGGTCGCGCACTTCGCCGATCAGTGCGGGATCGGCATGCGGCGTGCCGCCGTCGATGGTGACGTAGGTGTCGTCCACCGCACCATGATAGCAGTGGTTGAAGACGAGGATCTTGCTCCGGCCGGTGATGGCGCGGCACCACTTGATGACGGCGCGGTTGGCATCCGACGCGGTTGCCGTCACCTGCCAGCAGGGCAGGCCGAAGCGGTCTTCCAGCAACCTGCCCACCACGACGGCATCGGGAGATGGCATCATGGTGGTGAAGCCGTTGGCACCTTCGCGCCGCAGGGCCTCGACCACGGCCGGCGGCGAATGGCCGAACATGGCGCCGGTGTCGCCCAGGCAGAAGTCGATGTAGTGGTGGCCGTCGGCGTCGGTCACGTCCACGCCCTGCGCCTTGGCGATGAAGAGTGGAAACGGTGTGCCCCAGTCCACCATCCAGTGCATGGGCACGCCCTTCAGCCAGTTTCGAGCCGCATCTTCCGAGAGTTTCTGCGAAGTCGGGTTGCGCTGGGTGAAGAGGGCTTCTTCGCGGCTCAGCATGGCCTTTATCGCTTGCTCCGGAACGTGACGCGGCATGATATCCTGTATGGCTGTTGACGTTGGGCATTGTCCTAGCCGCCCGGGCAGGTCGCCACAACCCCCATGGATTTGGACGCCGGAATCATGCTTAGAGGCAATGCAGCATGAAGGAGCCGGTTTCCATGGTTCGCACCGTCTATGTGAATGGCGAGTATCTCCCTGAAACAGAAGGGAAAATATCGATATTCGACCGTGGCTTCCTGTTCGCCGACGGTGTCTACGAGGTGAGCGCCGTGATCAATGGCAGGCTGGTCGACTACACTGCGCACATGGAGCGGCTGGGCCGTTCGCTCAATGAACTGCGCATGGCCTGGCCCTGCTCGCGCGAACAGCTCGACCAGATGCATGCCGAGCTCATCAAGCGGAACGGGCTCACCGAAGGCATCATCTACATGCAGGTGACGCGCGGTGCGGCGGACCGCACCTTCAATTTCCCCAAGGGCGACGTAAAGCCCACCCTCATCGCCTTCACCCAGGCCATGAGTCTCGTCAGCAACCCCAATGCGGTGACCGGCATCAAGGTGGTGACGACGCCGGACCTGCGCTGGGCCCGGCGCGACATCAAGACGGTGATGCTGCTGGCCCCCGCACTCGGCAAGCAGGAGGCCTATGAGAAGGGCGCGCAGGAAGCCTGGATGGTGGAGCACGGCTTCGTCACCGAGGGCACGTCTTCCAACGCCTATATCGTCAAGGACGGCAAGGTCATCACGCGCCACCTCTCCAACGAAATCCTCGCCGGCTGCACCAGGCGGGCACTGATGCGGCTGGCCAAGGAAGAGGGTGTCGAGATCGTCGAACGCAAGTTCACCGTGGAGGAGGCCCTCGCGGCGGACGAAGCCTTCCTCACCTCTGCCTCGCAATTCGTCATGCCCATCGTGGAGATCGACGGGCACCGCATCGGCGGCGGGCAACCGGGTCCGGTGGTCAGGAAGCTGCGGGAATTGTTCCTGAAGGAAGCCAGCGCCTAAGGCTGCGACGCGAACGAGTGACACTTCGTCCTCTCCCGCAGAAGGAGCGGGAGAAGACAAGCTAACGCTGCGGGCGCGCGAGACGGCGGGTTGCCAGCTTTCGCCGGACTGACGGACCTGCGGAGGTCCGGAAATTTGATTCACAATGTCAATCAGCAGGTCGAATGTCTGGCTGACATATGGCATGAGTAGGAATAAAAATCAAGGATTATTTTCCGCAATCCGTTGCGCGGCGGCACTCCTGACCTTCACCTTCGCCTTCGCCGGGCTTGACCCGGCGATCCTTTTCCCGGCCGCCCAAAAAAGATGCCCGGGTCAGGCCCGGGCATGGTGAACGTCGAGTGGAATGACGAAGCCTACCGCTGGCTGATCTTCCAGTCGGGGTTGATCCACGGTTCCTGGTTCGACGGCGCCAGCGGCTGCTTGCCGAGGATGTGGTCGCTGGCCTTCTCGCCGATCATGATGGTGGGGCCATTCAGGTTGCCGTTGGTCACCTGCGGCATGATGGATGAGTCTGCGACGCGCAAGGCCTCGATGCCGATCACCCGGCACTCGGGGTCCACCACCGCCGTCGGGTCGCTGGCATCGCCCATCTTGCAGGTGCCGCAGGGGTGGTAGGCGCTCTCGCAGTGTTCGCGGATGAAGGCGTCGATCTCGGCGTCGGTGGAGACTTTTGGGCCCGGCTGGATTTCTGCTGCCGCATAGCGCTGCATGGCGGGCTGCTGGAACAGCTCGCGCGTCAGCCTGACGGCACGGCGCCATTCGGCCAAGTCGTCCGGGTGGGTGAGGTAGTTGAACAGGATCTGCGGCGCCGCGCGCGCCTCGTTGCTACGTACACGGACGAAACCGCGTGACTTGGCGCGCATCGGGCCCACATGCACCTGGAAACCATGTCCGGCGAAGGCGGCCTTGCCGTCATAACGCATTGCGGCTGGCAGGAAGTGATACTGGATGTCGGGATACTCGACACCCGCGGCGGAGCGGATGAAGCCGCAGGATTCGAAATGGTTGGTGGTGCCCAGCCCGGTCTTGAAGAAAACCCACTCTGCACCAATCAACCCCTTGGAGAGCCAGTTGAGCTTCGAATACAGCGTCACCGGCTCCTTTGACCTGATCTGGAAATAGATCTCCAGGTGGTCGTGCAGGTTTTCGCCCACGCCCGGCAGCGCATGCGCCACCTCGATGCCTGCAGCCTTGAGAACTTCAGGTGCGCCGATGCCGGACATCTGGAGAAGCTTCGGCGAGTTGATGGAGGAGGCAGCGATGATCACCTCGCGCCTCGCCTTCACCTGCAGCTTTTCGCCGCCGACGTCGTACGCGACGCCCACCGCACGCTTGCCCTCGAGGATCACGCGATGCGCGAAGGCCCGGGTGATGAGCTTGACGTTGCCGCGCTTCAGCGCGGGCTTCAGATAGGCATTGGCGGCGGACCAGCGGATGCCCTTGTGGATGGTCATCTCCATCGGGCCGAAGCCCTCTTGGGCACGGCCGTTGTAATCCTCGGTCACCGGATAACCTGCCTGGCGTCCGGACTCGATGAAGGCCTGGTAGAGCGGATTGTCGCGGGGCCCCCGCCGCACATGCAACGGGCCCGCGGTGCCGCGCCAGCCGTCCTCTCCGTCAGGGCAGGATTCCTGGCGCTTGAAATAGGGCAGCACGTGGCGGAAGCCCCAGCCCTTGGCGCCCATCTCCTCCCAGGTGTCAAAGTCCTTGGCGTGGCCGCGCACATAGACCATGCCGTTGATGGAGGAAGACCCTCCCACCACCTTGCCGCGCGGTGTCGCCAGCCTGCGGCCGCCGAGGCCGGGCTCCGGGTCGGACTCGAAGCCCCAGTTATAGAGCTTCATGTTCATGGGGTAGGACAGGGCAGACGGCATCTGGATGAAGGGCCCGCGGTCGCTGCCGCCAAACTCCAGCACGCAGACCGAGTTCTTGCCGTCCTCCGAGAGGCGATAGGCCATGGCACAGCCGGCGGAACCCGCGCCCACGATCACGAAGTCGAAGGTTTCGGTCATTTGCCGCGTCGCCCGGTGTCAGACAGCGTCTCGATCTCCACGATACGGGCCTCGGTCTCACGCCAGGACGCGTTGACGGTCGCGGCCACCAGGGCCTCGGCGAGGAACAGCGGCACGATGTTCGAGTCCCAGCTCGACGGCGCTTCAATGCGCAGGGGGAGTGAATGCACGGCAAGTCTCGCGATTGGGGATATCCACTGGTCGGTAATGAGCACGACCTGCGCACCCCGCTCTCGGGCGGAAGCGGCAAGATCGAGCATGCGGGCGTCATAACGGCGGATATCGAAG
>CANJMQ010000160.1 GCA_947475225.1 Bradyrhizobiaceae bacterium
CTCTCGGCGAGGAGAGATTCGAAGTCTTCACGGGTGGGGGTGAGCGAGACGGCGGATTTCGCCATGTGGGTGGTGTTCCTGTTCAAATCGAGGCTGGCCCGGCGGCAAAACCCGCTAGGACGTCCCCACTGGCCCCGGTTGTTGAAATGGAAGCCAGAAGGGCAAACTCGACGCTTGCGTCCCAGTCTCCGAAACCCCGCCCAGGCAGGCGGTTGGTGGTTCCCGAAGCCCTGAAACTATTGTGGGGGCATTGCGGCACCCCGGTTCATGTCCATCACGGCCCAGAGGCCAGACGTCCTGTAACGGGGCGGCGTATAGGTGAAAATGGCGGGTGGGGCAAGCGAAAGCGGGGGGCCTTGGTCACCACCAGCACATTTGGGAGGAGCATCGAATGTAAGGTGATACTTGACAAATCTGGGGTTGCTTCCTACTCTCCGTCGGAGATGATCAGGACGTTCCGCAACAAGGAACTGGCGGCCCTTTGGGCAACCGGGCGGAGCAGGATCGACAAACGGTTGCACGGCCGGATCATCGAACGTCTGGACGCACTTGATTCAGCGGTGCGGCCTGCCGACATGAATGTTCCAGGATATGATTTTCACATGCTGAAAGGCTTCAATCCAACCCGCTACACCATTCATGTCAACGGACCCTGGTGCATCACCTTCGCGTTTTCAGATGGCGATGCGCAACAGGTTGATTTCGAACAGTATCACTGATGAGGACCGCATGACCGAATATGCTGCCCGCCGCAGCCCGGACCGCCGCCCCACCCATCCGGGCGTCATGCTCAACACCACCGTGCTGCCCGCACTCGGGCGCACCAAGACAGAGATTGCGAGACTGCTCGGGCTCTCCCGGCAGTCGCTTTACGACATTCTCGCAGGGCGCCAGCCCGTGACGCCCGAAACCGCCGTGAAGCTCGGCAAGCTGTGCGGCAATGGGCCGGCACTCTGGCTCAACATGCAGTCGGCCTATGACCTGTGGCAGGCCGAGCGCGATGTGGACGTTTCGAAGATACCCACACTGCAGCCCGCCTGAACCTCAGGGCAGCCGTCTTGCTTCCACGGTGGCGACAGCTGCGGCGACCGCGGCATTGATGTCCATCTCGGACGTATCCAGCGTCACCGCGTCCGTCGCGGCCACGAGGGGCGCCGCGGTGCGCTGCGAGTCCCGCGCGTCCCTTGCGCGGATATCCGCCAGCACGGCTTCGTAGTCGGTGGCGCCCAGTTCCAGCTGGCGGCGCCGGGCGCGGACTTCCGCACTCGCGGTGATGAAGAGCTTGGCGTGGGCGTCGGGGCAGACCACCGTGCCGATGTCGCGGCCGTCCAGCACCGCGCCGGGTGGCGTGCGGGCGAAGCTGCGCTGGAACTCCAGCAATGCGGCGCGGACTTCCGGGATGACGGCGACGATGGAGGCGGCAGCACCCACCTTCTCGTTCCTGAGGTCGGCATCGGTGAAGCTGGCGGGATCGAGGCTCAGGGCGGCGGCGATGGCGGCGGGCGTGGTGATCGGCTCGCCCCCTGCCCTGATGGCTGCCAGCCCCACCATGCGGTAGAGGGCACCCGTGTCGAGGAAGTGGAAGCCGAAGTGCCTCGCCAGTGCGCGGGCGATGGTGCCCTTGCCGGCGGCGGCGGGGCCATCGACCGCGATGATCATGTGGCGGGTGTGAGCTTGGCGCCCATGCCGTTCATCAGCCCGGTGAAGTCCGGGAAGGACGTGGCGATGAAGCGGCTGTCGTCCACCTTCGTCTCATGCGCCGAGGCCAGCCCCATGACGAGGAAGGACATGGCGATGCGATGGTCCATGTGGGTGACGACCGTGCCACCGCCCTTCGCGCCACCGCCGTCAACCTCCAGCCAGTCGCGGCCCGAACGCGTCGAGACGCCATTGGCGGCGAGGCCCGCTTCCACCGCGGCGAGGCGGTCGCTTTCCTTGACGCGCAGTTCCTCAAGGCCTTCCATGCGGGTGACGCCTTCAGCGAAGGACGCAGCAACCGAGAGCACGGGATATTCATCGATCATCGAGGGCGCGCGCGCTGCGGGAACGGTGACGCCCTTGAGTTTGGAAGCCTTCACATGAAGGTCGCCCACCTCTTCACCGCCCGCCAGCCTGCGGTTCTCGATCACGATGTTGCCGCCCATTTCGACCAGCGTGTCGATCAATCCCGTGCGGGTGGGGTTCAGCATGATGTTCTCGATCACGATGTCGGAGCCCGGCGTGATGAGGGCCGCGACCATCGGGAAGGCGGCGGATGACGGATCACCCGGAACGTCGAGGTTCTGTGCTGCCAGCTCATGCTGGCCTTCGATGGTGATGTGGTTGCCGTCAGGCTTCTTCTCCACCGTGATTTTCGCGCCGAAGCCCTTGAGCATGCGCTCGGTATGGTCACGCGTGGGGGTGGGCTCGATCACCGTGGTCTTGCCGGCTGTGTTGAGGCCCGCGAGCAGCACGGCGGACTTCACCTGGGCGGAGGCAACGGGCAGCGTGTAGGTGACGGGTACGGGGTTCTTCGCCCCCTTCAGCGTCAGCGGCAGGCGGTTGCCCTCCGCCGTTTCGAATGTGGTGCCGAACTGCGACAGCGGAACGGTGACGCGGCCCATCGGGCGGCCGGAGAGCGAGGCATCGCCGATGCACTGGGCGGTCAGGGGCGTGCTCGCCATGAGGCCCATGGCAAGCCGGACGCCGGTGCCGGAATTGCCGAAGTCCAGGGGCTGCGAGGGCGACCTGAGCCCTGCCACGCCCACGCCCTGCACCCGCCACACGCCATCGGCCCCGCGCCTGGCGTCTGCCCCCAGCGCCGTCATGGCCTTGGCGGTGTTGATGACGTCCTCGGCCTCCAGCAACCCGCGGATGGTGGTTTCGCCAATGGCCACGGCCCCGAACATGAGCGCGCGGTGGGACATCGACTTGTCACCCGGCACGCGGATGCGGCCCTTGAGGCCGGAGGCCCGGCGGGAGACGAGGGGAAGGGGTTCGGCGGTGTGGTTGCTGCTCATGGTCGCTCCGGTCTGGCCCGCTCCGATACACGATGATTTCGCCCTCTGCCAGCCCTTGGCACGCAGGGTTTTGACAATGGCGTCCAGAAGTGCCATGGAGCCCCCAATCAATGCTTTTCCGTCGAAAGGATCACCCGTGGTCAAGGCTGAACTCGGAACCAAGCGGACGTGCCCGTCCTGTGCCGCCCGTTTCTACGACCTGATGAAGAACCCGATCGTCTGCCCGAAGTGCAGTGCCAACTTCGTGGCGGCCCAGGTCCTGCCGTCCAAGGGCGACATGCCCGCCATGGCGCCGGTGCCGAAGCCGCGCGTTGTCGAGGTGGCGGACGACGTGGAAGTGGCGGATGTCGAGCTCATCAGCCTCGAGGATGCCGAAGCCCCCGACGTGGCCGATGACGACGAAACCGCGGGCATCGAGGATGTGGACCTCGGCGAAGAGGGCGCTGCCGAAACCGAGGACGACACCTTCCTGGTCGAGGAAGAAGAGGACGGCGACAACATGTCTGGCCTCCTCGACACCGGCGGCAAGGAACACGAGGAAGAGGTCTGAAAATAGTTCTTGCGTGTTCGGGGGGGCGGAACTAGGTTCCGCCCGCTTCGCCACCCCCATGTGGCGAAAAAACGATGGTTTCAAGGGGTCATAGCTCAGTTGGGAGAGCGCTTGAATGGCATTCAAGAGGTCGGCGGTTCGATTCCGCCTGGCTCCACCAACCAAAAACACAATAAAATCAATATTATAAGCGATTTTGGTGTGCTTTTTTGGTTCGGTAAAACCATCACTTTTGGCGCTATTACAACTCTATTACATTTACGGACGCTGGATACCTGATATCTTCTGCTCATGGGCAAAGACAGGGTCATCAACAGCCAGTCTTTTCATGATGGAAAGGTCGTTCTCTACCAGTTGGAGAACCGCCCAAAGCAGCTTTGGCTCTGCCGTATCAAGGTACCCAATGGAAGCGGCTACCTTTATCGTGGCACTGGCACATCCGACCTGTACGAAGCCAGAAAGTTTGCCGACAGCCTGCTCGACGACCTCAAGATCAAGGTCAAGATGGGTGTCGCAATCACTGGCAAGGAGTTCAAGAAGGTCTTCGAGGAGTTCAAGCAGGGCTATCCTCACGAGGCGAAGTCAGCGAATAGCGCGAGAGACGTAATCGCCTTCTTAGAGGGATACGCCGTTCCCTATTTCTCAAAGGTTCGCATTACTGACCTTACGGAAGCCGAAGTAACGCGTTTCTTTGACTGGCGTCGGCAAAACGGGAAAAAGCGAAAGCCATCCGCCGCAACGATCACCATCGAGATGAGCCACTTTAACGTCTTCTTGGAGTGGAGCCACAAGCGTGGTTTCATAAAAGACAGAATCACGCTTCAAGCACCATCCCGCGAGAAGAATCCAAGAACCCATTTCAACTCCACCGACTGGAGTAAGCTGACCCGATTTCTTCGTGAGTGGGTCAAGGACGCAAA
>CANJMQ010000161.1 GCA_947475225.1 Bradyrhizobiaceae bacterium
ACGGCGCGCAACATCCGCCACCCGCACACCCGGCTGAAAGCTCTCCGCAACAATACGGGCCTTCACGTCATCCGGCCAGCGCCGGTAGCCCCGTGTACGACGGACGATGTCTATCTGCCCGTCGAAACTATCCGCAACATCCGTCATCGCCGTCTCCTTCTGATGATTCAGAACAAGACTCTCTCCTCAGCAGTAACGGCGAAAGAGGGATATCCCATGGGGTGTAGACGGCGCTTACGCTCAATCAAAGTGGTGATCCCGCTGAAGGCGAACCGCAAGGTCCAGCGCGCCTGCGACTTCGCGCTCTACGCCGAACGCAATCTGGTCGAACGCTTCTTCAATTACATCAAGCAGTTCAGAGGTATAGCGACACGTTACGAGAAAACCGCTCGGAACTTTCTAGCCGGACTACATCTCGTCTGCGCTCTTGCTTGGCTCAAATGACGACACGCCCTAGAAAATCCGCCCGACATAGCGGGTAAGCAGTTCGAACTGGACGCGCTCCCGGGGGTGCAACTCCCGCACCAGGAAGCGCAGGGCCATACGCAGGGCTTGGCCGGAGTCATAGCCACGCCCCACCCGGTGCCGCACCTCGACGCGGGTGTCGACCACCGCCATGCGCCCCGACGCATAGGCTGAGCTGCAGAACAGCCATGCGATGCCCCAGCCGAATGTATTGCGCGCGTAGTCCACGGCGGCCATGCGGTCAACCTCCCGCCGCGCGAGGCAGAATACAATTCCGTCGGTGTTTGCAACCGTTACGAGGCCACCCTCGCGCGGTCCCCTGATGGCGGCATTCTCCAGGTTGAAGTAGGCGTTCTCGATGCGCGGCGCCCACACGCCGATGTCCGGCCGGACCTGCATCACGGCCAAGCACCTCCTGATCAGTTCCGGCCAGTCGTCGCAGCTCGTGTCGGCATGGATGACGAGCATCCGCTGGCCGCGGCAGGCGCGCAGGCAGGCGTCGAACTTGCCCGACCAATAGGTCGTGTCTTCGAGGCGCGTCACGCCCCCCGGAACCTGAAGGCAAAATCCCGGGTCCGGATCAGAATAGACCACGTGGGTGTCGAAACCCGCTCCCCGCGCGGCGCGCTCAATGCTGGCGGCCGCCGTATGCACGCCCTTCCACGAAATGATGAATACCTGTATTTCCATTGCCAGACACAGCTACAGATGGACGGAAATTAGTTCAACTGCCAAGCCGACCACACCGGCATCGCGCAGTGTCCAAGGGTGTCGTGGTGAGGGAGTGAGGTCTTGAAGGGGAGCCCAAGTTCAGTCCTGTCGGCACGTCCGAAGGACCGGGAGCAGCACTCGCTCGAGCAGCTCGCCCTGATCCGGCAGTTCCTTGCCGCCAGGGGGCTTTCCCTCAGGGATTCCATGTTCCTTGCAACGCAGCTCGTCCACCACGGCTTTCACGAGGCCGATGCCGTTCTGAGCACGCTCATTCGCGAAGTGCCACATGCATCTGCCAAGAACTATTTCAGCCGCCTCCAGAGGCGGCATGCGGTGATCCAATCCCTTCCCGCGCTGAAGTCCGTGCTCCGCGAACAGCCGCGTATGCTGGCGCTTTACGATCCCGCTATGGGCAGCTACTTTATTCCCGGATCATGCCGCGCCGATACTGCGGTGGTAGTGTTCACCACGGTGAACAACAATTTCGGAGTCTCTAACGCGGTGTTCGATGCCATGTTGCAGGATCTCGGCGTGGCCCGGCTCTATCTTAAGGACCCGTCGCGCTACACCTACTTCCGCGGCGTGGCCGGCCTGAGCGACAGTCTTCTGGGCCTGCCCGCCGCAATCGCCCGGCTGCTCGACCACAAGGACATTCGCAACACCGTCGTGACGGGCTTCTCCTCTGGCGGCCTGCCGGCACTCTATACTGCGGCGGTTCTCGACGCCTCCGCCTGCCTCGCCTTCTCGACCTACACGGATTTCTCCAAGACTTCAGCTCTTCAACAGCCGCAAATGTACAGGAATATCTCGCGTGAAATCGATTCGTCCCAACGGGTGAACACGGCCGACGTCATTGCCGGGTCGAAGACCCCTCCCGGCTCCATCCGGATTTACTACGGGCTCGATCATCCCATCGACAGAGCGCATGCCCAACGGCTGTCGGGGCTGCCGCAAGTACGCCTCTTCGGGATAGAAGATTGCGGCCACTATTCGGCCACCGCGCTTCTGGACGAAGGAGCGCTCGCACCGGCCTTCGCGGAGGCTGTCGATACGAGCCTCCGCAGTGTCGGGAGCGTATCATGACCGATCTGTTGCTGCAGAAACAGCCGGATCGCTTCGACATCTATCGCCGGCCGCCGGGCCTCTGGCTTTCACCATCGCGCAAGCGCTGGATGGTAACGGCACCCGACCTCATCCGCCAGGTGATGACGAGCGATGCCTTTGCTGTGCCGACCTATGACGTTTCGCGCCTGTCGGAGCGCCTGAACGTCGACCTGCGGTTCCTCAACGCGCTGCGCGAATGGATTCCCCTGGCCCACGAGGGCGAACGGCACCGACACCTGCGAGCGAACTTTGCCCGTGCCGTCACGTCCCGCAGCGATGCGGCGCTAGAGGGCCTGCGCCAGGCCCTCGAGGCGAGACGAAGCATTTTCAGCCGACCCACCGGAACGGAGTTCTGCCTGTTCAGCGACCTGTTCAGGCCGGCCCTGCGGCGTGCGATTGCCAGGCTGTCCGACGTGCCCTTGACGGAGGATCTGCCGGTTGAGGTCATACCCCAGCTCTTCGACGACACTATTTCCCTGACACGCCGGCGAAGGATCAACGCGGTGCTTGAGGGGATTTCCGGCTGCATTCCGGCATCTCTTGGTGAGGATGAACGCCAGACCCGAATGGCGGTCATCGCCCTGAGCGCCAACACCTTGCTGGGTTCGGTGTGCCAGACCTTCATCGAGCAGCTGGGCCAGTCTCCGGGCAGGCCGCTGCGCGACGTCGCTTGGGGCCGGGAGTTGACGCGCACCGCGCTGCCGCTGGTGGAGAAGCGCGTTGTGAAGCCGGTCGAGCTCGGCGGCCAGTCGCTGCAGCCCGGCGACCGTGTGCGCCTGTTCATCGAGGCCGCCGGCGTCTCTGCCGAGGGGCGGCCTTGCTATGACGACCTGTTCTTCGCGGTAGGCCCGCACAAATGCGTGGGCATGAACGTCTCCATCAGGGCCTGGCAGATGGTGGCTGATTTCTGCGCCACGCTCGACTGCAAGGTAGAGCTGCTCAGCGTGAGCGAGCGCGATGGCGACTATGTCTTCAATCTTCCCGAAAGGATCCTGGTGAAACTGGATGCATGACTCCCTTGGCCTGCTCGCTCATGCCGTAAGTCGCGTCAAGAGCATCGATCCCAACACGGTGACCGCAACAACGGCCATCGAAGACCTTCTGATGGACAGCCTGGACGAGGTCGAGGTGATGATGTTCCTCGAGGACGAGCTCGGCATCGAGATCGATCAGGCGCAGATCGAGCCCTGTGTCACGGTCGGCGATTTCGTCGCCGTGATCGATGGGCTCGTGGCCCATCGCAAGCATAACTGAAGCAGTGCGCAGAAATTACAGACATGAATGCAAACTGCAAAAACCATCCGTTAGCCAATCTGCGAATCTCTGCTTAGATGGTGGCTACACCTGTGTAGACGAGTGTGCGCTTACAATTGACGCGCCGATTTCTCGCAGGTTCTGGTGGCACTGTTAAAACCAGTCTGAACCCACTTTGACCATCTGAAAGAGCTCTGTGATTTTTATTTTGGATTTCGTCGAAAATCTTCTTCCTTTCGCCAAAGCTCAGTTGACGGAGCAGTAGACGTTGTAGATCCATCTTTATAATACGATACATCCTTCCTAAAACTATAGCCTGCCTTCGATTGGTGTACCCAGAAGGATCTTGCTTTCCGAGCATGCGAAGCTCGTCGCCGTGCTGAATGGACCTTAACGCGTGATCAGGTAGAAAATTTGACGTAAGCCCTGATGTGCTAAACCGCTCATACAGATCATTGTCCTCTTCGCCCCAACCTCGGAAAACTTCATCGTAGCCACCAATTCTATCAAATTCAGCTTTTCCGCAGATAACCGTCCCACAGAGATCAGACTGCCGTCTGTCGCGCACAGTGTAGAACTGATCGGTCCGAGCGTGGTTCACAATCCATGACCCAAGGTCTTCCTCCAGAAAGACATCGGAATCAACGAACAGCAAAAACCGTCCCTTTGAGGTGGTCCTAGGAATTCGGACAGGGTGTTAAGGTGTAGTCCGCCGCTCAAAGGAGGACTGCGAGATGACGACAAGACGGCGTTTTACGGGAGATTTCAAAGCGCGGGTTGCGATTGAAGCCTTGCGCGGCGACAAGACGATCCAGGAGATCGCATCCAAGCACAAGGTTCATCCCAACCAGGTGAGCGTGTGGAAGCAGCAGGCGAT
>CANJMQ010000162.1 GCA_947475225.1 Bradyrhizobiaceae bacterium
CCACGAGCCACGCCCGGTCGTGCGCGGCGCAAACTTCGTCCCGCAGGGCCGCGCAGTCGCTCGCGGCCGCGCCCTTCACCATGTCGGACAGCCGCAGCGCCGGGTCTCGCTCGGCCGCCGTCTGGTTCGCGTAGAAGAGGGCGGCGCGCTCAAGCATTGCGAGCCGCCACTGCTGAATTTGCCTCAGCCAAAGGATAGCCTCGGCGGCCTCCCGCGCCGCCTCGATCACCTGCGGCTGGCGGGGGGACGCCCCGAGGAGTGCGTCACCGAGGCTCTGGACCTGCGGCGACCACTCCAGGCGCGCGTGGCGTGAGAAGAGGCCGTGCCGCAAGGCCGACGGCGTCCTGCGTGGCTCTGCCATTGCTCAGCTTGCCTCCCGATACTCGACAGTCTGTGCCATCTCGTTCTCGACGAGGGATCTGGCCATCGCCGCCATCGTGGCGCGCCGGGCTTCGAAGTTCTTGAGCAGCCAATGGATGCGGTTCTCGATCCGCTCGCATTCGTGCCTAATGTGGGCAATGCATTCCGTCTGACTATCGTAGGCTCTCAGGTGGATTTCCTCGTGCCTCACGCGCGCCTCCTCCATCTGTTCCTCCAGGCTTGCGCAATCTCGGGAGGTTTCCTCCTCGACGCCGTAGGCGACACTCTCCGCCTGGCGCTTGGCTTTTCGACGCCGGTCGACGTCGAAGGAGGTTATCCCGGGGGCGAGAAGCTTGCCGGCGGCGTTAGGCATGGCGAAGTTGATGGCTGTCTGCATGAGCCTCCTCATCCGCCTATGCTCCCAGAAGTAGTCGACGAGGTTCTTGGAGAAGATGCACTCCAGGGTGTCCCGGGGCGCGAGATTGTCGAACACGCCTCTGCGGAGGTTGTCGTAATCCTCGGGCTTCTCGTACCAGAGGAGGGGACGCTCCTCGATGAGGAAGGAGATGCTCGCGGGGTACAGGCGCCTCGGGCCAGTGTCCGCTTCTGTCGACGCGGTGGCAGCATTTGTATTCACTTAAAAACTCCTTGTTCTTTGACGCGTGCGGGCGGCTGCCCGCGGGGTTGCTGTCGGTGGCGACCTGGTTGGGCGCACCGCGATCCGCTGATGGGCGTATCTTGCAGGAGGGTAAGTCGATCACCGAGGAGAAGGGAAGGAGTTGGGGAGTTGACTCGCCATCAAGGATGCGGCTCCTCGGACCAGATCAGTGGGCGCTCTTCGATCAAGGAGGCAATGCCCGCGGGGATGGATGCCGACGGTTTGCTGGTGGCGGCTTCGCCGGTAGCTTCGTAGTCACTGCTGTTGTTCTCTAGCACTTTGGGCCTCTTACAGTTTGATGTGTTGTGAGACGGCAGAGATTTTTCAAGCCCGCGCCGCCGGTTTGATGCGCCCTTGAGCAGATCTGACGCCAAATTACAGCCGGCCGTGACGACATGTAAGGAGTTGGGGACCCGACTCCCCATCGCCGTCGTGAACGAGGCCGAGATACCCGAGCCCTACTGGATCCCCCAGCCCCCGAAGCTCGACCGGAAGGGCGTCCTCGATGCCCTCAAGGGCGGAACCATGGTCCCCGGTGCCACCTTCGCCAACTCCAAGGTCTCCCTTGCCATCAGGACGAAGTAGCCATGAGCTTCACCCAGAACCAGGTCAGGAAGCTGCGCTCCAAACTGAAGCCGCAGCACATCAAGACCCGCGCCGCGGACGGGATCACCCTCTCCTACCTCGAGGGATGGCACGTCATCGCCGAAGCCAACAGGATCTTCGGCTTCGACGGCTGGGACCGTGAGACCATCTCGAGCGAGTGCGTGTGGAAGACGCAGGCGAATGGCCGCTACTGCGCTGCCTACGTCAGCCGACCGCGCTGGGCCGAAAAGTCTCGGATGAGTTTACTGTGCCGCTCTGCTCAACCCATCACAGGGAGCTTCACCAGCACGGCGACGAGCGCGTCTGGTGGGCGGCGCACCGGATTGATGCGCTCAAGGTTGCCGAGGAGCTCTGGCAGTCGAGGCGGGCAGCGGGACCAAGACCGATGACGCAGCGTGTGGAGGGATCAATCCCACAATTGCATGATGAAGCAGGTGACAGCGAGGAGGGGCTGGCCTCAGCTCACCGATAACAAGCAAGTGAATGTCCCACGCCGGGCCTTATCGCACAGGTGACTGGCGCGCGAGCATCGGGGCCTTATCGCACGGGTGACGTGTTGGTCAGGGGTTTTCCCCAGGTATTTGGGGGGGCAGGAACCTCATCAAAGCCTCGCGAAACCCTTGAAAATGGGGTTCCGATGTCGGCGTGGGTCTAATGACCAGGAAGCAATTTAAGGTTGATTATCGTTCTGTTTTTGCGCCCTTGAAGTCGACGGCTCGGCGCGCATTCTCTCCGGATCGTCATCCCAACACGAGATTTGCCATGTCGTCGCTACGCGAAGCCAGGAACAAGTTCAGCGCCGTCGTCGAGGCGGCACTCGCGAGGCGGCCGCAGGTCATCTCGCGGCGCGGTCAGCCGGCCGTCGTCGTCGGCTCGGCCGCGCGCTACAGGCAGCTCCTCGCCCAAAGGTCGGGTCTACCGGATCGCCTGACCAAGACTGCCCCTCTGAAATAAGAAGCCGCAGGCTGGATGTCCGGCGGTTCCTTCGGTTGGGATACTGCGAGTATCTGCCAGACGAGAGGGGTTATAACGACATGATTTTCCTTACGTTTCGAGCAACAGAACCCGGTTTTCGGCTAAACCACATAGAAAAAGTTGGCATTTTTCGATGAGGTGCATTAGGTTACATGTAACCATTGGAAATGCCGCCATGCCGAACACAGTCAAGACGCGTACATCCCGCCAGAAGGTGCAGGCGCATCGGCTACGATTGCGCGCGAGAGGTCTCCGTCCAATCCAGATTTGGGTCCCAGACGTGCGGTCCTCAGTCTTTCGGTCGGAGGCACACGCCCAGTCCCTTGCAGTGAGCCAAGGGTTGCAGGCGCAGGATGACCAGGCATTTATCGACACCATATCGGACCTCGACGAACTGTGAGGCGCGGCGAAATCTGGACCGTTTCCGGGGGAGCCAATTACACTGGGAAACCGCGTCCCGCCGTCATTCTTCAGGACGATGGTTTCGATGCCACCGCATCGATCACCCTGTGCGTATTCACCTCCGACCCGACTGACGCACCGCTCTTCCGGCTGGTCATAGAGCCAACTGCTGCGAATGGTCTGCGTACTGCCTCCCGCCTGATGGTCGACAAGGTCACGACAGTTCCGAAGGACAAGCTCGGTGAAAAGATCGGCCGCCTGAATGACGCTGATGTCTTGCGGCTCAATCAGGCCGTACTTGTCTTCCTCGGATTGGCAAGTCCACCACCCAAAGCCGGTTGAATGCCCGCCGAAGAAGGAAAGACCGGCCCAAGGATATCGCTGTGAACATCAATCCTATGACAAGATTGTCGCTGAGCGATACATCGATCCCGAATAGAGGGAACACAACTATCTGCGTCCCAACGGCAATGCCATAGCCGACAGCAACATTGGCACAGGCCTCAATGGCGGACATGAGACGCGATTGCATCACGTGCCATCCTTTGCTTTTGACCGGCGTGCCGCCTTGAGATCGTCGTATGTTCGGTCTCCGTAGCTGATAGACTATCTCGCTTACAATCCTGCTGCGGGTGATCTCATCCCTGGCACGGGTGGCGTGAGAAAGCTGGGCTGGGGCCTGGAGGGCCGGCTAAGCGCGGCGGCGCAAGGGTGATCTATTTCTACCACGACGCAGATGTTCCGCTGTTCGCGTTGACGGCTTATGCGGAAAGTGAGCGGTCCGATCTTTCGCGGGCGGACAGGAATGAATTTAAGGTGCTGACCGGCTTGCTGGTCGACGCCTACAAGAAGAGGGCAAGGAGATGACGAAGGTTTCCGATAGCATCCGCCGCGCGCTGAAGGAGGCAGTTGCCTATTCCGAGGGCAGGTCGAATGCGAAGGCTTACCGGGTGAAACGCACACTCCGCTGATGGCTCTCCGGGCTGTTGATGCAAACGTTTGCCGTGCCGGCGAGCTCCGCGTCCGTTTCGCAGACACCATAACCGGCGGAAGGGTCACACATGACGGCAACAACATTGGGTCGACCCACATCCAAGGCGGTGTGGTGCCCGGCGGCGGGTTGACGGACGTCCCGGCGAACTGACAGCTCGCGGGGACTTTGCGGAGAACGAGTGATCTAATCTCCGCACGATATGCGGCGAATGAGGTTTCTAATCTCCGCAAAATATGTGGCGAATAGATTGAGGCCCACTTCAGGGGTCCGGACGAAACTCACGTGAAGGGGTTCAGCACCGCCGCACCGAGACCCGCCACATCGGCTTCGTTTCGCGTGACCAGCGTCAAGCCATGGACTTTGGCGGTGGCTGCCAGGAGCCCGTCGATCACCGGAACTGGCCGA
>CANJMQ010000163.1 GCA_947475225.1 Bradyrhizobiaceae bacterium
CCACATAGGCGAAATCACACGACAGGTCGGTGAGGCCCGAAGGACGTCAACTCTTTCTTGAGATCGGATTGCCGCCCGAGCTCAACATCTTCAAAATAGGGCTCCGATCGAGTTCCACTATCGGGCGAGCGTCCTTTTGGGGCTGGCGCGCCATGCGGAATAAAGATGATAACTCGTATGTCATTGAAATACCTGCGCCTTAGGCGCAAACGCTTCTGTCGACGAAGTTATCCTAGGTAACGGCCTTATGGCATTGGAGGTTTTCTCGAACGAACCGATGCCATGGCACAGGTCAGAAGATCCATCAGAATAGCTTGGCGCTCCAGTGCGGTGAGATTAGCGCGGTTCAGGCGCTGCCAAACGGTGACGTTGCAGAGCGCCATCAGCACGGACATGAGGGGATCGCCGGGCGCGTCATCAACAATCGCCTCGCGGATAAGCCCTTCCAGTCCGGCATCAACCATCTTGAGGAATTCATCGAGTTCCGGAACGCGATCGCGATCGTTGCCGGCGGCAATCAGCCGGAATGAACCGCGCTCGTAGAAGGCATCGATTTCGCTGACCAAGCGCTCCAGTCTCGCAGCTGTCGTTGCTTGGCCGGCAAATACACGTGTGGAATCGGCCGGGGTCAGTGGGCGCATTTCCTCCGCAACATGCTGGCCGCAAGCCATCACCAGCGACCCCAAGTTTGGAAAATGCCGAAGCACCGTTGCCGGTCCCACTCCCGCCCGCTCAGCGATATCCGCGAATGTTGTCGTCGCCACGCCCTGCTCATCGTGCAGCGCCATGGTCGCCCTCACAATTCGATCGCGGGTTTCACCTCGGGCGTCCGCCCGTTTCTTCATGAGATATTGCCGAGCCATATGAACCCTATTGACGGAATAATAATTCCGTGAAATTATGATTTCACAAAATACACGGTTCCAACTTATCTGTCAAAGAGAGGAGATTCTGCAATGACTGTCCAACACCCAACGCCGAGAAACTTTGCGGCCGTTTCTGCACCGAAGCGGTGGTTCCTTTCGCTTCCGACCTGGATCCGCGCTGGTGGCGGGGAAACAAACGGCACCATCAGCCTAATCGAGCAAGTCATCCCGCCGGGATTTGAATCTCCCTGGCATATTCACCACAACGAAGATGAGTCCTTTCTGGTGGTCGAAGGCCAGTTGACGGTGGTTGTCGCTGATCGCGCCATCACGCTCAACACGGGTGGCTTTGCTTTTGGTCCGCGCGGAGTACCCCATGGATTCCGCACCGAGGGGACCACGCCCACCCGCCTCATCCTCCTGACCAATGGCGGCACATTCGCGGATTTCATTCGCGCCACCAGCGTGCTTGCCGATGGCCCGTCCCCGCCAGAGCCGAACGAAGCGGATATTCCGAAGCTCATCTCCGCGGCCGAGGCCCACGGCCTTTCCATCCTCGGACCACTGCCCGCGTTCTGATCAGAGCCAACGCCTCCCCGGCGCGGTAACCCACGTCCCGACTTTGAACCCCAAGGAAACCTTGCCATGAAGCACGAGCGACACGGACATGAAGCTGACTTGAAGGCGATCGACCGAGTGCGTGAGCAACATGTCGCTGCACTTAATGATGGCGATGCCGAAGCCTGGGTATCCAAGTTTACCGACGACGGCGTGCAGATGCCCCCCAACGCCCCCGCAAACATTGGCAAGGAGGCGATTGCCTCCTGGTCACAAGGCTTCCTCAGTCACTTTCGCGTGCAGTTCGCTCTCGACGCTGGCGAAGTCCGCATCCTCGACGAGTGGGCATTCGAACGCGGTGACTACACGATTGCCCTGGATTCGAAAGCCGGCAGACTTTCGATGATGGATACCGGCAAATACATCACGCTTTACAGGCGAGAGCCGTCGGGCACATGGCGAATGGCGCGTGACATTTGGAACAGCAGCAATTCGTTGCCAGGAATGTAGGCTACCGATCACCCGCGATGGATAGAGTCGTGACCGAGGCTGCAATGAGCGAGGCCTAATTTCGCATCTACGATGGGAATCGAACCCAAGACATGCAGCTTGGGAAGCTGAAGTTCTACCACTGAACGATACCCGCAATCGGGGCATGATTGGTGGAGCGGGAGCAGGGCAGCATCGCAGGATTCGGGCGCCCGTATTTGGATCGCGAGATCACTCGGATGTTAAGCGAGAAGCCGAGAGTAGCTAACGCTAGATGCAGAGTGGAGTAGGCGTCATATGTCTGACACCAACCTTCGAATAACTCTCATCGGTGCCTCTGCTGTTAGTTTCGGGGGGTCAGAAATCCTCCCTTCCTCAGCTCACCCAATGTGTCTCAGAATCGCAGCCGCCGGACATATTGACATGCATCTGATCTTGTGAGACCTTCGAACTAGACCGATTGGTCTACAAGACAAACATGCTGGCCTGTGAATAGTTCAAGAGAAAGGAAGTGAAGTCATGAATGCAGCTATCGAGACCCGGAGATTTGATAAGCCTGACGATCTTCTGGACATGAAGGAATGTGGCAGGATTGCAATTTTAAAGATGGCGACGGGCGCCACTGGAATGCATGCTGTTTTTGAGCCAGGCTGGACTTGGGAAAAGAACGAAAAGCCACTCCTCGGAAATCCCGATACCTGTCCGATGCACCATACGGGCTACTGTATCTCGGGCACTCTCGTAGTTCGAATGCTAGATAGCGGAAAGAGCACTACGATCGTAGCTGGAGACTTCTTCGAGATCCCGCCAGGCCACGACGCATACGTTGATGGCTACAAGCGTGTAGAACTCATCTTGTTCGCCGCGGCAGAGCACAAGCACTAGAACCTACAAATTGATGCCTCGCCCCGCGCATTACAATCAAGGAGACCGTCATTGCCTGGTTTGGCGGTCTTGACCTTCCTAATCTGATGGCTAATCATCGTTATCGAAGATTAAGAAGAGCAGACTGAACTCATATGAGCGATACGACCAAGGCCCGCACCCTCGATGTTGGACTGGGGATGCTTCTGCGCCATGGCTATAATGGTCTGGGTGTGCAGGCAGTGCTTGAAGAAGTCGGCATCCCCAAAGGCTCATTCTATCACCACTTTGACAGCAAAGAGGATTTTGTTATTCAAGTGGTCGATAGATACATGATCGATGTTCATCGCGGTCTTGATGTATCGCTCAACGACAAGACTCTCCCGCCGCTTGAACGTGTTCGCAAGTTTTTTGAGCTATCTCGCGATAAGTATCGTGAGGATGGCTATCTCGGATGCATGCTCGGCGGGCTGGGTCAGGAGCTTTCGGGCGTCAGTCCCGTATTCCAGAAAAAGATCGAGGAGTGCCTTGGCGCCATTGCAGACCGAGTTACAGTCTGCATGAAAGAAGCGAAGTCCAAGGGCGACATACCGAAATCTGCCGATGCGCGCCATTTAGCGAATCTTATTGTCGACTGCTGGGAAGGCGCTGCACTGCGCAGTCGCCTTCGTCAGGATCCAGCACCGCTCAATTCCATGCTCGACTTCTATTTTAACGCTGTCGTTCCCAAGATAAAAAAAACCGTCAGAAAAAAAGCCAGTTAGTATATCTGCGATCGCCCACCACGACATCTGGGCGAATGAGTAGCCAGTAGATTGCGTTCGTGGAATCCGACACGCTCTTTCACTGCTGGGCAGAGCAATGCATCGGCTTGAGGAGCGGGGTAGGGCACTGCGGTGCTGAGGAACCAGCATCAAGAACTGGCCTGACCGACATTTTGTACCTGGTCTAATAACTATTGTATGTTTGCTGTTCCGTCGAATGCGGGTGGCGGTGCGATGGTGACGGGCGCTGGCGGGCGGTATCCGAGGGCGGCGTGTGGCCTTCGCGTGTTGTAGTGAACCCGGCACTCGCTGATTATGCGGGGTAGTAGCTTGAAGACGTTCCTCCGGAAGCGTCCTATGTCTTCGAGTGGTCAGACGTCGGAGTGGATCGCAAGCACCATCGAACGGCTCAGGATCTCGAGATACCGCCGAGAGTCCTGGCCGACGAGTTCCATCTTCGAGAACTTTGTTATTCGGCTTTCAGCGAGCGCCAGATCAGATTGCTCAACAATCTGACCGGTCAACCCGCAAGTCTCGACCAGTGACATGAGGCAGACATCACGCGGGTCTGGAAGTCCATCGTGCAGCAGCACTTCAAGCAGGCGGAGCTTCACTTCGCGAATCTCCTTTCCATCGGTCATCGGATAGCGGCGCCCCTTGAGCAACCAGCGGAAGCGACCTTCGGTCTCAAAGAGAATGCCCCTTTCGCAAAGCCTATTCAGGCAAGCCTCACGGACCGAATCTCCGAGATCAACCAATCGACTTATGAGGTGTTCTGACTGTTTGCTGAAGAGGGGATTGGAGAGCCGGGTCAGAACTGGATCAAGAG
>CANJMQ010000164.1 GCA_947475225.1 Bradyrhizobiaceae bacterium
ACTGGATGACTTCGCGGGATGCCATTGCTTACACCTTGCTTGGCTGCTGGCGATCGAACACACGCACCAGGAGCTTTCCGAGAATGATGGTGACAATGAGAAGGATAAGGGCGATCGCGGCGCCACGACCCAACTTAAAGAACTTGAACGACACCTCGAAAAGGTAGACGGGCAAGATCTTCGTTGCATTGCCGGGACCTCCACCGGTGAGCACGAGAATCGAGTCGATAAAGCGGAAATTATCCATGAACCGAAGCATGATCGCGATCAACAAAACTGGATAGAGATTAGGCATTGTTACCGAAACAAAGTTTCGGAACGGAGAAGCGCCGTCGACCATGTTGGCTTCAAGCTGATCCTGCGGAACGCGCTTCAGGCCGGCGAGGGTAATGAGCGTAATGAGCGGTGTCCATTGCCAAACGTCGACAAGCACTAGACCGATCATCGCCGTATTCGAACTGGCGAGGATCGACTTCGGCCCGAGGATTCCAAGGCTCTGCAGCAGCCAGTGATACCAGCCGAACGTTCCGTTATAGAGGAAGTACCACACCATGCCGGCGACCAGAGGCGCCATCATCATTGGCATCAACAGCGTCGTGACAAGAACCTTCTCAAGCCGCGTTCCATTGAGGGCCAAGGCCAAAAATACGCCAATGACAATCTGAAGTGTCAAACACATGGCGCTGTACTGAGCGAGTAGAAGCCACCCCATGAGGAAGCGTGTGTCAGACGGTAGCTTGATAAAATTGGCAAAATTGTTCCACTCGATGTGGCCAATGTCGACATCGTGGAGGCTCATGTAGATCATCCAGAAGAACGGATAGATCGATATGAATGCCAACACCAGGATGGCGGGCACCATCAGCCAGAAATAGAAGCTCTTCGAAACCGGCTTGTTGAGCGAGGACGGCTCCGTGACAGATAGGGGAACCGGCCGTGACTCCACGCTGTCCGGGATATGGCGGACACGGAAAAGGTCCAAATTTCGACCGCTGCCCGAAATCTTTCGGGCCGCACCGCTTGTCTTCGGCGTGGTGGCGTCTGTCATCGGCTCGCTCGAGGGTTGAGGGGAATTATACCGGCGGCGGATATCCGCCGCCGGTGAATGTGTAGGGGAGCTATCAGCCCGCGTTGTTCAACTCGTCCAACTGGGTCTGGATCGACTTTGCAGCCTCTTCAGGCGTCTGCTCGTTCGAAAGACACTTCTGCACCTCGCCAGCGAGAATCGAGTGATACTCGTTGGCGTTCGGGATCTTCGGCCCGAGCACGAAGTTCGGATCCTTGATGCCGTAGTTGTAAACGGCGTCGAAGGTCAGTGCGTTCGGCATGTTGGTCGGACGCTGCTCGGCCTTCTTGACGTCCTCAAGTTCCAGTACGGACCTGCGGGTCGGAGTGCCGCCGAGGCCCTTCAGAACGTTGTACTGGTTATCCTTGGAGACCGACCAGATCGCGAAGATATAGGCCGCGCGCTTCAGGTCGTCGGAAGCATTGCCATTGATGCCGATGCCGCCAATGCCGCAGTTCGTGCCGTTCACCGCCTGGCCACCGTTCTTGATCCACTTGGGATCACCCTTCGGGCAGGGAGCATAAGCGGTCTTGCCGCCGGCTGCACGCGACTTGGTCTCGTCCTCGATCGAGGCGGCGAACTCGTGATACTGCGTCTGCATCGCGATGTTGCCGGACTGGTAGACGGTGTTGAGTTCCAGCGTGCCGTTGGCCAGGTTGTCGGGATGGCAGACATCCGCGAGTTCCTTGAACTTGCCGAGCATGAAGGTTGACTGCTCATCACCCCAGTTGGTCTTGCCCGGCTCCTTCGAGCCATAGACGTCGTCGATGTTCCAGTCCATCCAACGGCCGTTGGCGAAGAGGAAGCGCTGGATATCCAGCTGCGTCGTCCACGCGAAGGAGCCCTGATGCTGGGCATAGCCATAGGGGACGTCCTTGCCCGATTCCTTGGCCTTCTTGAAGAAGGTGGCCATGTCGATGACGTTCTGCCAGGTCGAGTCCTTGTTGAACTCGAGCCTGTAGCCGTACTCAGCTTCGAAGTCCTTGCTGTTCGCCTCGAACAGGTCCTGCCGGTAGAAGGTGCAGGCAATTGCCGCATCATAGGGAAGAGCGATGATCTTACCCTTCTGGTAGAAGCGACCGCAAGCGGACAGGAAGTTGGTGAACCAGGCGTCGTCACCATATCCCTCCGGATCCTGCGGCAGGGTTTCGTCGCCGAACATCGGCGTGAGGTCAGCGTAGAAATCAGCGAAGGGCGAGCCAATCGGCTTGTCCTGCACATAGTTCAGAACGTAGTCTGCCTTGCCGCCGCGCAGGTCGATACCGACCTTTTGCTGCACCACCGGAAGGTCATCGGTGAGGATGGTCACTTCGATACCGGTCTTGTCAGTAAAGGCTTTGATATTGTCGCGGATCGCGAAGGACGGAGGGGTGTTTTCCGACATGAAGACAAGCTTCGAGCCGGCATATTGCTTCCACTTGGCATCGTCGGTCGACGCCGCCTGGACCTTGGAGCGCGTGATGGTGGAGCCGAGACCCAGGGTCAGGCCGCCTGCACCGAGGGCACTGGCGGCGCCACCGCCAAGCTCAAGGAACTTTCTGCGGTTGATTCTCTGGTAAACGGCATTTTTCGGTATCGAAAACATAGGCGTCTTCTCCCATATTGATTTTATATCTGTTGTCGATCAAACAGGTACCGCTGTGGCGTCCTACCGCCACGGCACCTCGCGGAACGTCTCAAACTTCCGTGACCCGTGGTCCTCCTTTCTCTGGCCGTGTCAGCGGCTTGCGAATGTGTCGGCTACGAACCAGCGATGTGAGCCTTGATAAGGGTATTCACATCGCTGGCCTTTTCCATGAAGACCATGTGGCCGGCGTCGTCGAAGACGACGACCTTGGCGCCGGGGAGTTTCTGGGCGTGGGCGGACGGGATGACCTCGTCCTGCTTGCCCCAGATAACGAGCGCCGGCGGGGTTTTGCCCGACGCGAGCCTGGCACCCGGCTGGTCCTGCTGGGTCTGCCCGGCGAAAAGCGAGGCGGCGAGGTTTTTGAGCAGCGGCTCGACGCCGTCGAGCCGCTTGTATTTCAGCACGTCATCGACGAGCTGGCGGCTGACCAGGCTCTTGTCGGCGAAGAGCTGCTCCAGCACCGGCTTCAGGTCCTTGCGGCCCTGGGCTGCGACGTAGCTGTCGACATAGGTGCCGATCTCGGAGCCCAGCCCCGCAGAGCAGATGAGGGTGAGCGAATCGACCTTGCCCGGATCACTGGCCGCCATGTGCATGGCAATCGCCCCGCCCATGGAGTGGCCGACCAGATGGGCACTGCCGATGCCGACTGTCTTCATGAAGTCCGCAACCGCATCGGTGAGGGCGCCGAGGCCGGGCTTGTCGAGTGCCTTTGCCGACTGGCCGTGGCCGGGCAGGTCAAGGGCATAGACGGTGGCGGCCTCACCGAGCGCGTCAATGTTGAAGAGCCAGTTGTCGAGGTCGCCGCCGAAGCCGTGGATCAGGATCACCGTCTCCCCGCCCGAGCCACGCTTGGCGTAGCGAAGTTTGCCCGAGTCCGTTTCGGCAAACTCGAACTTCGGGCCCTGCTCCGCCTCATCGTCATCCGCCGAGGGTGTGACGAAGGATGAGACGAAGGCGTCGATCTCCTCCTCCGGCACTGACGGATCGGCGATGACGCCCAGAAGCGACTTCACCGGATAGATGGTATCCGGCTCACCGACGCGCCGTCTCAGCACGCCGGTTTCATGCGCCTCGACCGCGCCCGCGATCTTGTCAGTCTCGACCTCGAGGATGGCGTCTCCCGGATTGATCGGGGAGCCGTTCTCGAGGAGCCAGCCCGTCACCTTTCCCTCCTTCATGGAGAGGCCCCACTTGGGCATGACGATCGGCACGATGCGCTGGTCACTCATCTCTGTATCCTCACTCAATCAATCAAGTTCAATGCGCCATCGACTTCTTCACCGCCTTGGCGATGGCATCGGCCGAGGGGATGTAGAGATCTTCCAGCACCGGCGAGAAGGGCACCGGCGTGTGCGGGGCCGTGACCATCTGGATGGGACCCTTCAGCGCCTTGAAGCACTCCTGGGTGACCATGGCGGAGACGTCTGCAGCGATCGAGCAGCGCGGATGCGCCTCGTCGACGCAAACCACATGACCGGTGCGCTCAGCCGAGTCGATCACCGTGTCCCAGTCGATGGGCGACAGCGTGCGCAGGTCGATGACCTCGCACTCGACGCCCTGCTTGGCGAGCGTGGC
>CANJMQ010000165.1 GCA_947475225.1 Bradyrhizobiaceae bacterium
CTGCCGGCCGCGATGTCCATGTTGCCGAGATCATTGGCGGCGGTGCCCCTGAGGCCGATCACGCTGCCGTTGGTGATGTTGACCTGCTCCCAGCCGGTGACGCGGTCATTGAGCGCGGCGGAGGACACGCCGGAGAAGGTGAGGGTGTCGGTGCCCGGCGCCGAGCCGCCGTGCAGGCCCTGCGTGGAGTTGTAGCCCGCGGCGGTGATAAAGGCGCTGTCAGAGCCGCCGCCGCCGAAATAGCTGCCGGTGAAGGTGCCGCCCGACCAGTTGAAGGCGTCGTTGCCGTCGAGCGCCTGCTGGGCAACATCGTCACCATAGATGTCGCCGGTGAGGGAGCCCGCCAGGAGGTTGAAGGTGTCGTCGCCCAGACCCAGCCGCGCCCCGCCGGTGACGGTGCCCTCGGAGTAGACGGTGACGCTGCCGCCATGGGTGTCGGTGCCGGCATCGCCATCGCGGATCGCCACGCCGCCGGCACTGCTCAGCACCGCGGTGCTGCCGATGACGATCTCGCCGGTGCCGAAGCCGATGGTGTGGATGCCATAGGCACCGGCGCCCGTGGTGGTCACGGTGCCGCCGTTGAAACCGACGCCGTAGAAACCCGTCCCGTCGTTTTCGGCCCGGAGGCCCGACGCGCCAGTGCCTGCCGTCTCCACGGTGCCGCCGTTCATCACGATGACGGAGGCAGCGGCGCTGGCGGTGTTGGTGATCCGGGTATAGGCGCCGATGGCGTTCGCGCTGATGGTGGTGATTGCAGCGGAGCCGTCGATCGTGATGGTGGCTTTGCCGAGACCCTTCGTGGTTGCGTAGAGGCCGTAAGACTGCAGCCCATCATTTGGTCCTCCGGCGTCCTTGGTCGTGACGGCACCGCCGGTCATCTCGATGGTGGAGGTAGCGGTGCTTGTGGCGTTGTCGACCAGGGTGTAGAGACCGACGTTCCCCCCTTTGCTCATTGTGGTTTCGCCGCGATTCGTTGTTATGGCGCCGCCATTCATGGTCAGAGAGGCCGCGCCGGTTCCTGTGTTCTGCGCAAATGCACCGTGGGCTTGGTAAGTCCCTGTGGTGATTTCTCCGCCGCTGATGTTGATGAAAGCTGCACCACTGCCGTTCGTCACCGCGTAGAGGCCGTAGGAATAGCCGGTACCTGTCGTTATGGTGCCACCCTGCATGGTGACGGTGGCGGAAGACGCGTTCGTGGAATTGGTGATGATGGATTGAACTCCGTACGAGGATCTAATTCCGGTCGACAAGATGCTTCCGCCGGTCATTGTCGCGGAGGCTGCACCAGATCCGGTATTGGAGGCCACGAGGACGGGAGTTAGGTTTGGTTTACGTGTTCCGCCTGAAGTGATTGACCCGCCTGACATGATGACGCTTGCCATGCCTGAGCCGTTGGATGTGGCTTGCGCTGTGGTCGTCGATCCGGCGGATGTGAAGGTGCCGCCACTTATGCTGATCGTGGCCAACGCGTCGCTGTTGGTGTTGTCGATTTTGGCTAAGGCAAATATGGAACCCGAGGCAGCGGGATCGTCATACGTCAAATTGCCCGTGCTGATCGTGACGGTGGCTGCGCCTGTGCCGGTCGTGGTTGCCTCGAGACGCCCGACATTGGTGCTTATCTGGGAAAAGGACGTTGCATTCACCGTGACGTTGCCTGCGCCTGATCCTGAGACACTCACACCTCGGCCGGAGGAGCTGTTGCCCACTGTCATGCTCGGGTTGTCGAGGGTAAGTGTGAGGCCGTCGACGCCGCTGTAGGTGATGCCGGGATTGTATGTCAGACCGGTGCAGTCAATCACCGCGCCCGGGGCGGCTGGGCCGCACTCATCCGCCGCCAATGCATCCGCGCCCTCTGTCGCCACGGCCAGGCTGACCAAGGCGGCATAGCTCACCACGCGCCTACCGATGCGCCCGATGCGGCCGCCGCGCAGCAGGAATGGGGAACTCGGGCGCCGTGCGGGTGAAGCGAGAATCATGTTGGTTCCGGTGGGGGGAAACGGCGCCAGTTGTTGTCTGCGTACGACAGATTAGCTTGTGCGAATGTGTCGCGCCGTCTGGTTTGCACGCCTTCACCACCAGTGCAGCGTGCAGGAGTGAATGAAAAAAACTGGACGTAAGGAGAAGTGGAAGGAACGTAGGATTTTCTCATGCTTCGCGACTGTCACCAACTCAAGCAGGTCTATGTCGAGTCGATGGTGTGTCGCCACATCCTTTGGGGCGGACGATCCGCTCTAGTAAGCATATTCATATAAACATGGTAACGATTTCAAAATAAGTTATGAATTGCGATAGGATGAATATGAGAATTGATAAGCGACTAATACGCAATCGCATTTTCTTGGATTATAAAGGAGTTATTTCCTCGTACGGAGCTTGCATCGCCACTGTCAAATGATATCACTCATGCGGACTTCATCATGCGACGCTCATCGGTCACATCCATCGATGATGAGCGCACTGCTGGCTCGAAATTGGGTGTGCTGCCGGGTCAACCCCGCCCCTGAAGCGGCCTCGGCCTTGGTTGTAGCTTTGCCGCTGGCCGCCTGACCCGAAGATGGCGGCCAGTGCTCGACTGAGGCGGGCTGCTCTCTGCGCCGTTTGTCAGAGCCCGAGGCGGAAGTTGGCTGACGCACCGAGGCTGGAGTTGTCGGCGAGGCCCTCGCCGAGGACTGCGGCGTAGCTGGCGCGAAGTTCGAGAAGAGAGTCTTCGCCCATCTGCAAGTCGATGCCGAGCCCGGCCTCGACCCAGTTTTGCGGAGCTGCGGTGGAGACGGGCACCTCATCGACGGTGACGCCGATGTCGGGCGAGAGGTCGCGGATGTAGTCGAGGCTGGCGGTGATCAGGGGGCCTGACACCGGTGTGGCGGCAAGCGGGGTCTGCAGGGCAATGCCAAGCCGCCCGGTGGTGCGGGCATCGCTGAACTCGCTGACGTCAATGCCGTTGTCGTTGGTGAATGACGAGGCGGCGACATTTCCATATTGCAACTGCGCACTGGGGATAAGTCTGGAGGCCTCGCCCACCGCGAAGACATGGCCGATCTCGACCGAGGCGGCCGTTACCGAGGAGATCAGGTTGGACTTTTCCGCAAGGTCGCTCCTGACGCCCATCACGCGGCCCTGCATGTCTGCATAGCTGCCGTCTTCGGCGTAGTAGGTGGCGGTGACACCTGCGCCGATGGCCTGTGACGACATCGATCGCGCGCCGTAGTGGCTGTCGACGGTATCTTCAGCGCTGACATAGGTCAGATAGCCGCCGACGATGAGCTTGCCGGGCAGCGGAAGGCCCGCGTCGGCGTCGTAGCCTGCCTTGAGCGACCAGAGGTCGGTGCTGTAGCGGTCGGCGTTGTCGGCCTGCAGCTTGTTGCGCCCGCCCTCGACCTGCGCCCATGCGCCGGTGAGGCTTTCGAGCGGGCCATCGGCCACGGCTCCATTGTCCTGACCGACCGGAACCCGCCCGGCGCGGCGCTTCACGAGGCCGGGGAGATCGGTGAAGGCGGTGGCGATCAGGAAAGGGGCGGCCTGGGTGATGGCGCCGTCGGGCGTCAGGCCGTCTGTGACGAGGTAGAAGTTGTTGTTGTTGTCGGCCTGGCCGCCGAAGTCGAGGTCATAGACGAAGGCACCGGAGGTGATCGGACCCGACGACAGCGCGAAGGCATCGGCCGCCGCCGTGCCGTCCACCTGAACGACCATGATGCCGTCGCCCGTCGTCGCTGCACCGCGCCCGGGTGTCACGTTGTTCATGACCAGCGTGGTCTGGCCGGTGACGTTGCCGCCGATCACCAGCCGGTCGGAGGAGGTCGCCGTGGCCTCGGCGAAGTTGACGTCGAGGATCACAGCACCCCCGCCGGTGAAGTTGCCGCCGGCCACAAGTTCGGTGCCGGGCACGCCCTTACCTGACGCCGGCCCGGTCATGCCGGGCAGGGTGGTGCCGGAAAGGTCGATGAGGCCCGCGGCGTTGACATTGCCGGAGAGTACCAGCCCCCGATAGGCGATGAGCGCACTGCCGGCCGCGATGTCCATGTTGCCGAGATCATTGGCGGCGGTGCCCCTGAGGCCGATCACGCTGCCGTTGGTGATGTTGACCTGCTCCCAGCCGGTGACGCGGTCATTGAGCGCGGCGGAGGACACGCCGGAGAAGGTGAGGGTGTC
>CANJMQ010000166.1 GCA_947475225.1 Bradyrhizobiaceae bacterium
ACTCGCTGCGCGACCAGCGCTCCGGCCTCGGGACCGCAGCGGTCATCGTCATGGACAAGTCGACCGACGTGGTGAAGGCGATCGCCCGGCTCAGCTACTTCTACAAGCACGAGAGCTGTGGCCAGTGCACGCCCTGCCGCGAGGGCACCGGGTGGATGTGGCGCGTGATGGAACGCATGGTCACGGGCAATGCGCGGCTTGAAGAGATCGACGCGCTCGAGGACGTCACGAAGCAGGTGGAAGGCCACACGATCTGCGCGCTGGGCGACGCGGCGGCGTGGCCGATCCAGGGCCTGATCCGGCATTTCCGGCCCGAGATGGAGCGCCGCATCCGCGCGCGCACCGAAAAACTGGCAGCCGAGTAGGCGGGGCGGGGAGCAGGCAATGCCCAAGGTCAAGATCGACGGCGTCGAGATGGAGGTGCCGGCCGGCATCACCGTGCTGCAGGCCTGTGAGCTGGCGGGCGTCGAAATTCCGCGCTTTTGCTATCACGACCGTCTGTCGATCGCCGGCAACTGCCGCATGTGCCTCGTCGAGGTGAAGCCCGGTCCGCCCAAGCCGCAGGCGAGCTGCGCGCTGCCCGTCGCCGACAAACAGGAGATCTTCACCCAGACGCCGACCGTTCAGAAGGCGCGCAAGGGCGTGATGGAATTCCTGCTCATCAACCATCCGCTGGATTGCCCGATCTGCGACCAGGGCGGCGAGTGCGACCTTCAGGACCAGGCCATGGTCTATGGCCTGGAGCGCAACCGCTTCCACGAGAACAAGCGCGCCGTCGAGAACAAGTACCTGGGCCCGCTGGTCAAGACCTCGATGAATCGCTGCATCCAGTGCACGCGCTGCGTCCGTTTCACCACGGAAGTGGCGGGCATCGAGCAGATGGGCGCCACCGGCCGCGGCGAGGACATGGAGATCACCACCTACCTCAACAAAGCGATCTCCTCTGAACTGCAGGGCAACATCATCGACCTGTGCCCGGTGGGCGCGCTGACGTCGCTTCCCTATGAGTTCAAGGCCAGGCCATGGGAGTTGCGCAAGACCGAGACCATCGACGTGATGGATGCGGTGGGCTGCAACATCCGCGTTGACGCGCGCGGGCGCGAAGTGATGCGCATCCTGCCGCGTACCCATGAGGACGTGAACGAGGAATGGATTTCCGACAAGACGCGCTTCGTGTGGGACGGCCTGAAGGCGCAGCGCCTTGACCGCCCTTACGTGCGCGAGTTCGGCAAGTTGCGCGCCGCATCGTGGCAGGAGGCGTTCCAGCGCATCGCGCAACGGATGAATGGCGTCAACCCGGATCGTGTCGGCATCATCCTCGGCGACCTCGTGGGTGCTGAGGAAGCCTTCTCCGTTCGCCAGTTCGCCGACCAGTTCGGCATCAAGAACATCGACTGCCGCCAGGACGGAACGCCGCTGGGCGAGAAAGGTGGCCGTGCGGGCTACCTCTTCAACACCGGCATCGCCGGCATTGATGAGGCGGACTCGATCCTGCTCATCGGCACCAACCCCCGCATTGAGGCGCCGGTGCTGAACGCCCGCATCCGCAGGCGTGTGGCGCGCGGCGGCTGCCCCGTCTCGCTGATCGGCGAGCGCGCCGATCTCACCTATGGCTACAAGTACCTGGGTGCCGGCCCGGAAACACTGAGCCAGTTCCTGTCCTCCGAGCAGCAGGGTGGAGCCAAGCCGATGGTCATCGTGGGGCAGGGCGCCATCGACCGGGCCGATGGCCCGGAGGTTCTGGCCGCCGCCTATAAGGCTGCCGAGAAACTGGGCGCCATCAAGGACGGCTGGAACGGCTTCAACGTACTGCACACGGCTGCGGGCCGCGTCGGCGCACTTGACGTCTGCGCGCTTCCCGCGACGGATGGTGGCAAGACCACGCGTGAGATGCTGGACGCCGCGAAAGCGGGCGAACTCGACATCCTCTTCCTCATCGGCGCCGACGAAATCGACACCCAGGCGCTGGGCGCCACCTTTGTCGTCTATGTGGGCACCCACGGTGACGCCGGCGCGCACCGCGCTGACGTGATCCTGTCCGGTGCGGCCTATGTCGAAAAGCAGGTGACCTATGTCAACACCGAGGGCCGCCCGCAGATGACGGAGCGAGGCTCCTTCCCGCCGGGTGATGCTCGCGAGGACTGGGCGATTTTCCGCGCCCTTTCGGAAGCGCTGGGCCAGGCGCTGCCGTGGAACAACCTCGAGGAACTCCGCGCCGCCATGTACAAGGTCGCCCCGCAACTGATGCGCATCGACCACCGCACGCCGGCGTCGACCAATGAACTTGCCGACCTCGGCAAGACCGAAGGTGCCATGTCGGCGGAGCCTTTCCACTCGCCGATCACCGATTTCTACATGACCAACCCGATTGCCCGCGCGTCCGGGATCATGGCCGAATGCTCGGCCCTGAAGAACGTGCAGAAGCTCGAGGCCGCTGAGTAAATCATGATCGAGGCTCTTCTCACTCTCCTGTTCTTCGCTGTCGTGAGCTTCGGCTTCATGGCGGGCCTGCTGCTGATCGTCGCCTACCTGCTGTGGGCCGACCGCAAGATCTGGGCCGCCGTGCAGATGCGCCGTGGTCCGAACGTCGTTGGCCCCTGGGGCCTGTTCCAGTCCTTCGCCGACCTCATCAAGTTCGCGCTCAAAGAAGTGGTGATCCCAGACGGTGCCAACAAGGGTGTCTTCGTCATAGCCCCGCTCGTCACCGCCACGCTGGCGCTTGCCGCATGGGCCGTGGTGCCGGTCTCGGAAGGCACGTTCTTCGGCCTCGTCTCCGGCAAGTGGGTGATCTCCGACATCAATGTCGGTATCCTCTATCTCTTCGCGCTGTCCTCGCTAGGCGTTTATGGCGTGATCATGGGCGGATGGGCGTCGAACTCGAAGTACCCTTTCCTCTCGGCCCTGCGCTCCGCCGCGCAGATGGTGTCCTACGAGGTCTCGATCGGCTTCGTCATCGTCACCGTGCTGATGTGCGCGGGCTCGATGAACTTGACCGAGATCGTGCGCTCGCAGCACACGGGGCTGGGCACCATGCTTGGCCTGCCGGGGTCCTTCCTCGACTGGTACTTCATCCCCCTGTTCCCGATGTTCATCATCTTCTTCGTCTCGGCGCTGGCTGAAACGAACCGCCCGCCCTTCGACCTCGTCGAGGCGGAATCCGAACTGGTGGCAGGCTTCATGGTGGAGTATTCCTCCACGCCATATCTCCTTTTCATGCTCGGCGAATATGTGGCGATCGTGCTGATGTGCGCGATGACGACCATCCTGTTCCTCGGAGGCTGGCTGCCTCCCATCGACGTGCCACCCCTGAACTGGGTTCCCGGCTTCCTCTGGTTCTTCCTCAAGGTGGTGCTGGTATTCTTCATGTTCGCGCTGGTGAAGGCCTTTGTGCCGCGCTACCGTTATGACCAGTTGATGCGCCTGGGCTGGAAGGTGTTCCTGCCGATCTCGATCTTCTACGTGGTGCTCACTGCCGCCGTGCTCGTCGGCTTCGGGTGGGCGCCATGATCGCAGGCATCGTGGGCGCCTTGGTCTTCGTCAGCATCGGGTTTGCCGAACTGGCGCTGGTGAACCGTTCCGTCTATCCCTCGCTGCGCTGGCGCTACGAGAAGGCCAAGACCACGCAGTCGCAGGGCATGAGCCCAGCCACCATCATGGCGCTCGTCAAGTTCCAGAGCCTTGTCCTTATGCCGGTCGTGGGGTTCCTCCTCGCCAGCCGCATGAAATTGTTCGGGTGAAACCAAGATGAAACTTGCACAAGCCGCCCGCTCGCTGTTCCTGAAGGAATTCCTCGACGCCACCGTGCTGTCGATGCGCTATTTCTTCGCGCCCAAGGCGACGATCAACTATCCCAATGAGAAGGGTCCGGTGTCGCCCCGCTTCCGCGGCGAGCACGCACTGCGCCGCTATCCGAGCGGTGAAGAGCGCTGCATCGCCTGCAAGCTGTGCGAGGCCGTCTGCCCCGCGCTTGCCATCACCATCGAAGCGGGTCCCCGCCGCAATGACGGCACCAGGCGCACCACGCGTTACGACATCGACATGGTGAAGTGCATCTATTGCGGCTTCTGCCAGGAGGCCTGCCCGGTCGATGCCATCGTGCTCGGCCCCAATTTCGAATTCGCCACCGAAACCCGCGAAGAACTGCTC
>CANJMQ010000167.1 GCA_947475225.1 Bradyrhizobiaceae bacterium
GGATGGACTCGACCAGTTCCTGGAATACCTTCTGGTTCCGCTCGCGCGGGTTCAAGATCTCGATCGCCTCAATCGGCACATCTTCGATCATGGGTGCCTTCTTCATGCGGCCCTCCTGATGCGGCTGCGAGCCGCCAGGCGATAGAGCGTCTCCAGCCCGTCGAACCGGTAACCCTCCAGCCAGACGCCATTGGCCTCCGCGAGGCTGAGCCGCTGCGGCCCAAGGTCGATCCAGGGCAGGAGGTAATAATCGAGGATGCCGGCATTGTCGGCATCAAGCCGCACCGCGATGGTGATGTCGGGACAAAGACCTGTGTCGAGCCTGATCTTCCAGCGCAGGCTCCCGGCCTCTGTACGGCGGCTGCGCGCCAGCACGATCGAGGCGGTGAACTCGCCATTGACGGTCAGCAGGTCGGTGCCAGCGTCGCGGAAGACCTCGCCGCCAATGTCCATGATCCCTGCTTCGGTGCGCTGCACGATTTCCGGGTGAAGCCGCCTTAGCTGGCGGTTGATCTCGAGATAGGCAAAATCCCGGTCCGGCCGATACCCCACCAACTCATAGGCCCGGATGAGGCTGCCGAAGCGGTGGGTATAGACGCTGGCCGAGGGCATCTCCTCGGCCTCGTTGATCAAGATCCCCGAGAGATAGCCCTTGCCCTCGTAGAGGCCCTTCAGTTTCGCCAGCAGGTCATCGTCGCTGTAACGGTGGGACCGTGCCCGGATGATGCCCTGAGCCATGAAGAACAGCTCCGGCTCGACAATGGCCGGGAATGCCTCCTCCTTGCGCACCAGCTTCTCAGGGGGGTTCACCACCCGCTCCTGCTTCAGTTTGAAGGAGCGGCGGTTGTAGACGTTATTGCCGATGTACTTCTCGTTGGTGAGCACCTCATGCACGGTGCCTCGGCTCCAATGCCGCCCGAGGTCGGTCAGGATACCCATGGCATTGAGACGCGAGGCGATCTCGCTCTCGACCACACCCTGCTCCACGAACCAGCTATACATCTGGCGAACGATCCGCACCTCGTCCTCAGGCCCTGGCCTCAGCACCACACGGTCGGTCTGGAGGCTCTTATGCTCGCCGCGCTTCAGTTCCGCTTTGATCTGACCCGACTGGTCGAGGAGCACGCGCCTGAGGCCGTATCCCGCCGCCCCACCCTGCCGGAAGCCCAGCTCGATCAGGCGGCATTGACCGGCAAACACCTTGGCCGAGAGCTCGCGGCTGTATTCGCCGGCCATGGCACGCTTCACGCCCTTGACGATGGTCGAGACCGGCGAGCCGTCATTTTCGAACTGCTCCGCGACATAGATGACTTTGATGCCGGCCTGCTTGCAGGTGTACTCGTAGTGAGCGGATTCGTCGGCATCCTGGAACCGGCCCCAACGGCTCACATCGTAGACGAGGATCAGCTCGAAATCGGTCTCCTTCGCACGAACGTCCGCGATCAGATTCTGCAGACCCTCGCGCCCGCCGATGTTGAGGCCGCTCTTGCCCTCGTCCGCGTAAGTCCGGACAATGTCGATGTTGTTGTGCTTGGCATAATCGCGGATCCGGTCCGCCTGGTTCTCGGTCGAATACTGCTGGTGCTCTGTCGACATGCGCACATACTCGGCAGCGCGCCGGCGTCGATCATCCTGTCCGCGAAACTGAAAGTCCTGCTGCATCCCGCCATCCAACTCAAACCCAACTCAGGCGGTCACAGCTAGCGTCATGTCGCGGACGACTTCAAGAGGATAATGCGTGTACAGACGATTAGGTTCATATTGATCACCGCCATCACGCACGCTTCAGAGTTCGATACGGCATTTCACTTGTCCACACGACAATCGTTCGAAGCAATACGCAGCGCTTATCAGGGCTTTAAACTCTCGCTTATCTGATTGTGGGAACGGACGATGTGACTATCGTGAGCATCACCACATCACGAACGGTCTCAAGCCCTATGATTGCTCCAACAGAACGCAAGCCAACAAACACCCCGGCATCAAAGCTGCGCCGGGAGGAATTGATCGATATTCTCAGCGCTGGCCTCCAGCGTCTTTTCTCCCAACAGTCCAGTTCTTTATCGACCGCAACCGGAGACAGTTGTCTCGACTTCACCTCCCGACAGAGCGGTGTTCGCCGTCAACGGTATCGCGAACGCACAGGAGGTTGATTATGCGAACCAGACGACAACCACGGACCAATGAGGTCCGGCAGCCCCAAGACGATCGGAGTGTCGTGACGCAGCTTGCAGAGCTCCCGCGTCTCAGCGTCAACGAGCTTAAGCAGAAATGGCAGGACCTCCTGGGTACCCCTGCGCCGAACAATGCGCGGGCTTTTCTAGAGCTGAGGATTTCCTGGCGTATCCAGGAACTCTCCTTTGGTGGTCTCAACCGGGATACGCGCCGAACGCTTGAACTCCTCGCCGACGAGATAGAGGGAAAAATCACCCGCAAGTCGATGGTGAAGGATCCGCGCAACCCCCTCCCCGGAACCCGGCTGATCCGCGAGTGGGATGGCGTCCAGCACACTGTCACTGTCCTGAAAGATGGCTACGAATGGGAAGGGCGGGCCTACCGCTCTCTTTCCGCCGTTGCCCGGACCATCACCGGCGTCAACTGGAACGGCTTCCGCTTCTTTGCCCTCAACGGTCTTCGGAGGAAAGGCTGATGGCGACGACCGCAACGACCAAGCGCATGCGCTGTGCCATCTACACCCGCAAGTCCTCCGAGGAAGGCCTCGACATGGAGTTCAACAGCCTCGACGCCCAACGCGAGGCCTGCGATGCCTATATCGCTAGCCAGAAGTCGGAAGGTTGGGCTGCTATTCGGGAACGTTACGACGACGGCGGCTATTCGGGTGGTTCACTCGACCGCCCTGCCCTCTCCCAGTTGATCAAGGATATCGAAGCGGGCCTCATTGACGTGGTGGTGGTCTACAAGATCGATCGCCTGAGTCGGTCGCTGATCGATTTTACCAGGCTGGTCGAGGTGTTTGACCGTAACAACGTCACCTTCGTCTCGGTCACCCAATCCTTCAACACCACAACGTCCATGGGACGGCTCACCCTCAACATCCTGCTCAGCTTCGCGCAGTTCGAGCGCGAAGTGATTGGTGAGCGCATTCGTGACAAGTTCGCCGCCTCCAAGAAGCGCGGCATGTGGATGGGAGGCTTTGCTCCACTTGGCTACGACGTGAAGGAGCGGAAGCTTGTGATCAATGAAGCGGAGGCCAAGATCGTCCGCCTGATCTTCCAGAAGTTCGTCTCCCTCGGCTCCGCGACGATCCTCGCCCGTGTTCTCCAGGCCGAAGACGTTCGCAGCAAGCGCGGCAGGCTCTTGGACAAGGGCATCATCTACAAGATCATCCACAACCGCATCTATCTCGGGGAGATCTTCTACAAGGGGACATCCTACCCCGGCGAGCATCAGGCCATCGTAACGCAGGAGATGTGGGACGAAGTCCATGAAGTACTGAAAGAGAACTCCCACGTGCGCGGCAACAAGAACCGCGGCAAGTCTGGTGCCCTGCTGAAGGGACTGATTTTCACCACCACGGGCTCTGCCATGACGCCCACCTTCACGATGAAGGGTGAGCGGCGCTATCATTACTACGCCTCCATGGATCATATTCGAGGCCGGCTTGTCCCAGAAGGTTCAGGGCCCGTGCGGCTTCCCGGCGGCATGGTTGATTCTGCGGTCGTCGCAGAGATGCGCCGGCTGATCGCAACCCCTGAGATTGCGGCCCAAATCCTCGAAAAGTTCGAGAGGGAGAACATCCCCTGCGACCAGCGCGAGTTGCTGGCGGCACTGCGGAAGTTCAATGGGCTTTGGAACGTGCTGTTTCCAGCCGAACGCGCCCGCGTCGTCAGGCTTCTCGTGGCCAGAGTCACCGTGGGTGCAGACGGCATGGCGATCGATTTGCGCCATGACGGGCTTGGGACCCTCGCCCATGACCTGATGGCGGGAGCGGTCCATGGGGCCGCATCATGACTGATCGTACAATCCGCGTCTTTGTTCCCCTCACCGTTCGCCCA
>CANJMQ010000168.1 GCA_947475225.1 Bradyrhizobiaceae bacterium
TCCACCTAACAGGCCGGTCATCCGGTGGATGTCGGATCAATTGTGGGTTTTGACCCAGTCTCCCCCCAACATTTGCCAAGTGACGCGGAGAACTGTGCCGAAAAACTTGCGGGGCGCGGGGCGGTGCGCTACCAAGCGGCGGATTCTTGCTAGAGATAGGCAGCACCCGACGCCGCGCTCTCGGCTCCGTCGAGCGTGAAAACCGCGCCAGAGGCGTAGGCCGCCTCATCGGAGGCGAGGTAGACATAGAGCGAGGCAAGTTCCTCCGGCCGGGCATGGCGCTTCATGGGGATGATGCCATTCACCTCTGCCAGCATCTCGGGCGAGTATTCGGCCTCCTGCATCGGCGTCATGGTGTAGCCGGGGTTCACGGCGTTGACGCGGATCTTGGGTGCCAGCTCGATGGCCATGCTGCGCATCATGGCGACGAGGGCCCCCTTCGAGGCGTTGTAGTCGGCATAGTGGCGATAGGCGGTGACCGCGGAGGTGGATGCCGTCATCAGGATGGCGCCGCCCGTCTCCTGGCCCAGCATGTGGCGCGCTGCGAGCTGGCTCACGTAGAACACGCCATGCACGTTGACGCGCATCACCCGGTCGAAGTCCTCGCGCGGAATGTCCACGAAGCCGTGGCGGATGGAAATCCCGGCATTGCAGATCAGCACGTCAAGCCCGCCAAGCCCTTCCAGCGATTGCGCAAAGGCACGGTCCACGCCCTCGGCATCCGCAACGTCCACTGCCGCCACCACGCTGAGATCGGGAAGCTCGGTGGCAATGGCCTTGGCATTTGCCGGGTTGCGGCACCACACCGCGACCTTCGCTCCCTCGGCAAGGAAGCGCCGTGCCACGGCTGCCCCGATCCCCGTTGAACCCCCGGTGATAATTACCCGTTTTCCCGCCAGCCGCATCGCCGCCCCCTCAGATCACATAACCACGCGGCAGTGGCGTGAAGGACGTGAGCGTCATCTGGCCCTTGCCACTTTCGAGAGTTGCCACCACCTGCGGCGCGGCAGCGGCGATGACCGGAATGTCGATGTCGAGAATATCGAAGATGGCCTGCAGCTGGTCGCGCTGCGGAGTGTGAACCTCGAAGCCCGCGACGCGCCCGCCGCGCGGCGCGGCGAGTGCCGGGTGCTCACTGCCACGCCAGTCGATGAAGAAGGGAACGAGCGCGCCGAAGCCGTGGCCGTCGAGGCCCCAGCACAGCCAGTCGAGCCGCTTGCCATCAGGCTTCACACGGCCGCCGGGAACCAGGTCCCCGCTCTTGAGGCCGGCGGCGGCAGCGCGCCGTGACAGCGCGGCGAGATCGCTGCTCCCCACGGCCCAGTGATAGAGGCCCGGGCCCTGCAGTGCTGCAACCTCGGGAGCGAGGCTCGCGTCACCCTGCGCCACGTCACGCCCCAGGATTTCGAGATAGGTTTCAGGGCCGAGAGACAGCACGGCATTGGCAGTCCCTTCGCCCGGATGCGCGCCACCATACATCGGCTCAGCATCGAGAGCCGCCGCGAAGTGACGGCGGCCCACTGCGAGATCGGCATTGTACCAGACGAGATGATCGATGCGCATCTGACGATAAGAGCAAAAGCCGGCTCGCCTGTCGATAGTCCCATGCAGTGGCGGGTAACCGCAATTATTTTTTCCTTCATCAAGATTCCGCCACGTTCTGAATCGAAAGGGACGATCGGCAACCTTTTCCTGTGCGTGGTTGAGCTTGACCAGAAGGCGGTGTCACCGACGTCCACGCATCTGGGTTGCCGAGAGCCTGTTGGGGCAAGTGGGGCGCCTTCTGGGAGTTTCAAACGCAATGAAGAAATTTGGTTTTGGCCTGCTGGCAGCAGGCATGCTTGCGGCTGCAACCTTGCTGACAAGCCTGCCCGCCACGGCAGGTGGCGGCGGCGGCATGATCTGGATTCCGCCCATGGGCGGAATGGGTGGCGGCATGGGTGGCGGCATGGGCGGCTGGGGCGGCGGCCCGGGCGGCGTGTGGCGTGGACCACCAGGTGGTGGTCAATGGCATGGCCCCGGTGGCAACCGGTACCACGGTGGTCAAGCCTACCACGGCAGGTGGCGCGGCGGGGCCTGGAACGGTTGGCATGGCAACAACTGGAACGGCAACAACTGGTACCGGAATGGCCGCTGGTACGGCCCGCGCTACCGCTACCGCTATCCGGGCTACAACTACTTTTACAGTGGCTTCTGGTATCCGTGGCCGTGGTGGAGCAATGCCTGGAGCCTGCAGATTGGCGACAACTACGGCTACGATGGCGGCGGCTACAATGGTGGCGACAATGTTTCACGCCATGTCAGCTGGTGCATGGGCCGGTATCGCAGCTACAACCCACGGACCAATACCTACACGGGCTATGACGGGCGGCGGCACCGCTGCAACAGCCCCTTCGATTGACCGGAGATGAAGGGCGGGCGCAGCTTTGCTGCGCCCGCTTTTCCCTCGGCAGACTGCGCAAATGTTTACAATCACCCATTCCTTCATCTAATAGAGGCATCGCCAGCCACCCTCGGGCGGGGCCTGATGCCGATTCGCCCGGCTCCAGTCCCAGCCACCCTAGGTGTTGTAAAACATACTTACAGAGCCACCACTCGTTCAACACTCGCGTGAGAGCATGAGCATTCTCGATTTTTCCACTGCGTCCGCCAAAGACCGCAAGAGCCTGATTGCCAAGGCGCGCAAGGCCACCGACATGCTCAAGGCACTGTCGCATGAGGGCCGCCTGCTGATCCTTTGCCTGATCGCCGACGCTGAGAAGTCGGTATCCGAAATCGAAGAGGCAATGGGCATGCCGCAGGCGTCCGTATCCCAGCAACTGGCCCGCCTCCGCCTCGATGGCATAGTCACCGCCCGCCGGGACGGCCGCAGCATTTACTACTCCATTGCCAGCCCGGATGCCGCGCGGATCATCGCGATGCTGCATGACATGCTGCGTGGCAAGGCCCAGCAGGCACCGCGCCGCCGACACTGACGCGCGCCGCCACCACCCTCACATCTGTTCCGGCAGCGCCAGGCAGCCGCGTGAGGGCCGATCGCCAAACAGCAGCCTGCGATGAAGCAGCAGGATTAACGTCGCGCCGGCAGTGCGCCCGCTTCCTTAACCTCGTCCATTAAGCCTGCTCCGCCGCTACAAGCCTGCTGCAGGTCCCTCGCGGCATCGCATCGCCGCGCATGAGGCGCCGCTCCAGCCATTTACCATCGCAGCCCGTGCGGAACGTCAGTTGAACGAAACATCAACTATGGCATTCCACAATGAGTCTCCATTTTCTTAAGCACGCAGCGGACAATGGACCACAGGACCGAGGGCGGCGTTTACCATTCCGTCTGGTCACTGCTCTGCGTTCTTCGGAAAGAAGCCAGAGCAGCATTGCCGTGCGACCTGTGCTTTTTTCCTCTCAGCACGCAGTTCATCGCCTCATCATTCGAACATGATGAATGCATCGTGCAGAGAGCGCCGCAGCGACCGCCTGTTAGATTTACTATAGTGAAGTCGCCAGGGTAAACGCGCAGTGACTCATCAGGCGTTGCATTTGCAGTCACTCGCTACGTGAAATCAACGATACCGAAAGCTCATGCGTACACGCATTAACCCAAGCAGTATTTACCCTAACTAGCCAGCAATAACCCTAATAACCGCTTCCGCTTTTCAGCACGAAATCGTGCGTCATATGTAAACACACGGTAGTTCATATATAAGTTCTCCCAGATTGTGGTGGAACGCATAAGCTGACACCCTCTCGACCGATGTGAACTCCGTGTTGTGACGAAATCGCAGTAGCCCGAAAGGGCGCATTCGCTGCTCACGAAGGAAAACGTAGGTTGAA
>CANJMQ010000169.1 GCA_947475225.1 Bradyrhizobiaceae bacterium
CCGCGATATCTCGCCGAATTCGAATACCGCTTCAACCGGAGATACGATCTCGCCGCCATGATCCCGCGCCTCTCGTGGGCCGCGGTACGAACCCCTCCAATGCCGTATCGCCTGCTAAAGTTGGCTGAAGTTCATGCGTAATCAGGAAACTCTTTGGACAGCGATGTGCGCAACGGCAGTACTCATCTGCATTGGGACTATCGCCTCTGCTGAGTCCCTAACCTTGCTTCAAGACTTAGGGGTGCAAGGACAGTACCACCGCTGCAAGTATTCCGATGGAAAGGTTTACGGTTTACCTAAAACCTTAGAAATCTGCTATCCGACCATTGAGGTCAGCAAGAAGCGCGTTGAGTCCGCAGAGACAGATGGCAGCCCTATCACTAATCAAAACGCTGACCAATTGAAGTTCAATGACAGCTCAGCGGCACCGAGTGATGGGGTTTGGTGGCACGCAGTGAAGCACCTGACCTGCTCGAATGATACTCTACCTTCACAGGCCTACCAACATTTTAGAGACAACGGCAATAGTGTCTCCATTGTAAAGGACGGTGAAAGAATAATGATGATGATAGACAATTCAACATATTGGTTCTTTCCCACTGAAGCTGAATGCGAAACATACGCTGCAACCTTCGTGGATGAAGGCACCATTTACGGAACCGTCTACTCCGATTCCTGCCCCAAAATGGTAATAGAAACTCCCCAGGGCTATGTCATTGGTACGTGGATGGGCGGCTGGCCGCCATGGGCGGGACAGAGCGTTGCAGGACCTCTGGACCGAATGGGTGTGATTACGGTTTTCTATCCTCCCCACGGAAGCCTCACAACCAAACTTTTCGTTGAGGGAGTTAACCTCTCAAAGAAAGCCGTAGACGCAGAGCTTCATAGACTTCGTTGTCACTAGAGTTAGACTAAAACACTCAAAAGGTCTTTGCGATATACTGAAAGGGCGCGAGGGTGGCCCAGGCCGACACTGTCCAGCAGGACTCAGCCAGCAATGCCTTCAACAAGCTCGCCAAGACCTTTGCGACCCAGCTGGAGGCCTTGAAGCGGTATCGGTCGAGCGGGGAGCAAACGATCAACGTTGAGCAAGTTCAGGTCGATGACGGCGGCCAGGCTATCGTCGGCAACGTCAACAGGGGGCCAGCAAGAAACAAGGACACAACCCCATGAACGCAGTCTACCCCTTCCAAAAGAGCCCTAGATGCCGAGCGACCTCAAAACGGACACACGAGCCCTACCAAGCACCTGCTGTCAACGGCTTGGCCGTGTGCCGCTTCCACGGTGCCGGTGGTGGGGCACCAAAAGGAAAGCGGAACGGCAACTATCGTTACGGTGAGTTCACTGGAGAGATGAAGGCATCCCGTTCAACCGTTGCGTTGCTGCTTAAGCAGGCTCGTAAAGAGCTTGTGTATCCGAACAAGTAAAAAGATGAAGCACCGGCATTGATGGCGCACCATGCGGAATGAAGATGCGAACTTCTATCTTATTGAAATGGTGCGATAAAAAATAAATCTAGCCGTCAAGTTTGAGACTGACGTTCGAATGCTTCGACGTCGCTCCTGCGGCGGCCTTTTCAGCTGCCTGGTGGGCCCGCTTTACCAAAACCTACGATGAGCCAGAAATCCTCCCTTCCTCAGTCCCCGGATGGTCTCAAACGTGCTGCCGTCAGAAACGCTTCCGTGCGCGAACATGGCCAGGACGAACGACGCCTTCCGCAACGGCCTCGACGAGTGTTTCCCAAAAATTCAGTTCATCCCTGTAGGCGTCGAATCCCCAACGATTCTCGAATGCCTTTCCCAGTTCGCCTCGCAGCCTCTCCCTTTCAGCGATTGCTTCAACGAGATACCAGTCTCCGCGATCGATCAGCTCCACATCAGTAAATCCTGTCGCGCTGACGATCGCTCCGACCTCCGCAAGCGAAGCCAAATGGAAATCGTGGCCGGCGAGTTCCATGAACCGATCCATAAGCGGCCCGTGTCCGCGTCCATCTGACGTCAACCAATCGCCAATGAAGATGCGGCCTTCGGGGCGCAGCAGCCGTGCCATTTCGCCGTAGATCGCACTCTTGTCAGCAACGTGAATGATTGCATCCTTGCTGAACACGGCATCAAAGCTCGAACTCTCAAATGGCAGGGGACCTGGCGTGCCAAGAACAAACCGCAAGCGATCAGTAAGACCAAGAGCTCGCGCCCTTTCGCGGGCACTGTCAACCAGGAGAGCTTGCACGTCGAAACCCGTGACAGATGCAGCGCCACACCGTTGATGCAGAACAATGGCCGCACCGCCGAGGCCTGACCCAATATCGAGAACGGAACAGCCGGAGAGGTCGTGATCCGCGATGATCCGCACAACTTCGTCAGGACCGCCCGGTGACATGAACCCTTCGCCCCAAATCATTTCCAACTTGCCAGGCTTCGGATAGCCGCCCTCTGTTTGCGCATGCTCCTGTGTCACTCTTAATCCCTCCTGTTTGCGAATGGTCAGGCAGACTTAGGTTTTCTCACTCACTGCCGGCGAAGTCAAAGCCGCAACCAGGCTCAAGTCGATGAAGTTCGTTTAGGAATCGCGTTGGCTTGATTAGCTGGCTGGAGGAGGCATTCCTCACAATCAGACAGATCATGTTCGACGCCCCTGCTGCCTGTGAGAATCCCACTTGCAGTTTCCTGAGTTTGAATTGAATGTTTCGGCATACGGTCCGATCTGCGGGGGTAATTTGGGGGAGGGCACAATGGCAAAGGCAGAACGTCCGGATATGCGCGGCAAGTTGATGACGACCGGTGGCGGCTTCGAGACATGGATGCAGTATGTCGATGGTTTCGAGCTTCGTCACTTTTGCGGATTCGAGTTGCTGAATGATGCAAGAGGTTTGTCATGCCTGCGAGATTATCACCGCAGGATTGTCGAGGCCGCCGTTGCGAACGAATTCGGTGTGATCAATGAGGGTCTGCATTATCGCGCCAGCAGGGACTGGGGTGATCTCACGGGCTATTCAAGGGAAGGGCTGGAAGAGATAAACATACGTGGCGTCGAGTTCTATCGGGACTTTGTCCGGGAGTATGCCAGCCCCGAGACGCCGATGTTGATTGGTGGGGCGATCGGCCCGCAGGGCGATGCCTATAATGTCGGTCGCACCCCCAATGCAGCAGAGGCCGAGGATTATCATTCAGAGCAGATACTGACGTTTCGCAAGGCTGGAGTTGATCATGTCACGGCGATGACTTTTTCGAGCGTGGAAGAGGCGATCGGCTTGGCGCGGGCCGCGAAATCCGCCGACATGCCTGTCGTCGTGTCCTTCATCGCTTCAAACCGGGGGCGGCTTCGCGGAGGTGAGACGCTTGAGGAAGCGATCACGCGCGTGGACGCAGCCACCGGGAACACCCCAAAATACTACATGATCAACTGCACGCATCCGACCGAGTTTGAACCCGGCCTCACACCTGGCGACTGGACGCTGCGGCTTGGCGGCTTCATGCCGAATGCGGTGGCCATGGAGACGCTGGACCTGTGCAAACTCGGTCACCTCGAAGACGGCGACCCCCGGGAACTGGGCGCTCAGATGGCAGGTCTGGCCCTCAGGTTTCCTCACATCAATGTGTGGGGCGGGTGTTGTGGGACGGATGGACGCCACATAGGCGAAATCACACGACAGGTCGGTGAGGCCCGAAGGACGTCAACTCTTTCTTGAGATCGGATTGCCGCCCGAGCTCAACATCTTCAAAATAGGGCTCCGATCGAGTTCCACTATCGGGCGAGCGTCCTTTTGGGGCTGGCGC
>CANJMQ010000170.1 GCA_947475225.1 Bradyrhizobiaceae bacterium
GAACTTAAGGGTCTGTCGCGCGGGCGTGTGCTGCTGCGGCATGCGCTGCCCAATGCGCTAGTTCCTACCCTCAACGTTACGGCGCTGAACCTCGCCTATCTCATTGGTGGGGTCGTGGTGGTGGAGAGAGTGTTCTCCTATCCGGGTTTTGGCACATTGCTCGTCGACTCGCTGCAGTTGCGCGATCTGCCGGTCATTGAAGCCACAGTGATGATCGCCGCATTGGTTTATGTTTCGGCCAATCTGTTGGCGGATATCGCAGCGATACTACTTAATCCACGACTCAGGACGGCTTGAGATATGAGTGAAGCCAACATAGAGTTGATTGCCCCGTCTCAGATGAGACGAAACTGGCTGATGCTTTGGAGGCAGATGCCCCTCAGCTTCCGCATCGGCAGTCTCATTCTTGTTGTCCACTTGCTGGTGGCTGTCACCGGGCCCTTCTGGGCGCCTTACGGCTATTCCCAAATGGGCGCCGGGCCTCCACTCTCAGGCATGAGCCTCGCCCATCCTTTCGGCGTTGACCAATTAGGCCGTGACGTCTTCAGCAGGGTGGTCCGCGGTAGCTGGATTGTCATCTCTCTTTCACTCGCAGGCACCCTGCTGGGTATGCTGATTGGCGCTATCGTCGGGCTTCTGTCAGGCTATGTGGGCGGTTGGATCGACGAGATCGTTCAGCGGGTTCTGGAAGCCTTGATTAGCATTCCATTTCTTGTCCTCGCTCTGATTGCTATTGCAGCTGCGGGCCCGGAGTACTCCGGAAATCCGGTGCTTCTTGTGCTGGTGGTTGCGCTTGTCTATGCACCCCGCATCGCTCGCATGGCGAGGACCGCCGCCATCGATATCACCACTCGCGATTACGTGACGGTGGCGCGGCTCAGGGGCGAGAAAGCGTGGTCGGTCATGTGTTGGGAACTGTTACCCAACGCGACCGGCGTTCTGCTTGTCGAGTTCGCCTTGCGCGCCGGTTATGCGCCGGTCCTCATCGGCTCGCTCGGCTTCCTGGGTTTCGGATTGCGGCCACCGACGCCGGAATGGGGTCTCATGATCAGTGAAAATCGTGCCTTGCTGATTGTATGTCCCTCGACAGTTCTTGGTCCCGGTCTCGCACTCGCATCCCTGGTCGTAGGACTGAACCTGTTCACTGAGGGACTGGCTAGGGTACTTGGCCGGACAGTGAAGCTGGGAACGCAATGACCATGCTCGCTCTCGAGGTCTCTGGACTCTCGGTGTCGTACCGCCAGGGCCTTGGCTGGCGGCAGGTTGTCGAGGATGTGAGTTTTTCAGTGCGACGCGGCGAGGTGCTGGGGTTGGTCGGCGAGTCCGGATGCGGCAAGTCCACTGTGGCTCTCCAGCTTCTTGGCTTCCGTCATGGCGGTCTCCGCACCGACGCTGGCAAGATTATGCTCAATGGCATCGATGTATTGACGCTTGATCGTGTTGGCCTCGACCGCCTGCGTGGCGCGAAGGTGAGCTTCGTGCCACAGAATCCGACTACAGCCCTTAGCCCCGGCATGCGTATCGGCGTGCAAGTTGATGAAATACTCGTCGCCCATGACCTACCTACTGGAGATCGTGCGCGGGAGTTGTTCGGGCTCGTTGGCTTGCCTGACGACGCAGCGTTCCTGAACCGTTATCCGCACCAGCTCTCTGGTGGGCAGCAGCAACGTGTTTGTATCGCAATGGCGCTTGCCTGTGAGCCAAGTTTTGTGGTGTTGGACGAACCAACCACCGGACTTGATGTAACCACACAGGAACAGATTGTTGACTTGTTGGTCGACCTTCGCGCTCGGCTCGACATGTCGATGCTTTATGTGACGCATGATCTTGGCCTTCTGTCCCAGATCGCAGATCGCATCGGCGTCATGTATGCAGGGCACATGGTTGAACTCGCTCCGACGGCGCCGCTGTTTTCCGAGCCCCGCCATCCCTACACCCGTGGGCTCATCGCCGCCCTACCACGGCTCGACCAAGACCGTCGGACCATCAAGCCTTTACGTGGGCTCCTGCAACGTGATGCGCTGCCTAAAGGCTGCCCCTTCGCGCCACGGTGTGATTTCGCGCTGACCCGCTGTTTTGATGAAGCCCAAATCCTCCGCCATGCCGGGCACGGCCATGAGGCGGCTTGCTGGCGACTGGCAGAAATGCCTCCGGCAGCTGCGCCGGCGGTGGAAGATCTGCCAGCCGAGCCAGATCACTCAGCAGCGCCTTCGTTGTTGACAGTGGCCAGCCTGATGGTTCGGTACGGCCGTGGTGTTCGGGCTTTCACGGCTCTCGGCAGCGTGTCTCTCACTATTAGAAAAGGCGAGACCTTTGCACTCGTGGGCGAGTCGGGCAGCGGCAAGTCAACTTTGGCACGGGCGATTGCCGGGATGGTCGCGCCAACCGCGGGTCATATACGTCTTACTGAGACAGAGCTATCCCCTCTCGTGAGAGCGCGGAGTCCCTCCCAGCGCCGCCTCATTCAGTACATCTTCCAGAATCCTGACGCGTCGCTCAACCCGCGCGCAACAATCGGACGCAGCCTCAGTCGTCAACTTGACTTCTTTTTTCCAGACAGATCGGACAGTGCTATGGAGCAAATCACGGCGGCGCTTGCGGAGGTTCGCCTCGATGCGGCTTATGCTAGCCGCTACCCGGACCAACTTTCTGGCGGCGAGCGTCAGCGCGTAGCAATTGCCCGTGCTCTCATCGCCCAACCCGAACTGCTGCTCTGCGACGAGGTGCTATCAGCGCTCGATGTGTCGGTACAGGCCAGCATCCTCGAACTCCTACAACGCCTCAAGTCAGAACTTGGAATCGCGATGCTGTTCATTTCGCATGATCTGGCCGTTGTGCGCATGCTGGCCGACCGAGTCTGCGTGCTTTTCCGCGGAGAGGTGATGGAAATCGGGTCACGCGAACAAGTGTTTTCACCACCCTATCACCCCTATACTCATTCCTTGCTGGAAGCGGTGCCGGTACCGCTCAAGAAACGTAAGCCCGCGCGGCAGAGGACTGTCACGTCGGTGGATGTCGGAACTGGCTGTGTTTATGCTGGTCGCTGTGTCGCAGAAATCCCAGGAATATGCGGCACCATGCCGCCCCCATGGCGCGAAACGCAGGATGGGCTGGCGATCCGCTGCCATCACAAGCTTGAGGATTTGCTCGAGAGAGAATCAGGCCTTTCAAGAAGAGGATTAGAGAAGCCATGAAGATTACAAAGGTCGAGTGTTTTGTTCTGCTGGTACCCGACTTCCGAGCTGACGCCTGCTCGTCCGCACAGGATAATCTGGTCGTCAAGATCCATACTGACGACGGCCATGTCGGAATCGGCGAGACCGACACCAACCCCTGGGTGGCGCGCGCCATGATCGAGGCTCGTGGAACCCATATCATGGGTCTTGGTTTGACTGAAATGCTGATCGGTCAGGATCCGCGCGACGTTGAAGGTCTGTGGGAAAAAATGTACCGTGGATCTGCTATGACCGGCCGGCGGGGCCTTGGCATCTGTGCGATCGGTGCTCTCGACATGGCGCTGTGGGATCTGGTTGGCAAGATTGAAGGCAAGCCGTGCTGGCAACTGATGGGCGGTGCCACCAATCACCATATCGTGCCCTATGCCTCTTTGTTGCCTGAAGGCGACGACCTCGAAACCTATGGTCGGGTGTTGCGGGAGCGCGCGCTAGCTGCTCAGAAACTGGGTTTTCGGGCGGCTAAGCTCGAGATTTGCCTGAAGGGGCCC
>CANJMQ010000171.1 GCA_947475225.1 Bradyrhizobiaceae bacterium
ACACGCTGCTGCTGACCGCCCGATAGCTGGCTGGGGTAGCGATCCAGCACATGGCTGAGGTCGAGTGCGGACGCTGCCGCGCCCACTCGCTCGTGAATCTCAGCGGGCGAGAAATTCCGCAGCCGCAGATTGAAACCCATGTTACCTGCCACGGTCATGTGCGGATATAGCGCATAATTTTGAAAGACCATGGCCACATCGCGACCGACGGGTTCAAGGTCGTTGACCCGCCGTCCGTCCATGAGGATGTCGCCTGACGTAGGATCGTCGAGCCCCGCGATCATATTGAGAGTAGTTGTCTTGCCGCAACCGGACGATCCGAGCAGGGTGACAAACTCGCGATCAGCGATGGTGAGATTGATACCCTTGCAGACATGGACCGCGCCATATGACTTGTTGATGTCGATGAGCTCGATGCTTGGCATAGATCACCCTTTCAGCATTCCGTCGGCGAAGCCACGCAGAATGGTATTTCGGAGCAAGATCGTCAGCAGGATGATAGGTGCCACGGAGATCGCCGCGGCAGCCATCATCTGCCCGAACATCGTTTGATACTGTCCAGCGAAGGCAGATATGGCCAATGGTACTGTCTGGGCAGTCTGGCGCGTCATAATCAAGGCGAAGAAGAACTCATTCCAGGCCTCGATAAAGGCGAAAATCGCAGCGGCAAACAGCGAAGGCAGAGAAATCGGCAGAACAATCCGCAAGAATGTCTGGAGTGGCGAGGCGCCATCCACGCGCGCAGCGCGCTCTAGCCCGAGGGGAAGGCCCATAAAAAATCCGCGCAACACCCAAATGACAATCGGAAGGTTGAAGGAGAGATAGACCAGGATGAGGAGAAGCTTCGTGTCGATTAGGCCCAACTTGGAGGCAGTAATGAAAAGCGGAATTGCGATAACGATGGCCGGAAACATCTGCGCGGCAAGAACCATGAGGAGGATGGTGCCTGCGTGTTTAATCTCAAGCCGTGCCAGCGCATAGGCGGCAGGTGCCCCCAGGATAATGGCGAGCGCGGTCGTAAATGTCGCAACGATGAGAGAATTGATAATGGCTCGGCCCAATTGTGCGGCTGAACTAAAGACCTCTAGATAATTGGCGAGCGTGAAGGATGAAGGCGAAAGATCAGGCGGGATCGACGTCAATGCCTGCTGCTGGAGAACACTTGAAAGCAGGAGCCAGACGATTGGTCCTGTGGCAGCGAATACGAAAACAACAAGCGCAAGAACGATCCCTGCCCTTCCCAGGATTGATTGACTAGCGGCCACGAGGCGCTCCGGGGTTCATGAGGCGAACGTAGATGATCGACAACAGCAGGCTCGCGAGGAAGATTATATTTGCCAGTGCAGCGCCGTAGCCAAACTTCAGGAAATTGAAAGTGACGCGGTAGGCAAGAAAGTTCATGACGACGGTCCCATCGGCAGGGCCGCCCTTGGTTAAGACGAAGATCAAATCGAACACCCTCAATGACCATATCGTCTGTAGGATCACAGCAATGGCAATGGCGGTGTTTAGAGAGGGAAGCGTGATGAAGCGAAATGCTTCGAACGTCGATGCGCCGTCTACTCGCGCCGCGCGATAAAGTGTCTTGGGGATGTTCTGGAGTGCAGCAAGAAACAGAATTGCGATAAACGGAGTGGACTTCCAGATATCCACCAACAACACCATGTTGAGTGCCCGAAATGGGTCTCCCAGCCAAGTGACGTTATGGTCAATCAACCCGAGTTGGAGCAGCAGGCTGTTCAGAATTCCATAGTTTGAATGATAGATCCATTTCCACAGAACGGCATTGGCGACGGGTGCAATGGCCCACGGAAGGAGCAGAAATACGCGAAATCCACTCCAGCGAGCCATTGGATGATTGAGGAGAAGCGCCGTCAACAGACCCAGCACTACGACACCTATGACCTCGACCACGGTGAAATAGAGAGTGTTGAGAAGTGCGGCCAAGACAGACTTGTCACCTATCAGCCGCCGATAGTTGTCAAGACCACTGAATGGCGTATCGAGCTGGCCGGCCGATAGACTTGCATCGGTCAGTGATAGCCAGATCGAATACAGGACAGGATAGGCAAGCAGAAGTGCAAGAACGATAAGCGCAGGAGCAAGGAAGAGTGGTGCCACACGCGCATGGCGAGTTCGGTGCCCCGTACCTAGAGGCAAAGCGCGTGTGGCTTTGGCCACGTTTTTTTTAGCCGCGCTTCTTGACGATCGCGGCCACGAGATTTGCCGCCTCTGCTATTGCATCTTTTGCTGAGGATTTCCCCGCCAGAGCCTTGTTTATCTCAGTCCCGAGAGCGACCGTGACCTCGTTGTAGTCCGGGGTCACGTAGCTGTCATAAGGATGGTTTGCCTGTTCGAGCACGACAGCAGCATTGGGGAGTGCCTTCTGCACGTCCGGATCGCTGAGCACCGAAAGCCGGATGGGCAGCCAGCCCGTATCGATTGCCTGTCGTTTCTGAACGTCCTTGTCGAGATAGAACTCGATGAGCTTTGTTGCGAGTTCAGGGTTCTTCGAGGTCTTGGTGATCGTCCACGCATCAGTGCCGTCGATCGAGGCTGATCCCGCAGGTCCTGCAGGCAGCAGCGCTCCAGCGAGCTTGCCAACGATTTTGGAGGAGGCGGGGTCATTGGCCGGCTTCCACATGAATGGCCAATTCATCATCATCGCGGCCTTGCCGGCCGTCATTACGTTCGTGGCGTCGTTTATGCCGACATAGGAGATTGAACCCGGATCGGAATAGGGCATCAAATCCATCATCATCTGGAGAGCGAGAATTCCCGCATCACTGTTGAATGCGGGCGAACCATCCTCATTGTACAGTTTGCCACCCGCCTGCTGTAGAAAGCACATCCAGTATGAAGCCGTGCCACCAATGCCCGCCGGTTCGCCGTAGTTCAGCACCCAGCCATAATTGCCGTCACGCGTGCATTCCTTTGCGACGTTCTTGAGTTCGTCCCATGTCTTGGGCGGAGCGGTGAAGCCGGCCTTCTGCAGCAACTCGGTATTGTAGAACAAGGTCAGTAGTGACAGCGTAAAGACCACGCCGCTCGATTGGCCGTCCCAGGTCACGGTTGAAAAGCTCGACTTGGGAAGGTCGTCAATGAGCTCTTTGGGCAAATTCTTGGCGAACGGAACTAGGAATTTGGCTAACTCCGGCACCCAGCCGGACATATAGACCACATCCCAGACATGCTCGCCGGATGCGAATGCGGTGGCCATTTTGTCGTGGAGTTGCGGCCACGCGACCATGTCGTAAGTCACCTTGGCCGAATTTGCTTTTTGCCAGGCGGCGAAGGCCTCTTCTGAAAACTTCGCAGCCCCAGGCGGAGCAGGATCGGGGGGGAGAGGAGAAAATACGCTTAAGGCTGTCTCATCGGCCCAAGAAGGCCGCGATAAGCTGGGCAACACCAGGGCTGCTGCGGCACCAGACGCCGCTGTCTTTATCAGCGACCGTCGGTCAATAAAGGGCAAGCGGTTCATTGGCTTCCTTCGCTATGTCTGCTGTTATGTGACAATCTACCGCAGGCGTGAATATATCAGAGGGCGTGTGGTGTCAACGTGACCTGACCGACATTTTCTGAACCAGGCGAATTGAGAGAAGATAGCCTGGAAAGGAGAAAGCCTATGCCGAAGAAGAGGTTGGGAGCCGAGCAGAGGCCTTAGCCTTTTGCACCGCCCTCAAGTCTGC
>CANJMQ010000172.1 GCA_947475225.1 Bradyrhizobiaceae bacterium
CTTCACCCTGCCGGATACGGCAAGCGTCAAGGTCCAGACCTACACCGCGGCCTTCACCACCAGCCCCATCACCAACAGCAACGCCACCGCGGTCGGCTTCGCCATCACCAAGGCGCCGGTGGGTGCTTCCTTCAGCTATACCATCACCTCCAGCGGCGGCTCAGGCTCCGTCACCGGCTCCGGCACCATCGCCAGCAGCAGCAGCCACGCCGTGTTGGGCGTCAATGTCGCGAATCTCGCGTCCGGCACGCTCACCCTGTCGGTCACCGTGTCCACCACTGCCGGCGGCACGGGCGCGGCGAAGACGGCCACCGCCACGCCAACCTTCACTGGCACACTCGACGGCGTGCCCACAGCTGCGGTCTTCTCGGTGCGCCGCCTGCGCAACGCCTACTCCGGCTCACTGCTGCGGCCACTGCTGCGGGTGCGCCGGTCATCTGACAACACGGAGCAGGACATCAGCGCCACCGTTGCAGGCAACCTCGACACGACGACCCTGACGAGTTTCTGCGGCAGCGCCTCCTGCTATGTCAATGTCTGGTACGACCAGACCGGAGCCGGGCGGGATGCTGTGCAGACGACAACAGGAGAGCAGCCACGCATCGTCAACGCGGGCGTCGTCGATACCCAGAGTGGACTGCCCGCGATTTACTTCGACGGGACGAGCTACAACCTGGAAAGTGCCACGCCCTTCACCACCTCTTATTCGCTTTCGGTAGTTGCTTCACGCAGTGCGTCCACGGCGTCTGCAACGAACAATCGGCGGCTCCTCAACGTCGGTGGGCGCACGAAAGATGCTTACGGTGTCCTGGGTACCTATAATGGTGCCTACGAAACCTGGGCAGGAAACGGCGCCTGGAATGACACTTGGCCGAACACGCCCACGGTGAACGTTCCAGCCAACACTCTGGTCACCATGGCCGTCACAAATGGCTCCAATGTTCTGACGCCATATATCAATGGTGCCAGCCAGAACACCAGGAATGGCGCAACGCAAACGGTCAGCGGGTTGAACATCGGAGGCCTGCTCACATACGGTGGCTATTATTATTATGCCCAGCTATGGGACGGCCGAGTGTCCGAGGTCATTGTCTACTACAACACCGCCCTCAGCGCGAGCAGCGTGCAATCTCTTCAGGCCAACCAGAAGACTTATTACGGCACACCATGACGCTGGCGCGGGGTGTTGCAGAAATGGCGAACAGGCGCATCCCCGGTGATCGCGGCAGCGGAGGCCGCGACATGTTCCCCTGGCAGATGGTGCTCCTCGCGAGGCTCACCGGACTGCGCCATCTGCTGTGGCTCATGGCCGTCCTGTGCCTTTCGTATTCCCCAGCCTCCGCTGCCACGTTGAGCTTCACCGTCAACACCAGCGAGCCTGTGGTGGTCACGGGCACGCCGCGCATTGCCATCGATGTGGGCGGCGTCACCCGCTATGCCAGCTATGCATCAGGCTCGGGCAGCAGCGCGCTCACCTTCGGCTATGCGGTGCAGGCCGCTGACTTTGACGCCAATGGCATCACGCTCGTCTCGCCAGTCGATCTCAACGGCGGCAGCATCGCGGACGTCGCAGGCAATCCCGCATCGGTCCTCACCTTCACGCTTCCCGCCACCTCTTCCCTCAAGGTGCAGACCTACACCACGTCATTCACGACGAGCCCCATCACCAATGCCAACGCGAATGCCATAAGCTTCGCCATCGCCAAGGCGCCGACGGGTGCAGCCTTCACCTATTCCATCTCGTCGAGCGGCGGGGCGGGGACCGTCGCCGGCTCCGGCACCATCTCCGGAGCCACGCATACCGTCTCCAACGTCGATGTCTCGGCACTGCCCTCGGGCACGCTCACGCTCTCGGTCACCGTCTCCACCGCCGCTGGCGGAACCGGTGCTGCGAAGACGGCCACGTCCACGCCGAGCTTCACCGGCGTGCTCGACAGCCTGCCCGCTTCTGCCGCCTCCTTCTCCGTGCGCCGCCTGCGGAGCGCCTATTCAGGCCCGCTGCTGCGCGTCCGCCGCTCGACGGACAGTGCTGCGCAGGACATCGGCGTCACCGTGGCCGGCAACCTCGATACCGCGGCGCTCACCTCCTTCTGCGGATCGGCCTCCTGCTTCGTCACCACCTGGTATGACCAGTCCGGCAACGGGCGCAGCGCCGTGCAGGCAACGAATACTGCGCAGCCTGCTCTCGTCACGTCTGGGGTCATTGAACGGTTGAACAGCAGGCCTGGCACCAGGTTCGCCACTGGGTGGGTCATGGCGGCGCCAAATTCCCTTACAAACTCGAATGAGTTCACCGTGTCCATGACAATGGTGGAACGCACCAGGAGTAATCCCATCACCTTCCGGCTGCTTGCGAGCAATCTGAACACGAACCGGGTTTTTGCTCATATTCCTCACAACAATAATGGCGGTACGCTCTATTTCGATGTCGGTAGTTATGCCTCGCCCTACAGGATTTCGCAGGTTTGGACCTTACCCGTCGGCGCACCCGCCATCGTCTCCTTGCGGAATTCCGCCTCGGCCGTCACCCGCAGCGTCTATGTCAATGGTAGCTTCCTCGTGTCGGGTAATGGCTATGCCGCGGCCTCCGACATCTTCGGTTTTGGCGAAAATTATCAAGGGCAAATCAGCGAGGTCATTCTCTTCCCGTCATCCATCGCCGACGGCGACCGCCAGACGCTTGAACGAAGTCAGGGCGACTACTACGGGATCACCGTGCCATGACCTGCACAAACGGTCTGAATGTCCTCACGCAATATATCAATGGCGCGAGCCAAAACACCAAGAACGGCACAACAGTATCGTCCAGCGGTCTCAACATCGGAGTCTACGCTAACTACCCTGCCGGGCAGCAAGGGGACGGCCGCGTGTCCGAGGTCATTGTCTACGGCAGTGCCCTCAGCACGAGCAGCGTGCAATCTCTTCAGGCCAACCAGAAGACTTATTACGGGACACCATGACGCTGGCTCGGGTTTTTGCAGCAATGGCGAACAGGCGCATCCCCGGTGATCGCGGCAACGGCGGCTGCGGCATGGCACTCTGGCAGAGGGTGCTCCTCGCGAGGCTCACCGGACTGCGCCATCTGCTGTGGCTCATGGCGGCCCTCTGCCTTTCGAGCATCACGGCCTCCGCCGCCACGCTCAACTTCACCGTCAACACCAGCGAGCCTGTGGTCGTCACGGGCACGCCGCGCATTGCCATCGATGTGGGCGGCGTCACGCGCTATGCCAGCTATGCATCAGGTTCGGGCAGCAGCGCGCTCACCTTCGGCTATGCGGTGCAGGCGGGGGATTTTGACGCCAATGGCATCACGCTCGTCTCGCCGCTGCAACTGAACGGTGGCAGCATCGCGGATGCCCTCGGAAACCTTGCCTCCAATCCGGTCTTCACCCTGCCGGATACGGCAAGCGTCAAGGTCCAGACCTACACCGCGGCCTTCACCACCAGCCCCATCACCAACAGCAACGCC
>CANJMQ010000173.1 GCA_947475225.1 Bradyrhizobiaceae bacterium
AGCTTTTCCAGCAACCGAAGGGACGCCCCTCATGGGTTCAATTGAAATCACTCTGATTGCTTGGGCGTGCATGTTTTGTGGAGTTCAGCTTGGAACTCTTATCCGAAGATATTCCCCAGAATATCATCGGAATGGAGATTCTAAGGACGCCATCAGGGCGGGGTCGGCGGTCATTGGCACGCTTGCGGCACTGGTACTTGGACTGATGGTCAGTTCGGCATCAAAGAACTTTGATGCACTGAATGGCGGACTAACAGAGAATGCAGCATCCTATATCGATCTTGATCGAATACTGGACCAGTACGGGCCTGATGCAAACCCAACACGAGAACTGTTGAAGCGTGGCGTCGAAGCTGAAATCCAGCGCATCTGGCCAAAAGATGGCGCTGAAATTCCAGCCATTTCCTACTCTCCTGAACTGGAGGCTGTAGCTAGCTCATTGAGAGGACTCAACCCCCAGGATGAAAGCCAACGACTATTGAAGCCACGAGCAATGCAATTGGTGGGAGGCGCACTAGAGCAGAGATGGCATGTGGTTGCACAGGCTCACACCTATGTCCCAACGGCTTTTGTGGTCATTGTCGTGTTCTGGTTTACAGTACTGTTCGCCGTATTCACGCTGCTCTCACCCAGCAACGCCACAGTAAACTCGTTCATGCTCTTCTGCACGATAGCGGTAGCTGGAGGAGTGTTCCTCGTTCTCGATATGAGCCAACCATTTTCGGGGCTCATCATCGTAAATCGTGGACCTATGGAGGCGGCACTCAATTTGCTCGGCCACTGATGAGCGAAAGGTATCGAGGAATGGTGGCGTGTAAGCCTGGCTTGCAACCTCCTTCAACTATGCTAGCGCCGCGCTCATACCCGCAGTAACGATCAATAAAGTGCACTTCAAGAATGACAGACAAAACTCAAATGGAGACGTTTCCATGCTCGCAATAGCCAGTTCGACTCCGAACACTTCGTCTATGAATTCCAGGCGCTCGTTTACAGCTCGCGTCAGCAGATCAATCGCATTCGATACTGCGTTCTGGGTGGTTTGTGTCGTAATGGCGCTTGTCTTGCTGATCGTGCCAGCCATGGCCGTGGACTTGCCTGACTCTGTGGATCTCGTTACCTCCGATGCTCCGCCTCCTACCAAGGAGCACCTAGCCTTCGACAATATCTACCAATTAAACAAGTCGATGCAGACAATTTTTAGCTCTGATCTTTCAGTTACCCAGGAGAACATTCGCAACCGCTTTCCATTGATCATGGGTCTCTTCAGTGATTCAGGCGGGCGGTTCATTCTTTATCGCCCCGGTCAGCCGCCGCTTGAGGCACCACCGGTGGCGCCGATCTATCAGATTGCCAAGGCTGCAGCTCATAGCTCATTGGCTGCTTACGGGCTTGTCGTGCCAGCGCTCAGGGACCCGAAGGCTAATCAGTCGTGGGTCGCGCCCATGCTCACGTTCCGCACCCAAGTGCAGACCGCCAGAGACAGTCTCGACAATCTGTCCAGTACACCGGACGAAAAATCTGCGGTGCGAGCCGTGCTTGATCGCGTGCAGTTGTTTCTCGATACCTGCCTGAAGAATGGCACGTTCACATATGTCGAAGTGGAAGAGTTTGCCCGGGGCGTCGAGCCTTTCGCCGAGAAGTTGATAGGGCTCGCGGCAAAGGCTCAGGTATCACACTGGTACGAAGTCCTGGCAGAATGGAAGGCATTGCTGGGCACTGACTGGGATCACACATATGCCCTGACCAACTCACTGTTCCCCACACGGCAGAACAATATTCTCTTCACTATCATGGCGCAGTTCATGGGAGAGGACAAAATCAACCGGCAGCTCTTCATGTTTGAAACCACAGACTTTCAAACAACGCCGGAGCAAATGTTCACGCTCTACGCTCGATACATCAACGACCGGGCCTTGAGTAAGGTGTTCTTTAACTACGAGTATCTGATGAGCCACGAGCTCCTTAACGGCGGGGCTCGGAAGGTGATCGCCAGTGAATCTGAGCGCCGTGGCATGAAGCTTATCCTGCCACCTTTGGCCCCCTTGAACAGCAATGAATGGCCATGGATCGTGAACCAGGAGAAGGGATCAGGCCCGCGCTCTCTGGAAGACTTGCACTCGGAAGGCTACCTTCCACCCTTGCCTAATTGAAGTTAATCCAGCCCACAACTTCCCAGCATGCAGACTGAACGAATATGAACTGGTGCGAATGCGGATGAACGTGAAGTCTATGCTCCTGCCCTAAAGAGAACAGTCATCCAAACATTGGCAGCCCATCGCTGTCATGACGCGGATGGCAACGCTTTCATGCGATATGGAGACTTGCAAACATCAGCGAAGACATTACGCTCGGCTTATAAGTGGTGGTCTAAACTAATATGAGAAATCCAAGATGCCCGCGCCCGAGATGATTGTCCGTCGTCAGATAATTTGAGGTCTTTCGGCGCGCGATCGAAGAGAGGATCTGGCGCATCTCAGTTTGATGTTGTGCGCCCTTGCCGCAGTGGTGCAGACGTCGGGTCTTAACGGTGCCGCGTTCAGACGCAGGACTTCCGCGCAGGGAGCGCTAAGGGGAGGCCTTAGCCTTTTACACCGCCCTCAAGTCTGCGTTTTCCGCCTCACCCGGTACAGCTGCTTCAGCCACTCATCACCCTGCCCCCGCCTCTCCGCCTGTCGCCACGCAGCCTCCTCCTCCGGCGACATCCACTTGGAGACATAGCGCCATGCCAGCGGCAGCAGCTGTCAAGGGACACCCAGATTTACGAGCTAACGCGACACCCAGTCTTACGAGGTCCCTGTAAACGGAAGCTGCCCCCGGCGGGGGCGCTGACCCCCAGGAGTCAGGGCGCACCTGCCTTCGATACGGCTGTCCCCGTCCTGTCTCAGTTGCTGAAGGCAGATCTTGTTGAGTACGGTGTCTTCAATAATCGTTTAAGTATTGAATTACCTATACATTTATGGTTTTCTAACCTTCAAATAACGTCGGCTCAGGCAAGGCAAATGGTTGATTTATGAAGTCTCGATTTCGCCAAGCTCGTCAAACAGGGCCCATGATTGCCTTGGAGGCAGGGCCTTACGCTCTTCAGCTGGCACCAGGGTTTGGTGGCCGCATCGTGAGTTTCAAGAGGGGAACGCGCGACATACTGCGGCCCACGTCGCCAGACACGATTGCCAACCCCAAAGTATATGAGTTTTCTGGCTTCCCGCTGATGCCTTACTCGGGCCCTCTCTTCGGGCCGGGGTTCATCTTTGATGGCGTTACATATGATATGGGCTAGTGCGATTTTGCCACGCGAGATATGACGATTCAGCAGGCCCAGCCTGTCGCTGCCGAAATACAGGCGTGAGCCAGCATCCACGGTGGGCACGCCGAATACGCCGCGCGTGATGGCTTCTGCCCT
>CANJMQ010000174.1 GCA_947475225.1 Bradyrhizobiaceae bacterium
CAGGTGAAGACCGGAACCCGGCTGACCAGGACGCTGAACCTGTCGATTCCCATCATTTCCGCTGCCATGGACACGGTGACGGAGGCCCGCCTCGCCATCGCCATGGCGCAGGCCGGGGGCCTCGGCATCATCCACAAGAACCTCGAGCCCCATGAGCAGGCCGAGCATGTGCGCCAGGTGAAGCGCTTCGAATCAGGCATGGTGGTGAACCCGATCACCATCGCGCCCGATGCCACTCTGGGCGACGTTCAGGCGCTGAAAGAGAAGCACCGCATCTCCGGCATCCCGGTGGTCGACAGCAACGGCAAGCTCTGCGGCATCATCACCAACCGCGACGTCCGCTTCACCACCGACCTCAACATGAAGGTCGCGGACCTGATGACCAACCAGAACCTGATCACGGTCAAGGCCGGGGTGGACCGCACGGAAGCCCGCCGCCTTCTGCACAAATACCGTATCGAGAAGCTCATTGTCGTCGACGATGACTACAAGTGCGTGGGACTCATCACCGTCAACGACATGGAAAAGGCCGCCGACCATCCACTCGCCGCCAAGGACGAGCAGGAGCGCTTGCTGGTGGGTGCCGCCACCGGCACGGGCGACGCGGGCTTCGAACGCGCTGCCCTGCTCGTCGATGCCGGCGTTGATCTCATCGTGGTCGATACGGCCCACGGCCATTCCGAGAACGTGATCAAGCAGGTCACGCGCCTCAAGGCGCTGTCCAACAAGGTACAGATCGTGGCGGGCAACGTCGCCACGGCCGAAGCCGTGAAGGCGCTGATCGGCGCAGGTGCTGATGCGGTGAAGATCGGCATCGGCCCCGGCTCCATCTGCACCACGCGCGTTGTCGCGGGCGTGGGCGTGCCGCAGCTCTCGGCCATCATGGAATGCGCGGAAGAAGGTGCACGGCAGGATACGCCGGTGATCGCCGACGGCGGCATCAAGCTGTCGGGCGACCTTGCCAAGGCGCTTGCGGCGGGTGCGGAAGTTGCCATGATCGGCTCGCTGCTGGCCGGTACGGATGAGAGCCCGGGCGAGGTCTATCTCTATAACGGCCGAAGCTACAAGGCTTACCGTGGCATGGGCTCGGTGGGTGCCATGGCGCGCGGCTCGGCTGACCGTTATTTCCAGCAGGATGTGAAGGACAGCCTGAAGCTGGTGCCGGAAGGGATCGAGGGCCAGGTGCCCCACAAGGGGCCGGTGGGCGCGGTGCTTCACCAGCTCGTCGGCGGCCTTCGTGCGGCAATGGGGTATGTGGGTGCTGCCGACCTGGCGGAGATGCGCGAGCGCGTGCAGTTCATCCGCATCACCTCTGCCGGCATGCGCGAAAGCCACGTGCATGACGTGATGATCACCCGCGAGGCCCCCAACTACCAGCGGCAGGGCTAGGAATGACCATCGTCCAGTGGCTTCTTCTTCCTGCCTTCATCCATGTCGCGTGGATCACCGCGCTTGGCATCCGCATGGGCCGGGCGCGCGTGCGCGCTGCCAGGGCGGGGCAGGTCAAGGTCAGGGATGTGGCGCTCGACAACCGGGGCTGGCCGGACGAGGTGCTCAAGCTCTCCAACAACTATGATAACCAGTTCCAGCTGCCGATGCTGTTCTATGGGTTGTTGCCGCTGCTCATCCTGCTGGTGAAGGTGGACCGATTCACGGTGGCGCTGGCGTGGGCCTTCATCGCCAGTCGCATCGTGCACAGCCTCATCCACACCGGTGACAATGTGGTGATCCGCCGCTTTCAGGCCTTCCTGTTCGGCTTCATCACCGTCGCCACCATGTGGGGCTGGTTCGCAATCCGCCTCTATGTGACCGGCTAGACCATGCGCCTCGCAGGCCGCGTCTCTGCTGCAATCGACGTCCTTACCGACATTTTCGAGCGACATCGTCCTTCCTCCGAGGCACTGAAGGACTGGGGCAAGGCCCACCGCTTCGCCGGTTCCACTGACCGCCACGCCATCGGCACGCTGGTCTACGACGCGCTGCGCCGCCGTAACTCACTGGCGTTCCGTATGGCAAACGATGCGCCGCGCGCCCTGGCGCTGGCCGGTCTTCGAGATGTCTGGGGGCTTTCGGTTGACGCCATCGCCGCCATGGCAGAGGAGCAGCACGGGCCGGGCGCACTGACAGCGGAAGAGCGCAAGTCGCTCACCTGCGAACTGCCCGCCGGTCTGCCGATGCATGTGGCGGGCGACGTGCCGGAGTGGCTGGCGCCATCCTATGAAAAGGCCTTCGGGCCGCGCGCCGCGGAGGAAGGCGCAGCCCTTGCCCAGCGTGCGCCGGTTGACCTGAGAGTCAACTCTCTCAAGGCGGAGCGCGGCCAGGTGCTCTCAGCGCTCGAACGCTTCGGCGCGGCGGAAGGTCCGTGGTCGCCGCTCGCCGTGCGCATTGCCGCACCGGGCCCCGACACCCGCAACGCCAATGTCGAGGTGGAGCCTGCTCATGGCATGGGCTGGTTCGAAGTGCAGGATGCCGGCTCGCAGGTGGCAGCCTTGCTGTCGGGTGTCCAACCCGGCATGAGCGTCGCCGACATCTGTGCGGGTGCGGGCGGCAAGACGCTGGCGCTCGCCGCCATGATGAAGAACGAGGGCAGGCTCGTCGCCCACGACCTCGACCGCTTCCGTCTGCGCCCCATCTTCGAGCGCCTGACGCGCGCCGGCGTCACCAATTGCGAAGTGATCTCAGCCCAGGACAAGGGCAAGCTTAAAGCCGCAGGCCCCTTCGACTGCGTGGTCATCGACGCGCCATGCTCTGGCTCCGGCTCCTGGCGCAGGAAGCCTGACGCCAAATGGCGCCTCACGCCCAAGCAGTTCGCACAAAGAATCAAGGATCAGGCCCAAGTCCTTGAAATGGGATTCCAATTGGCGAAGCCGGGCGGCACGATCCTCTACATCACCTGCTCGGTACTGCCGGAAGAGAATACCGAACAGATCGCCGCTTTCCTGAGTCTTCACAAGGAGATGCGAATCGTTCCTTACAAAGAGCATTGGGACCGCATGATCGGCGGTGAAGCGCCGGTTTCGGCCGATGGTTCGGCCGAGACGCTGCTCCTCACGCCCGCCCGCCACGATACGGACGGGTTCTTCATGGCGGTGATGACGAAGGGCGGGTAACGGTTCTTATCCGTCACCCCGGCGAAAGCCGGGGCCCCGCTTTGGTTCAGCGCGCGCGGACGAAAGGGAAGCTGGATCCCGGCCTTCGCCGTGATGACGGTCATGAGAGGGATTACATCACCTTCCGCGCCAGG
>CANJMQ010000175.1 GCA_947475225.1 Bradyrhizobiaceae bacterium
CTTCGCGCACGATGGCCTGGGTCAGCACGGTGGCGGTGGTGGTGCCGTCGCCGGCGAGGTCGTTGGTCTTGGAAGCGACCTCACGGACCATCTGGGCGCCCATGTTCTCGAACTTGTCCTCGAGTTCGATCTCCTTGGCGACGGTGACGCCGTCCTTGGTGGTGCGCGGAGCGCCGAACGACTTGTCGATGACGACGTTGCGGCCCTTCGGACCCAGCGTGACCTTCACCGCATTGGCGAGAATGTCGACGCCGCGCAGCATGCGCTCACGGGCGTCGGCGGCAAAACGGACTTCTTTGGCAGCCATGTGAATACCTCGAACTTAACTGATTGATTTATGGGGCAGAAAAGGGCTTCGTGGCTTAGCCGACGATGCCCATGATGTCGGATTCCTTCATGATCAGGTACTCGGTACCGTCGATCTTGACTTCCGTGCCCGACCACTTGCCGAACAGGATCCGGTCGCCCTTCTTGACGTCGAGGGCAACGATCTTGCCGGACTCGTCACGAGCGCCGGGACCCACGGCGATGATCTCGCCCTGCATCGGCTTCTCCTGGGCGGTCTCCGGAATGATGATGCCGCCCTTGGTCTTGGTGTCTTCCTCGACGCGCTTGACAACAACGCGGTCGTGCAGAGGACGGAATTTCATGTGGCTAACTCCTCGTAATATTTACATTATTTGAGGTTTTAAACTGACCGACTCCCGCGGGAGGCCAGCCCTGCTGGCACTCCGTTGGATCGAGTGCTAGCAGCTAAGGGAGGAGATAGGTCCGAGCGCGCGCTCCGTCAAGGGGGCGGCAGCCCATAAGGTTAAATTTCGAGCGATCCATCTGCCGGCCTAGAAGAGAGAGGCCAAAGCTTTGTAAAGATTACGGAATTTTTCAAGCCGCCGGGCATAGTCCGCGGCGAGGGCCGGGTCGGGTGCGATCTCGGCGGTGATGGCGGGCTTGGCGCAGACCTGGGTGAAACCCTCGCCCGTGGCGGCCAGCCTGGCCAGCCGCGCGGCGCCGAAGGCGGGGCCGGCCTCGGAGCCCTCCTGCAGCAGCACGGTCTTGTTCAGCGCGCTGGCCAGGATCCTCATCCAGAAGCGGCTCCTCGATCCGCCGCCGTTGACCGCGACGCGGTCCGGCAGCTGGCCCGTCGCCTCGAGGTAGCCCTGCGCATCGGCCAGCGACAGTGCTACCCCTTCCAGCACGGCCTGCGTCACCTGTTCCGGCGTGGTGGCGGGGGTGAGCCCGAACAGCACGCCTTTGGCGTGGGCATTGTTGTGCGGCGTCCGCTCGCCCGAGAGATAGGGCAGGAACAGCACGGGCGACGGGCCGGTGAAGGCGCGCTCGGTGTCTTCCAGCAGCCTGCCGATATCGTCGCGTCCAAGAAGTTCCGCCGCCCAGGCCAGCGCCCCTGCACCGTTCAGCAGGGCGGCCATCTGGAACCAGCGGCCGGGAAGGGCATGGCAGAAGGTATGGATGAGGTGTTCGGGGGCAGGGTGGTAGCTCTCGCGCGCCACGAAATACTGCGTCGCGGTGCCGAGCGAGATGAAGGCGTCGCCCTCGTTCACGGCACCGCTCGCCACAGCGCCCGCCGCCGCATCGCCCGCACCGGCGGCGACGATGGTGCCGGGCGGCAGGCCCCACGCCTTCGCCACCGCGCCCTGCAGCAGGCCGGAAACGGCCGAGCCTTCGAGCGGCGTTGGCAGCATGGACAGTGCAATGCCCACCGCGGCGGCAATCTCCGGTGACCACTGGCGTTTCGCATTGTCGAGCAGAAGTGCTCCCGAGGCATCGCACATGTCGGTGGCGAAGCCGCCGGTCATCCGGAACCGCACATAGTCCTTGGGCAGCAGCAGGTGCCGGGCGCGTTCCAGCACATCCGGCTCATGGCGTGAGAGCCACAGGAGCTTGGGAGCCGCAAAGCCCGGCATGGCGGGCACGCCTGCGATTGTGCCGATCCCGGGGAGCTTGCTGTTGAGATCTGCGGCCTCGGCATGCGAGCGCCCGTCATTGTGCAGGATGGCGGGGCGGATGGGCAGGCCTGCCTCATCCAGCAGCACCGCGCCATGCATCTGGCCGGAGAGCCCGATGGCCCTGATCTCGGCCCACGCCTTGCCCGCCTTGTGGCGCAGCTCGGCAATGGCCTGTTCGACAGCCGCCCACCAGTCTTCCGGGTTCTGCTCCGACCACAGTGCCTGCGGGCGCGACACGGCAAGCGGTGCCGTCGCGGCGGCGTGGATGTGCTGGTCCGCGTCGACCACCACCGCCTTGACGGACGAGGTGCCGATGTCGATGCCGAGGTACACGGGCTCAGCCCTTCTGGGCCACGAGCATGTAGTTCACGTCCATGTCGCGGCTCACCTTCCAGGCGCGGGTGAACGGGCTGTAGGTGACGCCCAGTTCCTCTTTCACGGTAAGGCCGTTGTCGGAAAGCCAGCCCTTGAGCTCGGCAGGGGTGATGAACTTTTCCCACTGGTGGGTGCCCTTGGGCAGCCAGCCCAGCACGTATTCGGCACCGACGATGGCCAGGCCGAAGGACTTCAGTGTCCGGTTGAGGGTGGCCACGAACATCAGCCCGCCCGGCTTCAGCATGGCCGCACAGGTGCGGGTGAAGGCTTGCGGGTCCGCCACGTGCTCGATCACCTCCATGTTGAGGATCACGTCGAACTGTTCGCCCGCTGCGGCGAGGTCTTCCGCCGTGCCCACCCGGTAGTCGATGTCGAGGCCCATCTCCTGGGCGTGGACCGAGGCCGTCTTGATGTTGCGGTCCGAGGGGTCGACCCCGGTGATCGAGGCTCCCAGCCTCGACATGGGCTCGGTCAGGAGCCCCCCGCCGCAGCCGATGTCAAGGAAGCGCAGGCCCTGGAAGGGCTCGCGCTCAAGCGGGTCGCGGGCCAGCCGGGCCGTCACCTGCTCCTTGATGAACTGCAGCCGGACCGGGTTGAACACGTGCAACACCCCGAACTTGCCTTTGGGGTTCCACCATTCGGCGGCCATGGCCGAGAACTTGGCGACTTCCGAGGGGTCGAGGGAGGGGGCAGCGGCGGTCATTCTGAAATCCAATTTTATGCTTTGGGCATTATTGCATAAGCGAAGCCTGTCATCTATGAGTACGCCGCGCCGCACCCGGGGGTTTACCGTCCATCAGACTAGGCCACCAGCCGGACCCCGGAGAAGGGGTTTCCGGGCGGCAGGGGACATGAAAGGTTCTGGC
>CANJMQ010000176.1 GCA_947475225.1 Bradyrhizobiaceae bacterium
GGCACTGACACGCCACGGTGGTTGACCTTTAGGGTCCGGGTGGCCCAAAATGCCCAGCGAAATTCCAAACAGGTGACGTGACATGCAATATGAAGCACCAGAAACGACCAAGGCGGCGGTTGGCCTGCTCGCCAAGGCAAAGGGGAGCGCCTATGTGCTCGCAGGAGGTTCCGACCTGCTCGTGCGCATGAAGGGCGGGTTCGTGGAACCCGATCTCGTGGTCGACATCAAGCGCATCAAGCCGATGCGCGAAGTCAAGAAGACCGCCTCGGGCTTCGTGATCGGCGCCGCCGTCTCCTGCGCCGAGCTGAACGAGAACAAGGCGCTCACCAAGGCCTGGCCGGGCGTGGTCGAGGCCGCGGGCCTGATCGGCTCCAAGCAGGTGCAGAGCCGCTGCACGGTGGTGGGCAACCTCTGCAATGCATCCCCCGCCGCCGACAGCGTTCCGGCCCTCGTGGCCGCCGGCGCCAAGGCGCTGATCCAGGGCCCCAAGGGCAAGCGCAAGCTGCCGGTGGAGCAGATTGCGGTCGGCCCCGGCCGCAATGCCCTGAAGAAGGGCGAACTCATCGAGGCGATCCAGCTTCCCGCCCGCAAGGACCGTTCGGGCGATGCCTATCTTCGCTTCATTCCGCGCACCGAGATGGACATCGCGGTGGTGAGCGCGGGCGTCAACCTGCGGCTCGACAAGAAGGGCGTCATCACCGAGGCCCGCGTGGCGCTGGGCGCGGTTGCCCCGACCGTCATTCTGGTTGCCGCCGCCGCCAAGGCGATCATCGGCAGCAAGCTCGACGAAGCTGCACTGGAGAAACTGGGCCAGGCTGCATCCGCCGCCTGCCGCCCCATCGACGACAAGCGCGGCACTATCGAGTTCCGCACCAAGGTAGCAGCCGTGCTGGCCAAGCGTGCCGCGCAGGCCGCCTACAAGCGCGCAGGAGGTAAGTAACATGGCCGTTCTCGTAACAACCACCATCAATGGCGACACCGTCGAATTCGCCTGCGACCCGCATGAGTCGCTGCTCGACGTGCTGCGGAACCGCCTTGGCCTTTCGGGCGCCAAGGAAGGCTGCGGCACGGGTGACTGCGGCTCCTGCTCGGTGCAGCTTGATGGCCGCGTCGTGTGCTCCTGCCTCGTCCTCGGTGTTGAGGCCGAAGGCCGCGAGATCGAGACGGTCGAGGGCCTGTCCACGGGCACCGAACTGCATCCGCTGCAGACCAAGTTCCTCGAGCATGCCGCCCTCCAGTGCGGCGTGTGCACTCCGGGCTTCCTGATGGCCGCCAAGGCGCTGCTGGAACACAACCCGAATCCCACCGAGGAAGAAATCCGCTTCGGTCTGGCTGGCAATCTTTGCCGCTGCACCGGCTATGACAAGATCGTGCGCGCCGTCCAGGACGCCGCCAAGGTAATGAGGGGATAACGACAATGGCACCTTCGGAAAACATGACGGCCGTCCCGTATGCGGACGGCAACACGGCCCATCCCTTTGAGGATGCGCCCAATCACGTGAGCCCCACCGTCATCCACAACCCGGTTCTCACCAAGACCGACTTCAAGCGCGTCGGCACCAGGCCCTTGCGCCCCGACGGCCTCGACAAGGTGACGGGCCGTGCGCGCTATGGCGCAGACTTCAACCTGCCGGGCCAGCTCATCGGCCTCGTGCTGCGCAGCCCGCACGCGCACGCGAAGATCAAGAAGATCGACACGTCCAAGGCTGAGAAGCTGGCGGGCGTGAAGGCGGTCATCACCGCGGCCGACCTTCCGGATCACACCGGCGGCGACCAGTCGATGTATGACATCCTCGAAAACTGCATGGCGCGCGGCGTTGCCAAGTATGACGGCCACGCGGTGGCCGCCGTCGCCGCCGTTGACGCGCCCACCGCAAGGGCGGCGCTGAAGCTGATCAAGGTGGAGTATGAAGCGCTTCCCCACGTCACCGACGTGGACGAGGCGGTGAAGCCCAACGCCCCGCTGGTGAACCCCAAGATGTTCACCGAAGGCGTGGAGCCGAAGCCCAAGAAGGCCTCGAACATCGCCAAGCGCACCGAGTTCGGCCACGGCGACGTGGACGCGGGCTTCAAGGACGCCGACATCATCGTCGCCCGCTCCTTCCGTACCGAACAGACCCACCAGGGCTACATCGAGCCGCATGCCTGCGTGGCCAGCGTCTCGCCCGATGGCACGGGTGAACTCTGGGTCTGCACGCAGGGCCACTTCGTCTACCGCAACCACTGCGCCATGCTGCTCGGCATGGACGTGTCCAAGCTGCGCGTCACCTCGTCGGAAATCGGCGGCGGCTTCGGCGGCAAGACGCATGTGTGGACGGAGCCGGTGGCGCTTGCCCTGTCGCGCAAGGCCAATCGCCCGGTGAAGGTCACCATGACGCGTGACGAGGTGTTCCGCGCCTCCGGCCCGACTTCTGCCACGTCGATCGACGTCAAGATCGGCGCCAAGAAGGACGGCACCATCGTGGCGGCTGACGCTACGCTGCGTTTCTCCGGCGGCCCCTACTACGGCATGTGGGCCGAACTCGGCGCCATGACGGCCTTTGCCTGCTACGACCTGAAGAACGTCCGCACCGTGGGTTATGAAGTGCTGGTGAACCGCCCGAAGACGGCGGCCTATCGCGCGCCCTCCGCCCCCATGGCGGCCTTCGCGGTCGAGAGCGTCATGGACGAGCTCGCCCACAAGATCGGCATGAACGAGGTGGACTTCCGCATCAAGAATGCGGCCAAGCAGGGGACCAGGGCTTCCTACGGCCCGGTCTATGGTCCGATCGGTATCGGCGCCACGCTGGAAGCCGCCAAGAAGCACCCGCACATGAAGGCGCCGCTGGGCAAGAACCAGGGCCGCGGCATGGCGTGCGGCTTCTGGTTCAACTTCGGCGGCCAGACCTGCACCGACATCAACGTCGGGCCTGACGGTTCGGTGACGCTGACGGTTGGCACGGTGGACGTTGGCGGCTCACGCGCCTCGCTCGCGCTCTGCGTCGCGGAAGAGCTGGGCGTTCCCTATGAGCAGGTGAAGTGCATCGTCGCCGACACCGGCACGCTCGGCCACAACGACATGACCGACGGCAGCCGCGGCACCTTCTCCTCCTCGATGGCCGGCATCTTCGCCGCCCGCAAC
>CANJMQ010000177.1 GCA_947475225.1 Bradyrhizobiaceae bacterium
CGATGATCGCAACGCGCCGGGGATCCACCTCCGGCAACTCGCAGATGCGCAGCACCGGCGAGGCGCGCGTCAGGCGGTCATTGTTGAAGCTCTCGGAGAGATCGAGATGGGTGTCGAAGAGCAGGAATCCCAGTGGCCTCCTGCCATGGGACGCAACTGCCTTCACAGCGGGGTATGTGACGCCGTGGTCGCCGCCCATCATCATCGGAACGGCGCCGAGCTTCAGGATTTCCGCCATCCGCGCCTCAAGTCGACGGTAGCTTTCCACCGCATCGCCGGGCACAACATCGACGTCACCGCAATCGAGTATCCTTGTATGGTCTTCAGCATTGAAGTCCCAGTCGAGGCTGTAGGACCCAAACAGAAGCGAGTATTTGCGGATCTCCTGCGGCGCCCGGCGGGTGGCGCCACCGCGGAAGGTGGCAATTCCGTCATAGGGCATGCCGATGACCACAGCGTCGGCAGGACCCGCCTTGGATATATCGCGGACGAAAGGACAGGCCATGAACGAGGGCACATCGCCATAGATCTTGGCAACGTCAGCCGGTGACAGCGCCACGGTTTGCCTCCTACCCTGTCAGTGGCCGAGCTTGCGCAGCATGGTAGATGGCGGCGGTACGGGGATCTGCGGCTTGTCGTAGTAAGGCAGCTTGTCAACGCGAGCCTGATAGCTTCCCTCCTTGCGCAGCTTCTGCACATGCGCCGCAATGTCCTCCAGCCGTGCAAACCAAACGTCCCCCGTGTTCAGCATGTACTCGATCATCTTCTCAACGCGTAGCCAGCGCGACAGTCTTCCACTCACGAAGGGGTGCCAGACGCCGATCCATAGCCCGCCGCCGGAACTCCGCATCGCCTCGAACTCGGCCATGAACGTTTCCATCGCTCGGTCGGGAGACATGACCTGGAACATGTAGTTGAGGTCGATCGAATGAACATAGGGCGGCCAGTCGTCCAAAGCCCAACTGGACGGAAGTTCGACGATCTCGCCCTTGCCATTGTCGAGGATATAGGGAACATCGTCACCCATCAGCGATGAATCATAGAGGAATCCCTCCTCTACCAGCAGGTCCGTGGTATTGATCGAGTAATTGTAAAGCGGTGAGCGGTTGCCTCGGGGCCGCTTGCCGGTGTGCTTCTCGATTACCGCGATTGAGCGCTGCATCCAGTAATGCTCCTCCTCGCGCGAGAGCTTGTTCGGTGCCTCATGGATGTAGCCGTGGAAACCTACCTCATGCCCGTCCTTCGCGATCGCCTCCACCGTGTCTGGATAGCGCTCGATGCACCAGGCCGGTACGAAGAAGGTCTGCTTCAGGCCATAGCGCTTGTAGGCTTCAAGGATGCGCGGCACGCCGACCTGCGGCCCATATTGCAGCATCGAAATCGTCGAGACGCGGGTGATCGAGTCGGTCGGATGCTCGATGTGCACGAGGCTGTCCGCATCCATGTCGAAGGTGATGGCGACGGCGACCTTGGCGCCATTGGGCCACGGGACGGGGCGTCTGATCATGGCGGCGACCTCCTCAGGACAGGATCTGGTAATGGGCCTCGACGGTCTTGCCCTTGTTGATGGGCAGTATGTCCTGCGGGCAGGCCGACATGGCGATGATGCAGTCCATGGTGGCGCGCAGCACCACATAGTCGCCAGCCTTCGAGACGGGTTCGCCCCAGTCCGTGCGGCCGTGGTGGTCGACGGGGATGTTCATCCACAGGTTCAGGGGTGAGGGTACCTCCGGCGGCTCGAGGCCGATCTGGCGCATGCCAGCATAGAGATTGTCGGTGCAGTTGTCATGGAACTCCTTGCAGCCGAGGAGCCCGTAGCGATAGTCGTCGCAGGCGGCGAGCAGCGTGTCATGGATGCCGGGCGAGGTGTCTTCCTCGAAATGCAGGATGGCGCGGCGGCGGTTGGTGATCAGGTCGTTGCCCTTGGTGGGGAAGATGGTGCCGATCGTCGGCCGCATGTGCTCCATCGACATAAATTCGTGCAGGTCCTCGGCGCTGAAGGCCCAGGTGTCGACCACCTGGTGGCCATGGGTGTTGATGATCTTGATCGCCTGGCCCTTGCCCAGCCGGCAGGCGCGGCCCTTGCGGGCGGGAAGCGTGAAGATTTCAGAATCGGCCATGTGGTGTCTCCATCTGTTGAGGCGTGGGTAAGGTGAGCGCCAGTTCGGGCGGCAGCAGGTCCGTGAGTCCGCCCGCAAGTACGAGGGATTTGACCGCCGCGATGTCTGGCGCGAAGAACCGGTCCGTCTCGTAGGCGGGCACCCGCTCGCGGATGCGGGCATGAACGCCTTCGAGCACCTTGCTCGAGAGGCGCGGCCTGCGGAACTCCAGTCCCTGGCAGGCGGCGAGTAGTTCGATGGCCACGATCGCCGCCACATTGTCCGCCATTTCGGCGAGGCGGCGGGCGGCGAAGGTCGCCATGCTCACGAAGTCCTCGTGGTTGGCGGTGGTGGGAATGGAATCGACGCTGGCCGGATGGGCGAGCGACTTGTTCTCGCTGGCCAGTGCCGCCGCCGTGACCTGCGCCACCATGAACCCTGAATCGAGCCCCGTCTCGGTCACGAGAAAGGCCGGAAGGCCGCTGTGGTGGGCATCGGTCAGCATGGCGATGCGCCGCTCCGACATCGCCCCGATCTCGGCGAGTGCCACGGCGATGCCGTCGGCGGCCATTCCGACCGGCTCAGCATGGAAATTGCCGCCGTAGAGGATGTCTCCCGTGTCGGGGTCCACCATCGGGTTGTCGGTCCAACCATTGATCTCGGCGGTAATGATCCCCGCAGCATGGCGCAGCTGATCAAGGCAGGCACCCATCACCTGGGGCTGACAGCGCAGGCAATAGGGGTCCTGCAGGCGGCCAATGGACCCCTTGGAATCGCGAATGCCGCTTTCTGCCACCAGCGAACGGAAGAACGATGCAACGGCCATTTGCCCTGGCTGGCCCCGCGCGCGATGCAGGCGTGGGTCAAATGCCATCACATGCCCCTGCGTGGCCTCGAGGCTGAGGGCCCCGGCCACAAGTGCCGCCGCCAGCATGTCCTCCGCCGCAAAGAGCCCGTGCACGGCGAGCGAGGTTGACGCCTGCGTGCCATTCACCAGAGAGAGACCTTCCTTGGCAGCA